>CALKUU010000301.1 GCA_937996665.1 uncultured Xenococcaceae cyanobacterium | reverse complement strand
TAGGTTTTTCCATAAGTTCGCCACATTTTCTTTTCTTGCTCTGATGTGAGCAAACAACGTAGATGAATTCTCCCGCAACAAACATAGATATCACCAAGTTATATCCTTTTCAATTAGACGATTTTCAACAACAAGCGATCGCTGCTCTAAACGCCGATAAATCGGTGATTGTCTGTGCCCCCACCGGTTCAGGAAAAACTTTAATTGGTGAATATGCAATTCACAGAGCAGTATCAAGAAAAAAAAGAGTATTTTATACAACCCCTCTCAAAGCACTCTCCAACCAAAAATTTCGTGATTTTCAAGCTATTTTTGGAGCAGATAATCCTAAGGCAGTTGGCTTAATTACAGGGGATATTCTGATTAATCCTGGGGCGTCGGTCTTAATCATGACCACGGAAATTTTCCGCAATATGCTCTATGAAACACCAATTGGTGATGTGGGGACATCATTACGAGATGTCGATGCCGTAGTTTTAGATGAATGTCACTATTTAGGCGATCGCTATCGAGGCACGGTCTGGGAAGAATCAATTATTTATTGTCCACCCGAAATTCAAATTGTGGGTCTCTCTGCAACTATTGGCAACCCAGAAGAGTTAACCGATTGGATTTCCAAAATTCGCAATACCAATCCAGACCGCCCTCGTCAATTTGATTGCCAACTAATCGATTCAGATTTTCGCCCTGTCCCCTTGAGGTTTTTCTTTTGCGATCGCCAAAAGATGTATCCCCTGCTCGATAGTAAACAAGAAAAAATCAACCCCAAATTAAAAGCAATGCTACCTCGCGATGGTG
The DNA here is from genome assembly GCA_937996665.1 of uncultured Xenococcaceae cyanobacterium. Classification (GTDB taxonomy): domain Bacteria; phylum Cyanobacteriota; class Cyanobacteriia; order Cyanobacteriales; family Xenococcaceae; genus Hyella. The sequence goes on along the minus strand of CALKUU010000301.1, from coordinate 24,380 downwards.
GTAAACGCAGACGAACTAAGCAAAAAGATTGCCCAGGCAGTATCCAGGTTCTCAAGCAATTACAAGCGAAAGAGATGCTCCCAGCGATCTATATTATTTTTAGTCGCATGGGTTGCGATCGCGCAGTTGCCCAGCTAGACAACGCAGTTTTAGTCAGTCCAGCAGAAGCAATTCGAATTGAAGATTTTCTCTTGCACTTTTTTCTAGACCATAGTTTAGATCTACAACAAGACCTGATCGATCATTGCAGTTCGGAAATTCCTGAAGCCAGTGGACTGCTCCGAGACTATCTAGCCAATAATCCTGACTCAGCCAATCAATTAATTGAGTATCTCCGCTCTCAGCCCAATCAACATTATTTATTGTGGAAGTTTTTAACCGATAAATCGCAAGTCATCAAAATTGACCAAGTCGAACCACTTCTCAGAGGAATTGCCTCCCATCATGCTGGCTTATTACCTGCCTGGAAAGAATTAGTCGAAAGGCTTTTTGAATTAGGGTTAGTCAAAGTAGTCTTTGCAACTGCTACCCTCGCAGCAGGAATTAATATGCCTGCTCGAACAACAGTTATTTCCGCATTATCCAAGCGAACTGACTCAGGGCATGCAATGTTAACTTCCTCAGAATTTTTACAAATTGCTGGTCGGGCAGGAAGAAGAGGGAAAGATGATGTCGGCTATGTAGTAACAATTCAAAGCCCTTTTGAAGGAGCAAAAGAAGCGGCTTATTTGGCAACTTCTGAGGCTGAACCATTGCAAAGTCGGTTTACACCTTCTTACGGAATGGTACTCAATCTTCTCCAAAAATATAAAATCGCTGAAGTTAAAGAACTACTCGAAAAAAGTTTTGCTGAATATTTAGCGAAAAAGAAATTAGCTCCAGAGCAACAGGCGATCGCCGAAATTACGACCAAACTTGCCAAACTTGATGTCGAATTGGCAACTGTTTCTCCTCAAAATTTAAAGAGTTATCAAAAACTGCAAGCAATCAAAAAAGAAGAACAAAGATTGTTCAGCATTCTTAAGCAACAAGCAGAAGCGACCAGGAAACAAGCAATCAAATCCTTGATTAGCGACTTAGAGCCAGGAATAATTGTGGGACTCAAGGGTAAACATGTAAAAATTGCTTCACCACTAGCTGCGGTCTTAGTTAGCAAAATTGCAGGTTCTGGCAAAGCAGAGAATTTAGTTTGTTTAGGAGCAAATAATAACTGGTATGTAGTTGCCAATAGCGATCTTGCCGATATTAATCTCGGCAATTTAGATCAAGAAACAATTGCAGCTCTCACCCTACCCACCATCAATAAGCCTCGCCTCGGCAAGCTAATCAGCGGCAATGAACAAACAGATATAGTTGCGAGACAAATTAGCGATCGCTTAATTCCCAGTCCTGTCGCTCCAGAAGTAACTGAGCAGCAGTTCCGCATCGACCTAGTTCAAGAAAAAATTTCTCAACACCCTCTTCATAAGTGGGACAACCCCAACAAATTACTCAAAAAGCAAGAACAACGCCAAGAATTACAAGCAAAATTACATCGCACCCAAATAAAATATCAAAAACACAAGTCAAACCAGTCCTACTATTGGGATGACTTTCTTAACTTAATCACCGTCTTACAAGAATTTGCAGCCTTAGAAGGCTATGTCCCTACTACTCTTGGCAAGGCTGCCGCTACTATTCGTGGAGATAACGAACTGTGGCTAGCTTTAGCATTTATGTCTGGCGAACTAGAAGGGTTAAAACCACATCACTTAGCAGCAGCAGTTGCTGCACTCATTAGTGAACCGCCCCGAGGAGATATTTGGTGCGATTATCCTCCAGCTCCAGAAGTACTAGAGGCTCTAGGAGTACAAAAACGGTCACAAGAAGAAAGTGAAGATCTTCACTCTTCAAGCCTCAAACAAATCAGACCTCATCTTTTTCAAGTACAACACCGAAATGGAGTAACTTTTCCCATCTGGCGAGAATACGAATTAATTGGTTTAGCCGAGCAATGGGCATTAGGAATTGAGTGGCATGATTTATGTGAGTCGACTAATTTAGCCGAAGGAGATATGGTCAGAACATTACGAAGAACCATTGATGTCCTCTGGCAAATACCCCAAATCCCAATGGTTTCAACTACTTTGTTAAATAACGCTCGTGATGCAATCAAAGAGATGAAAAGATTCCCCATTTAAGTAATTGATGCTTTAGAATTAATGCGATCCGAATCCAACAATTACCGTCACTGGGTTCCAAGTCTAAGCTTATAAAAACTTCACTCTTTAAGTCCATGTGATAATATCTGAATATTTGTAAGGATATTTTTATAATTCATTATTTGTCTAAATATTTCTTAAATTGTATTTGTGGTGAGTAGGAGTTGATTGTCGTGCGATCTAATTTTTCTGAGGATACAAAACCGAGTACGAACCCCCATTATCTTCGGATGGGAGTAATCGGCGTAGGCAATATGGGCAAGCACCATGTAAGAATTCTCAGCCAATTCAAAGATATTGAATTAGTTGGTATTTCCGATCTCAATGTGGAACAGGGTCTGAATATTGCTAGTCACTATCAAACACGTTTTTTTGAAAATTACCTAGATTTATTACCTAAAATTGATGCTGTTTGCATCGCGGTACCAACTAAGCTACATCATCAAGTTGGACTCAAGTGCCTAGAAGCAGGGGTTCACGTCCTCCTCGAAAAACCGATCGCAGCTTCTTTATCTGAAGCAGAATCGCTGGTTAATGCAGCAGCAGAAGCTAAGAAAATTTTGCAAGTTGGTCATATTGAAAGATTTAATCCTGCCTTTGTCGAATTGATTAAAGCTGTGCGAACAGAAGAAATATTGGCGATCGAGGCACGTCGGATGAGCCCCTATTCTCAAAGGGCTAATGATGTATCGGTGGCATTAGATTTAATGATTCACGATATTGATTTGTTATTAGAATTAACCGCCTCACCAGTAGTCAATGTCACAGCCAGTGGAAGTAGTGCTAACGCTGGTTATTTAGATTACGTTACTGCGACATTAGGCTTTGCTAATGGAGTCGTTGCCACTCTAACAGCCTCCAAAATTACTCACAGTAAAATTCGTACCCTTAGTACTCACTGTAAAGAATCTTTAATCCAAACTGATTTATTGAATAATGACATTTCAATTCATCGTTACCCAACTAACAATTTATCCCGCCCTCAAAATAATAAAGTCTATATCCAAGACGGAATCATCGAAAATGTCCGTACCGGCAAGGTAGAACCTTTATGTGCCCAACTAGAACATTTCATCAGTTGCATTTCTGGGGGAGAAAGACCTTCAGTTGGTGGAGAACAAGGAATTAAAGCCTTACAATTAGCCAGTGATATTGAAAAGATGGCACTAGATGGTCAAGCTTGGGATAATCGCAATTCCCAATATTTATGGTCATCCCAATCAAAATCCCAATCCACAAATTAATCAGCAATTTACATCAAAGAGTCTGTAAAATTTTCACTTCTTAACAAATCTAAGGTGTGATTGCTTTGATTTACAAAGATTTAATATTTTAGTGACAAGCGGTAGTATAAACATCAGATAAAGTATCCCGAAAATCTTGATCTAAGGATAGTATTTACTGTAGATGTTTCTCATTTAAAAAAGGAGTGAGGAGTGAATAGAAAAGATTCCCTCATGAGAACCCTCAATATTAGTACATTACTATTGTGTGGTTCTTTCGTAACTAATGTGTTTGTAGCTGAAGCCGTGGAGTTAGATCAATCGAAGTTAGATCAGTTAGATCTAAAGATTAATCTTCCCAGTAGTCAAGCCATCAATTTAGATAATCAGGAAGTAACTAATCAAAATCACGAGTTTCATGACATAGTTACCAGTCCAGCTCCATCGTCTCAAACAGATACTTTATCTCCTTACAATTTTAATCGGGTTGCTTCTCTCCTTGCCCAAACAACACCTAAAGAATCTTCTTTAGAGGGCTTAAATCCCAGTGAAGATGATCTTAATCTTCCAACTACCACAGAAGAAGTAACAATCAATGTTAACAAGCCCATCACTATCGAAGAAGCAATAGACCTTGCTTTGACTAATAATCGGGACTTGCAAGAAGCAGAACTAAATGTAGAAGTTTCCCGTAAACAACTAGACGCAGCCTTAGCAGCAAGATATCCTAGCTTGGCTGTACAAGGTACTGGTATCAATAGTAATACAGCTTCTGCGGAGCTAGGAAACGAACAACTTCGTGAAAATAACCCTACTGTTGACGACGAGACTTTAGGAATTGAAGATAGCACTACTTCTTTCAATGCTGATTTAACTCTTAACTATGATGTTTATACAGGGGGAGGCAGAGGAGCCAATATTCGTCTTGCCCGCAAACAACTAGAAATTAATGAGCTGGCTTTAGATATCTCGATTGAGCAAACAATTTTTGAAACAAAAGAAGATTATTACGATCTTCAAGATGCTTCTTCTCAGGTCGACATTGCTCAAGCCGCAGTTGATGATGCTTCTCAAACACTTAAAGATGCTCAATTACTAGAAGAAGCAGGCTTAGGAACTAAATTTGATGTTTTAAGAGCCGAAGTTGAACTAGCTAATGCTGAGCAAAGCCTAAATACGTCAGTAGCTAGCCGAGATATTGCGAGAAGACAATTAGTAGAAACTCTCAGCCTTGGCGAACAAGTGGATCTACAAACAGCAGATGAAATTGTCAAAGCAGGAACCTGGAATTTAAGCTTGGAAGAAAGTATCATTACCGCTTATGGTAATCGTCAAGAATTAATCCAGTTTTTACTAAGTAAAGATATCACCAAAGAACAACGCAAAATTGCTTTAGCAGCTATTCGACCCACAATCAGTGTTTTTGGGCAAGTCGATGCTATTGAAGTTCTTGATGATGATATTAATGCAACCACTGGATACACAGTCGGTGCAACTGCTAGCTGGACAATTTTTGATGGTGGAACAGCCAAAGCTAATGCCAGAGCTGAAGATATTAATAGTGAGATCGCCGAGAATAATTTTGCCGATCAGCGCAATAATGTCAAATTCGAAGTAGAGCAGGCATTTTTTGGTTTACAAGCCAATGACAAAAATATTGTTACTGCCGAAAAAGCCGTTGAATTAGCTGAAGAAAGTTTACGTCTAGCCAGACTGCGATTCCAGGCAGGAGTTGGTACGCAAACTGACGTAATTGAAGCACAAACAGAATTAACAACTGCTCGTGGAAATTTATTAGGGGCGATTATTAACTACAATCAATCTCTAAATCAATTAGATAGATCTGTAACCAGTGTGACTAGAAGCCAAAATTAGTTACGAGGGAAGAATAAGGCAATGATCTGCTGAGTTAAATCTGCTAGGAATTAAAGTCTTATTTTTTCCATTTACTTAGTTTTTGTCGCCGTCGCCAGAGATTTGCAACTCACTTGCAAAACCTACTTGTCACGGCACTATAGACTTTAACTTGCCTAACATCAGGTAAATTATATTCCCTGAATTTCTGACCAATCACGGTTAAAAGTTCTGACTTTTGCTGTGCGTTAATTTTATTCGATTCTTTTAAACTCTCCAAACATTTTGTATAAGTTTCAAAAGCAGTATAGATATAATTTAAGTCTTTAATATTGGCACCTGTTGATAATGACTGGTCGGCTTGAAATTGGGCAGCATCATCAATCGTATTAATTATTTGTCTAGTTTGGAGTACTCCGCAACCATTAATAGTCATCGTCATCAACCCGATGATAATTACATTGAGCTTTGCTTTAGTTAGAGAAATCATAATTTTTCATCACTTTTTACTAGGATTCGCCAAGATACTCTAAGAAAATCAGTCAGTTAAAGTTAAAACTAATTTTCTATTGACATCACAAGAGATCGCACGTCACGCTTGATTCTAATCCACAATATCTTTAGCGGCACGATGTAATAGTGAATGACGATAAACTAATTCCTGCATATTTTTGCTATAGCCTCCCCCAATAACACAAGCAACTGGATATCTGTTAGTCGCACAAGCACTTAAGACCATTCTGTCTCGGCGATAAATACCCCGATCGCTCAAGGCTAATTTACCTAAGCGATCGCTAATATGGACATCAACCCCCGCATCATATAAAACCAAATCTGGTTTAACCTCAGTCAATAAATCATCCAGATGACTCGCTAAAATTTGTAAATAACCATCATCGTCTAGACCCTCAGGTAAAGAAACATCGAGATCGCTCTGTTGTTTATGGCTGGGAAAATTAATTCCGCAGTGCATCGAAAAGGTAAACACCCGAGGATCATTCCGAAAAATAAAAGCGGTGCCATCTCCTTGATGAACATCACAATCGATAATTAAAATTTTAGAGACCTTGCCTGATTCTAGTAACACTTTAGCGGCGATCGCTAAATCATTAAAAATGCAAAAACCCGAACCATAATCAGGAAAAGCATGATGAGTTCCCCCAGCAGTATTACAGGCAAAACCATGCTCTAAAGACAATTGAGCAGTCAGAATTGTACCGCCAATAGCAATTCTAGTTCGGTAAGCTAAAGGAGCGCTCCAAGGTAAACCAATGCGCCTTTGTGCTTGATATTCAAGAGTCCCCTCGCAATATCCTTCCACATAAGCAGGATTGTGAACTAATTCCAGTTGGACACGATCAGGTAATTGGGGGGTAAAAATTTGCCCTGGGGTAATAATGCCATCTTTTAACAGTAGATCCTTTAGTAAACGGAACTTTTGCATCGGAAACCGATGCTGTTCAGGTAAAGGAGCAACATAATCGGGATGATAAACAATAGCTAAGTCCATCTATAGTTGATTGAGCTTGTTCTTATTGAGTGAATTCATTTTTGGTGCAGCTGATCTTGCTTTGCTAACAAAGCTTGACGAAAACCCACGACAACTAAAATATTCGACAAAGTTAAAAATAGCTCAGCGCTACCATGCAACCAGTCAACATTAGCTAAAGACTCACCATAGTGATTCTGGGCATAGATACCAGCAGGAATAGTCACAACTACAAAAATTAGCAACACATAAAATCCAATTAGAGCCAACTTAGGCGTTTCTCCTGAACGGGTCATAAACCACAGAAAACCAAGATAGGGAAACAGAGAGAGTGCAAATAGAGTTTCTTTGGACATGGAAATGTGATTAATAATTACAAAAAAATAGCAGCAGATAATTAAAAGATAAGTCAATATAATCGATTACAGATCTTGCTTTTATTATTCCTGAGATAGTTTAGTTTGACGGGATTTTTTCCAGATATACCAAGCAGCCAAACACATTGTCATATTGCCCAATACTGTAGTCGCAGCTTGAAGAATTACCAGCCATTCTAAGGCAAGACTATTATCAAAAAAATGCCAAGTGCAAGCACACATAGCACTAACCAGAGCAGGAAGCATTCCCAAAGATAATCCCCACCAATAATGATTGCCAGTTATCTCTCCATATTTCCAAATCAACCAGATTGCAGCAATCCATTCAATAACGCTGGAAACATGAACCATCCAAGTGGGAATTGAAAGTGCGTGCATTAATTTAGATTGCTAACTAAAGTTCTTTCCAAAACAATAAGCGGTAATCACTTTGAAGACAACATTGATCTTGATTCTAGTTGAATCTTGTGACTGTCCCTAAAACCTAATAAATTCTCGCTTATTTCTTAAAAAGCGGTGTAATAGGGGTTCCATTTAACTTGATAGTCGTTTTGCGATCGCAAAGTCCAAAATCTGCTTGCCAACGAGCAGGAAAATCTGGATCGATAAATTTCAGCTCAAATTTTCCCCAGTGATAAGTTGGTTTACCATCTGCTCCTTCACGGAAAGTATCACAACGCACCGAAGAAGATTCTTGAACCCAATAGCCAGTATAAGAGCCTCTATCTTTATATACCCCTGCTAAGCCATCAATAAAGACCGTGCCAATAACCTGCTCATCACTCCCGTAAGTCCAAATTGCAGTTTTGTTGCGTTCGTCTTGATAGACAACATCGTATTCTTCTGTTGACCAAACCTCATCTGCAAGGACGCCCTGTCCAGAGGAAACGCCAAAAATTGCCAAGGCGATTGATAGACTTTGACAAAATTTTCTGAGCATAGTTTTATCTTTAATGACAATAATTGACTAATTAATAATCTCCGATCAAGATTGCGAGCTTAAACAATTCAAACCAACATTAAGTTGTTTCTAAATTTAGTAATTGTACCTGAAAATATTATCCACCAATGCCATTGTCTAATAACAAAGATAAAAGGCGATCTCCACTATAAAATAGCGTCATTACGAGAAAATAAGCTCCATAACAAAAATTTATTTGCTTCTTAAAATTCTTTCTACGAACTTTTTTAGTTAACAACAAAGAATGCACAATAAACCCAAAGTTAGTAGCTATAAATATTGGATAGTAAAGTTTTCTGGCTTTATCCAAATTACTCAAAAAACCATCAGGAAAACCCATAGCTTGTAATTCTAGATATAGAAAAGCACTTATAACAAAGCCGATAATACAGAAGAAACAGATTTTGATTTTATTCCAAACCATAAATTCACTTACAAGATCTCCTGCTAATTATCTTCACGAAAATATCTAGCAATCAACAAACTAATCACCCAAATAACACAAAAAAAAGTGGGTAGTTTTACAACTACCCAAACAATTCATTATGAGCAAATACTAAGATTAACTATTAGTACTTGAGCTAGACATAATTAAACTTTTGCAGTTTTTTTAGTAGTAGCATCTAGAGCGCCACTAGCATACTTAGCAGCATAATCATCAAGAGCAATTTGCTTGATTTTGCTTGCATTACCAGCCGCCCAGAATTGTTGATAGCGATCAGCACAAACTTGTTTCATGTACTTCATAGCAGGCTTCATGAAGTGACGAGGATCGAAGTTAGAAGGATCAGCATATCCAGCTTCACGGATTGCAGCAGTGATAGCCAAACGGTTGTCAGTGTCGATGTTTACTTTACGCACACCAGACTTGATACCTTTTTGGATTTCTTCTACAGGTACACCATAAGTTTCAGGGATTTTACCACCATGAGCGTTGATCATATCAATCCACTCTTGAGGTACAGAAGAAGAACCATGCATTACCAAGTGAGTGTTGGGAAGCTTAGCGTGGATCTCAGCAATACGGCTAATTGCCAGAACTTCACCAGTAGGCTTTTTAGTGAACTTGTAAGCACCGTGGCTAGTACCGATCGCAACTGCAAGAGCATCAACCTGAGTACGTTCAACGAATTCTACTGCTTCGTCAGGATCAGTTAGAAGTTGATCTTTGCTAAGAGTTCCTTCAAATCCATGACCATCTTCTGCTTCACCTTGACCAGTTTCTAGAGAACCTAGACAACCTAGTTCACCTTCAACAGACGCACCAACTGAATGAGCTACTTTAACAACTTCAGCAGTTACGTTAACGTTGTAATCAAAACTAGCAGGAGTCTTGGCATCAGCTTCTAATGAGCCATCCATCATAACACTAGTAAAGCCATTGCGAATCGCAGAGAAGCAAGTAGCAGGACTATTACCATGGTCTTGGTGCATAGCAATAGGAATATGAGGATAAGTTTCTACCGCACCAATGATTAGGTGACGAAGGAAATTTTCTCCAGCATAAGTACGAGCACCGCGAGAAGCTTGTAAAATTACGGGGCTGTCTGTTTCATCAGCAGCATCCATAATTGCTAAAATTTGTTCTAAATTATTTACATTAAATGCAGGGATACCGTAACCGTTTTCCGCTGCATGATCTAAAAGCAGTCTCATAGGGACGAGAGCCATAGATATCCTCCTAATTTATTTTTTAAGTTATAGGTACTAAGTTCTAAGAAAATTGACTTTCCTACTTGTCAATCTTAAGGTATTTTTCACTTTTATATAAAATTAAATTAAGAACAGTATAAATTTATTAGGTTTATTGATTATCCAACTAAGTCTATTGCGATCGCTATAAGTAGTTAATTCTGGTTCTAAAAATCGACATTTTCAGAGTTGCCAACCTTTTTGAAGGTGGTATTTCAGCAATTTAATGATAAATTTCCATTAACTCTTAAATAAGAACTTTAAACTACATGTCTTAGAGTTAAAGATGTTATCTTGTGGTTACGATAAAAACCTATAGATTAGTTAGTGTTTAATCTATCAGTTCTCTAAATTCACAAAATTATGTTCCGAGCTTAAAACTTATCTATCATTACTGTGTCTCTAACGATAAAACTGAGTTTTACGGAAACCCAAATATCTAAATAAATATAGGTACGTTAATCGCACAGGTTAATCAACTTCCACTAGACACAACAGCTAATTCATTTATATCCCGCTCTCGATATCGCTTTGATAATTATTTTTAACAGTCAATTCTTCCCTAAATCATAAAATAAAAGTATCTATTCTTTACACCCCTAACTTTTTACATAGCAAAACTAAACTAAGCACAATTAAATTACATGGCTAATCTCGATTTGCGTAGATCAAGAGGACGAAGACAAATAGATTACTCACAACAAAACCCTTTCAAGGACACGGCTTTGGGTTTGGTTTCTACTCAAAGTTTCCCAGCTATTGTGGGAACAGCAGATATGATGCTTAAATCTGCTGAGGTGACGATGGTTGGTTATGAAAAAGTTGGCAATGGTCTTTGCACTGCTGTAGTTAGGGGAAATATTGCTGATGTGCGTTTATCAGTAGAAGAAGGTGCCAAAACTGCCCAAAAGTTTGGTCAACTTGTTTCTAAGTCGGTAATAGCTCGTCCTATGCCGAATTTGGAAGTAGTTTTTCCATTAGGGTCTCATCTGACCGAGCTAATCCAGAAACGTCGTGGCTATAGTCGCTTAAGTAATAGATCCATTGGTCTACTAGAAACAAGAGGCTTCCCTGCGATGGTAGGCGCAGCAGATGCAATGTTAAAGTCTGCGGATGTGCAACTAGCTTCTTATGAAAAGATTGGGGATGGTCTTTGCACTGCAATTATTAGAGGCTCAGTAGCGAATGTAGCAATGGCGATCGATATTGGCATGCAAGAAGCCGAAAGAATTGGGGAATTACATGCAGTAATGGTTATTCCTCGACTCCTAGAAGATTTAGAACATACATTACCAGTTGCTAGCTACTGGGTTGATGAGCAAGAACCGTTGCCAGTCTTATTACCAAATAAAGTCAAGGAAACTGCCAAAGAACCTGTTTTGTTACCGCAAACTCAAAAACAACCCATGCCACTCAAACGGAAGGTAGAAATCGAAGAATTGTAAGCAAAGCAAATGTGTATACAACTACGATGTAATAGTTACGGAAAAAACTCAGTAAAAGTTCAATAAACTAGAGTTAGTAAATTAACACTGTTAAAAACCAACTCTAAAAACATATCTATCCGTAAGAGTATACAAGTGAAGATGTTAGAGCTTGTTCATATAAATCGCTATAAGTTTTAATAACACTGCGAACATCATACTTAGTCATTTTGCGTTGACCATTATGAGCTATTTTCTTGGCTAACTCAGGATTATCGGCTAGGCAAGCGATCGCTTTAGCCAAGCCAGCTACATCTCCTACTTCAACTAATAAACCGCAATCATCTTCTAAAAGATCTTTAATTCCGCGAATTTGACTACCAATTACAGGAGTTCCTATTGCTAAAGCTTCCATAACACTACGAGGCAATCCTTCTTGCTGAGAAGTAAGCATAACTCCATCACTAGCACTAATTAACTGGGGAATATCGCGACGAAAACCTAAAAAATGTACTTGCTTCTGTAAATTAAGTGACTTGGTCAATTCTTCTAATTCTTCTCGCATGTCACCAACCCCAGCAAAAGCAAAATGAATATCATCCCGATTGAGTAGTTTCAAGGCATTAATGATATCTGTATGTCTTTTACGAGGAATAAACTCTGCAATACAGAGTAACAGAACATCTTTTGACCCTAGCTGTAATTCTTTTTTAATCAGAGCAATATCTTCTTCAGAAACGCGATCGCTATTGTAGTGACTAATATCGAGACCAATACCTGGAGTAAAGTGAATATTTTTCTCTGGCAAAAGCTGATGTTTTTTCGCAGCTACAGTGTCTTCTTGATTAATCGTAATAAGGCAATCTGTCCATTTCCCTGCAATTTTTTCCAAGGTAAGAAAAACAAGATTTTTAAGCGGGTTTCCTTCTGGATGAAAATGAAAACCATGGGCAGTATAAAAAACTTGAAGATTATTTTTAGCTCGATAACTTTTTAAAGCATATCTTGTAACAAAAGCAGCAACAGGAGTATGTACATGAACAATGTCGTAATTACCCTGTTCCATAATTTCTTTAATTTTTGGCACTGCAACCAAAAAATTTTTCGGATCTAAAGGATTACGAGACCATTTGATATCCCAAATTCGATCAAATTCTTGTCTACACTCAGAATAATCAGAGATTCCATTAGCCATACCATCAACTTGCCATCCAGCATCACGAAAATGCTTGACAAAAGGCAGCATAAAAGCAGTTAAGGTGTCAGGAATTGTCGCTACCATTAAAATGCTTTGCATATTATTTAAGTATTAATAGTAAATGATTAAAATACTATTTAAACACTGATAAATTCAGTCTGACTATAGTTGAAAACTCGCAACAACAAACATAAGTAGACTAAATCATTAAGTCTTAATATCAAAAAAATTTCTTTAATTCTTTAAATACTCAAGATCTTATCTGCACTATTTTTAGTAAATTTTGATATTTTTATAGAGAATTTTAGATAATAATTCATGAAAAAATATTTTCATGAATTATTAAAAATCAATGTCATATTTTATAGCTTGATCAAAAATACGTATTATTTTATAAGTAAATTTACCAATTCAAATAACAATTTAAATACTAAATTTTAAAAATAAAAATTCTCATTATCACTCAATTTCACTGACTAAATCTTAGGCAAAATTATACAATTGTAGCCGAGATAAATTCCCCGATCATAATTACAAAATCAAAGACAAGAAATAGGTACCCAATTAATTGAAACACAAGCCATAAAAAGGTTTCTACAAATTTAGATATCAACTTCAGTATCTACCAGAACTTAATAGCAATATCGAATTTTAATTAAATAACTTGCGACACACTTTAAGCTTTAGATACAAAAAGTTTTCGTTAAAAAGTACTTGGTTTAAATATTTTTTTAATGTAGTTTTCTATGAGACAATAGAAATGTATTAAAACCTGAGTATTTATACTTACCCTTTTAATTACTTTTCTTTTATAGACTTTGTTATGTGCTTTATAACTTTAAAAAAAATACGTAATGGACACTCTTGAAAAAGTTCTGACAAAAGAACAAGAGGCTCTTTTACCTTCAGAAGAAGATATCTGTTTTTATGAAGAGCACGGTTGGTACATTTCTCCACAAGTAATCTCTGACGAGATTATTGAATCTGCGATCGCAGGAAGCGAGGCATTCTATCGTGGAGAGCGAGATGGCGTCATTCCCTTTGATAGTGGCTACAGCAATTGGCGACCTGAAGATGGAGATACCATTCGCAACAATGAGTTTGTCTCCTTGCAGAAAGAAGAAATCAAACGCCTTGCACTCCAACCAATTATTGGGGCAATCGCTTCTCGCCTAGCCAGGTCTGAAGAAATTCGACTTTTAGATGATCAACTAGTTTACAAGCCACCAGCCAAAAAAATTAATCAGGAACATAGCTCCGTAGGTTGGCATAGCGATCGAGCGTATTGGAGTACTTGCACATCAAATAAGTTATTAACAGCCTGGATTCCATTTCATGACTGCGATCTCGAAAGAGGGCCTCTTGTCGTTATAGATAAAAGCCACCGCTGGGAAGGATTACAGAATATGAGACATTTCAATAACACCAACCTCAAGAGTTTTATCGAGCAGTTTAAATCTGAGGGCAAGGAAGTGACCGAAGTTCCCATGACGCTTAAAAAAGGTCAAATGAGTTTCCATAATTGCTGGACAATCCATGGTAGCTACCCGAATGTCAGCCAGTATCATCGCCAAGCTCTGGCTGTTCATCTCCAAGATAAAAGTAATCATTACCAACCATATGTAGATTCTCAAGGCAGAGATATTCATATTTTTGATGAACAACTATGCGATCGTCTGCCTAATGGCGATCCAAACTTTAGCGATCCTCAAATTTTTCCAGTCATCTGGTCGAAATAATAAAAACAGATAGTTGCTCAACAACGAAACACACAACTAAAGACAAAACACTTTAAATTCTCAATATTTCCAGACGAGCTTCAATTGCCAACAACTAACTTTTCTCCAAGGAGACCTGAGCAATGAAAATCACTACCCTAGATATTAATAACCCTTTATGGAATGAAACATTGTCGAAGTTAAACCACGACGTGTATCATCTCCCTGAATATGTAAAATTAGATTCTCAAAGAACTAACACCAAACCAGAAGCTTTTCTGTTGGAAGATGGAGATAATATTTTCTTTGCACCTTATTTATTACGTTCTTGCTCGGATATCGTCACAGGAGAAACATCTGATCTTTACGATGTAATTTCTCCCTATGGCTACAGTGGGATTTTGATGAACGAAGCGGCAATGTCTAATCCAGAATTCCCCGATTTTGCCCTAATTCAGTTTAAACAACAACTCAAGCAAAGAGGAGTATGTTCTGCTTTTCTAAGATTGCATCCGATTTTAGGAGAAAAATTTTCTCAAGTTTTTCAGACAGATCCTTTGACCAAAAGTGGTCAAACTGTTTCTATAGACTTGAATTTAAGCGAAGAGCAAATCTGGGCTAAAACTCGTAGAGGTCACCAAAGCACAATTAATAAATGCATGAGATTAGGGCTAAGTGCCAAAATAGTTCCCTATGCTGACTTTATAGATGAGTTTATTGATATCTATGAAGAAACGATGAATCGAGTCAAAGCCAAAGATAGTTATTATTTTAGTCGCGACTATTTTAAAGGATTACTCAACCTAGGAGATCAAGTCCATCTCGGAGTTGTTGAATCTGAATCTCAAATCGTTTGTGTCTGTCTTTTCTTTGAATCCTGCGGCATAGTCCAAGCCCATTTAGGAGGAACAAGAACCGAGTTTCTTAAGCAATCCCCTTTCAATTTGCTGCTCCACCACACTCGACTGTGGGCAAAAGATAGAGGAAATACCTACTTACATATTGGTGGTGGTGTTGGCGGAAATAAAGATAATCTCTACACTTTCAAATCTGGTTTTTCTAAGCAAAGACATGATTTTTTAACCTTACGTTCTGTAGTGAACAACGCTAAATATGATGATTTATTGGAATTCCGAGCCAATTCAGTCAATAAGTCAGTAGAAGAATTAATTCAATCAGAATTTTTCCCTGCTTACCGAGCTAGTTAGTTGTCCTTCAGCTTACTCAATTATGCTCAATTGAGATTAGTCTTAATTGCGATCGCTAGTATCTAATCAAATACTCCGCCCTAAGCAACGTATTGTTTAGTAGATAGATACCAAACTTAGTGCGACTTCTTTGGGGTCGTTCCCTCCAACTCTTGAACTTCTTTTTGGAGAAAATAGTTGAGGAAGGTTCTAATACCTGAGATCGCAGCTAATTTACCGATCACATCCCAACTTGGGGAAATAGCAGTAGCGGCAATGTCTGCTGCTAATAAAAATTCTAGAGACAAAATTAGAGCCTTACCAAGATCTAATCTGACCGAACAAAGACTTCTGGGGCGACTAATAACTTTTCGAGTTGCCAATAACCGCATAATTGCTCTAATAACTCCCACAGCTAAGACAATTAAAGCCAAACATTCGATCCCAATTTTGAGATTAAAAGCAGTTTTTACTAAGAGTTCTTCGGCTGTATGACCAAAGTCAAATCCATTTTCTGTAGATAATGATTCTGTAACTATAAATGTAAGACAATTTAATTTCATATCAATTATTGATTTTGAACCACATATTAACGACAACAATTATTTTCAAGATCACTCAGAGTAGCAATTCTCGGAGTCACTAATCACTATCTAACTTTGGCACCTATACAAGCAATCACTAGCCTAAAGCCAAAGATCTTCTTCAGAGTTAATTTCATAACAAGTTCCTTCAATCTGTCATTCAATAACTCTCAATTTTTTAAATAGCTGAATACTTAAAAAAAGTGTTAAATGTAATTTCCGTTTACTCTCTATGCACGATTTTTGATTAAACCTGGTATCTTATGGTGAGGTGGAACTTGTTCTGTCTGAAGAATGTCGGAAATTGTCTTCATTTCACAACTAAAAAAATAAAAATCGTGAGGTTATTTTAGCAGTAATGAGTTATCAGAGAGTTTTGCTCAAACTGAGTGGTGAAGCATTAATGGGGGACTTGGGCTATGGCATCGATCCCAAAATAGTTGCTGATATTGCTCAAGAAATCGCAAATGTTGTCAAAAGTGGTGTGCAAACTGCGGTTGTTGTTGGTGGTGGCAATATTTTTCGAGGAATGAAGGCTTCTGCTGCTGGCATGGATCGAGCAACTGCCGATTATATCGGGATGATTGCCACCGTAATGAATGCTATGACTCTGCAAGATGCGCTGGAAAGAATCGAGATTCCGACTAGAGTCCAAACAGCGATCGCCATGCAAGAGTTAGCAGAACCATATATTCGTCGTCGTGCCATTCGTCACCTAGAAAGAAATCGCGTAGTTATCTTTGGGGCTGGTTCTGGTAACCCATTTTTTACAACTGACACAACCGCAGCACTCAGAGCAGCAGAAATTGATGCTGAGGTTATTTTTAAAGCAACTAAAGTTGATGGAGTCTACGATTCTGATCCTCAAACTAATCCGAATGCTCGTCGTTTTGAAAGCTTAACTTACTCTCATGTTTTAGCTAACGAGCTAAAAGTTATGGATAGTACGGCGATCGCCCTATGTAAAGAGAATAGCATCCCGATTGTTGTCTTTAGCCTATTAGAGAGTGGTAATATTACCAAAGCGTTGCAAGGAGCAAATCTGGGAACCGTTGTAGGAGGAAATAATGAAGTTAAGTGAGCTAAAAGCAAGCATGCAAAAGACCATCGAAGCTACCCAGCGGTCTTTTAATACGATTCGAACTGGTCGAGCTAGTACTTCCTTACTAGATAGAGTTATGGTCGAATATTATGGCAGCGATGCACCTTTGAATTCTCTGGCAAACATTACCACCCCTGATGCGACCACAATTCTCATCCAACCATATGACAAAGGCAGTATGGGACAAATCGAGAAAGCAATCTCAATGTCAGATATTGGTTTAACTCCCAATAATGACGGAACAAATATTCGTTTAAACATCCCTCCTTTAACCAAAGAAAGAAGAAAAGAACTGGTCAAAATGGCAAGTAAATTAGCTGAAGAAGGCAAGGTTGCGCTGCGAAATATTCGCCGTGAGGGGGTTGATTCTGTGCGCAAGCAAGAAAAAAACAGCGAAGTTTCTGAAGATGAAGCTCGCGATATGCAAGATGAAATTCAAAAGATTACTGATAGTTTTTCAAAAAAAATTGATGATCTATTAGCTGTTAAGGAAAAAGATATTACAACTGTCTAAATTACGCGCTTAAGATCGAATTGCGGGATAAAACCAAGACAAATTCAAACCCAAAAGTTAATCAGCTTGATTAACTTATTTTTGTGATCATTTGTAAATCAGCTACCACAAATTAATTGACAGTAAAACTGTTAGTGAATGAATTGAGTATTTATGAATAAAGGCTGGGTATATCATGACAAGATCGGTAAATCAGCGATCGCTCAAACAGTCCTAGAATATTATTCCCAACGCTACAAACACTCGACAATCGCCCAGTGGCAAGCCCGCATTGAATTAGGTCAAATCCTACTTAACCAAAAACCCACCACAATCTCAACTAAACTCCAAGCAGGAGATAAACTCAGTTACCACCGTCCTCCTTGGCAAGAACCAGTAGTCCCCTTAGATTTTCAGATTCTTTATCAAGATCCAGACTTACTGGTAATCGATAAACCATCAGGTTTACCTGTCCTCGCTGGTGGTGGATTCCTTGAAAATACTCTTTGGTTCCAACTGCAAAAACTATTCCCTCAACAAACACCCATCCCCATTCACAGACTGGGTAGAGGTACTTCAGGTTTAATGATTTTGGCTCGCTCTCCAGTTGCCAAATCAAAGCTGAGTCAACAAATGAGATCTAGGCAAATTACCAAGATTTATCTAGCGATCGCTCAAGGCATTATCCAACAAAACCAATTGACCATTGAACAACCCATTGGCAAACTAGCTCATCCAGTTTTAGGCTACATCTACGGAGCGAAATCTGATGGTAAATATGCCCGCAGTGAATGCCAAGTAATTGCTCGTCAAAGCGATCGCACTCTTGTCAAAGTCAAAATTTTAACTGGTCGTCCCCATCAAATTAGAATTCATCTTGCGGCGATCGGTCATCCGCTGCTGGGAGATCCTCTTTATCAAATAGGAGGAATTCCTGTGGTTACAGCAAGCGCAATAGAAGATCAACCGCTATCAAGAAAAACTCAGCCAGAGAATAATCCTGACTCACAACCTCCTCTAATTACACCGGGGGATTGTGGCTATTATTTACATGCCCATCACTTAAAATTCCTGCATCCCTGTAAAAATCAAACAGTTAATTTAAGATCTGCTCCTCCAGAAATTTTTAGCAATCAAATAGATCCAAAGTTTATAAGCCAAATCACTTAAATCTTAAGCAATAAATCTATGCTAAATATACTAAAGTCTATTTAATCAGCATCCTAATTAAGAAAAACAGACTTACATATCCGCATCAATAACTATATTTATAAGCGGCAAAAAGCTCAGCATGTAACTAATAAGTATTGTCACTGTTATCGATCGAAGTATTTATCACATACTTTAGTAATGCAGTTTTCTAGTCTTGCTAAAGCAATTTCTAACAAGACCAAAATCATAGAAAACCATAGATGTATATTCATCCATTTTGATAACTTTCCTATTCCAAATTACTATTGGTCATGTTTTCAGCAATTTTCGACCCCACAAGACTGATTATCCTAACAGGCTTAAGCGTATTAACTCTCTCAAATCAACCAGCTAAAGCCTTCACTATTTATATGGAAGACTTTGATGACCCCACAGATCAAGGTCAAGGTGCTATTGGAGTTAACAGTAGTACTCCTCCAGTAATTGACACAACAGGAGTCGACTGGACTGTTAGCAATATTTCTAGCGCTGTTGGTCTTTCCCCAACTGCACAAAATAACGATGGGTTGGCTAATTTAACAGCAACTACTGACTGGTTTCAAGTCAGGAATAATCGGTTTGAAGCTCAAGATGTTGATGGTCCAGCCATTTGGACTTCGCCAGTTATTGATATTTCTGGTTTTAGCGATGTCAACTTTTCATTTGATTTTACTGAAGTAGGCGATTTTGAAGAAACTGGCGGCAATGGAGCACTAGACTTTGTCGATGTTGAATTTATTATCGATGGAACGACTACTGTAATTGGCAACCAAAATGGATTTGCTGGCGATCCTAACTTTGAGCAACATACACTGCTAGGCGATTTTACAAATCAAACTATCAGCCAAACTGGTTTATCTGGAAATAACCTGCAACTAGTCGTCACTATTCAAAATTGGGCTGGAGCGGAATTAACGACTTTTGATAATGTCTTAGTTGAAGAAGTGCCTTGGGAATTTAATCCTAGCTTGGGTTTATTAATAGTAGGAATAGCCTTTGGGAGCAATCACTTACGACGCAAATTTAAAGCAATTAAGTAAGTAATTTTATACTACTTTCTAGTAAAAGTTTTTTAGCCAAATACAGCACCCCAAGTAGTACTAATAAAAATAAATACAGCGATCGCAGCCAGCAGAGTTTCGATCACATTACCAATCAGAGAACTAATCACAATCCCCATACTCACCTTAAAAGCTTGTTTAACTCTGGCATCTCCTTCAAGGTTTTTGCGATAAAAGTATTCACCTAAAAAAGAACCAATAATCGCCCCAAACAATAAGCCAAAAATAGGCCCACCAACTGGTAAAGCTGGAATTAGACCCAGAAAGCCGAGTACCATTCCAGCGATCGCTGCTCGCTGACTCCACTTGCTAGCACCAACCTGTTTTGCCCCTAAATAGACAGCAATATATTCAACAAAAGCACTCAGAATTAGAACTACAAAAACTAGGATTAAAGACCAGCCTACTCCTGCAAATTTAGTAGCAATACTCCAAATAGCGATCGCGGTTAAGATAATGCTACTACCAGGTAAACCGGGAATAATCGCCCCGATAACGCCAATAATCATTAAGGCGATGACAATCCAATAAAGTGTTATATAGTCCATAGTTTTAATCTGAATACTAAATTTCTGGGGCTAAATTCTGGGAGCAACGATACGTGCAAAATTCTGTTTACCCTCGCTCAAGCTGCTAGGAATACCGTTAGGATAGTTTTGCTGAATAATAGCTTTGAGTTGCTCAATTCGATTACCAGGGTCAGGGTGAGTGCTAAAAAATTCTGGTTGTTGCGATCCGCCTCTAGCACTTCCTAAGATTGCCATCAACTCAACAATTCCTTTAGGGTTGTAGCCAGCTTGAGTCATAAACTGAAAACCTAAGCGATCGCTCTCTAGCTCATCTTCGCGACCATATTTAAGATTAACCATCTGATTAACTGCCCGAGCCAAAATTGCCGCATTTCTGCCACCACCCTGACCATCACTCGTAGCAACCCCAATTGCCCCAACCATCGCTGCACCTAATTGTTGTTTAGCAACATGTTCTGCACCATGGCGACCAACAACATGTCCAATTTCATGACCCAAAACTCCTGCCAGTTGAGCTTCAGAATTAAGACGACCCATTAAAGCAGCAGTGATAAAGACTTGACCTCCAGGCAAAGCAAAAGCGTTAATTGTCCGATTATCTCTAAGCAAATGAAATTCGTAAGGATAAGGCGATTTTGAGGCTGTAGATTGTTTAACTAGGCGATCGCCAACTTGATCTAGATATGCTTGTAAGTTTTGATCTGGGTATAGTCCCCCATGTTGACCAGCCATCTGGCTTCGTGATTGCCGACCCAAAACAACTTCTTGTTGAGGAGTCATTTGCACTCTTTGCTTTTCACCTGTCACAGGGTTTTCAGAAACATTGCCAAAATAGTTAATTAAACCAAAAAAGGCAAACACCAAACCAATAACCAAACGAACAATTAATCTACTCATTTGCCAAAAAACATTTTGCTTGTTTAAGACCAGTTCTTGGAGGATATTATCACGAACGCCTTGTCTTAATTGAGTAAGCAAGATTAATTGCTAAACAAATTAATAATCTAGATCTCAGTAATCTCATCGAGATTATCGCTTATAAGCAAAGAAGCTAGATATAATAGAGCCAGTCTTAACTTTTTAACGTTTGAATTTTGTATGTTGAGAGTGTTTAATCGGCATTGGCTGGCTTTAATTTTGGCTGGATTTTCTATGAATGCAATTGCGCTTCTACCAGCGACAGCAAATAACAAAATCTATAATCCCTCACTAATTTCCTCGGAAAAAGAGGTTGCCGATACTCTGACAGAAAAAGATATTCCTACAGGTGAGGGTGGCTTTGCTCGCGATTATCTGATTAAGCTCCAAAAAGGAGACCAAGTAGCGATCGACCTCACCTCTGATGAGTTTGATACTATGCTGACTTTAATCGCTGAAGATGGCTCCACCGTTGCCGAAAATGATGATGGGCCTGATGGCTCCACCAATTCCTTATTATTTTCCAGGATTAACGAAAATGGTAGTTATATCGTTCGCGTTAGAGCTTTTGGAGAAACCAGTGGTGGCAAATTTAGCCTAAAGCTTACTCGACTAAAGTCAGCAACCAAAGCCTTTAAGTAAATTGCCAACTAAAATTATTCACATCAAGAAATCAGCTATCAAGTAAAACAATTTTACTTTTACCTTTAGGGGTTTGGATATCTCGAACTAATTTGCTAGTAGAATGTTTTTGCTGAAAATTCTCTACCTCATTTGGTTTAGCAATCCACAAACAAGCAGATTGCTGCGGTTGATAGCTAGCCAAATCGGCAATTGTATATTTTCCTAATTGAGTTGGCTCGGTAAAATACTTTGCTTCTGGATCGTGAGGAGCTTTTTGATATTCGCTAGGTGAGTATTGAGAGTAAAAGAGAATATAAATATTGGATCGCTTAAATTTATTACTCATCACTACACACCGATAATCACTTCTTTCCGCGTAGCTTATTGCCTCTCTCATCCCGTATTGCCAATGACCTGCTGAGGTATTGCTAATTTTATTGAGGGCATAGTTTTGATAAGCCCCAAGATGACCCATAAAGCTCAAAGCGATCGCCACAATCAAGAGATTTTTTACCCGATATTTTCTTTGAGCCATCAATCTTGAATAGAGCAGCCAAAAACCATAGCTCGAAACCATCGCGAATAAAGGCATCCCGATAATTGACCGAATCGCATGCTGTTCTTCGGTCAGGGCAGCAGGAATCGGATAGAGAAATAGCCACAGCCAGAGAATTTTACTTTGAATTGTGGCTTGCTTTTTCAAAGCTAACCAGCCAGTGACAACAGAAAACATCTCCCACAAATATAATTGCCCAATCCCAATCGTGGTAACACTACGACGAACATTAAAGTCTCCATAGCCAAATAAAAATACTGGCTCTAAATAAGAGAGATAATACCAAGCTAATTTCACAGGATTAGTCTCAAAACCTAGCTCATCCACCCGACCAGTTCCCGCAGGAGATAACCAAAACTGTCCTAAAAATAAGATAAATCCTAGAAAAATCAAAGCCGAAATTGCTGTAATTGCAGGCTGCTTGAGTAATTTGCGGTAGCAGATCGCGATTAAACCCAACATCAACAAAGGTGTAAATGCTCTTGCCGCTGCATAAGTTTGCAAACTAATCCCAAAACAAATACTGCTGAAGATCAGATAGTAAGGTTGTCGCCAACTGCGCAAAAACAAGAGTAGACCCAAACAAACAAAAACAGGCATTAAGTTAGCGCGAAAAGCTAACCGACTAAAATAAATACTCCAAGGACTAATCGCAACCAGCAAAGCTGCGCCCAAAGACACCTTAGTTTGCTGCCACAATTCTTGAGCTAAATAAAAAACAATCGGGACGATCGCAATCCCCGCGATCGCCGAAGGGAATCTAGTCGTAAATTCATTGAGACCAAACAGCTTTAACCCAGGAATAATTAGATAAACATACAAGGATTCCCGCGCATCATTAAAACCCCTGAGTAAAACAGGAAACCAATCCCCATAGCGATCGCGCCCAGTCAGCAAAATTGAGTAAGCATCATAGCCATTAGAGGCTTCGTCTGTTGAAAAAGTATTAGGGGCAGATCCCAAAAAACTCAATCTTAAGATTGCTGCTAGCAAAATAATTAAGAGTAGCCACCAATGAGAATTTGATTTGAGTTTCATACATCAAGCAAGTCTGCTGAGCAATAGCAGCTTAATCCAGAATTGGTTAATCAATCAAAAGTTGGTAAGCAAAATCAGGAATCCAACCTAAATATAATGAATTCGGCAAAGCAAAAAACTTGCAAATTTTATAACTTTCTAAATTCTAGATGCCTGAGAGGCTGTCTGAGAAGTATAAATTATTACTTTAACGCCCCCTGTATCCCCCAAATTTGGGGGACTTAAATATCTTTCTCCCCCAAATTTGGGGGTCGGGGGGCAAAATCAAGAAATTAAATTTAGAAAAATGACTTTTAAGACATCCTCTGAGAAAACTATTCTTTTGTTACAAAAACCATAACTCCGAACTCCGAACTCATGTTCAATAATTACTGAGATACTTTACTCACAAGAGGTTGACGATAAGAGTCCAAAACTCGAAAAAACTTGTCAAAATCAAAATTACGCGGATCTTGCTTATGACCAGCACGATCTACTTTTTTGTGAGTAGTAATGCGATCGCTAGGAATATTACTTTGAGCAATTAGCCAAGCTAAAGACTTGTACTGAATTTCGGTATAGCCGCTATGAGAACGTCTATTCCGATATTTCCCTCTACCATCAGGGGGGGTTTCTAGGGAGACATGATAGGCAAAATTGTTGACAGACGAAGGTAAATTCGGGTTGGTTTTAACGGTTTCCTCACCTTGACTACCAATAAAAGTAGAATTTCCTGCCCCAAAAGCTCGCTTATCTGGAGGCACTAAATAAATAACCATGCCATCCAAAGCAACTAAAGCATGATAGCTAACCTGACTACTATCGTTCGGATGATTTGTTCTAAAAGTGTTGATCGCACTCCGAGCAGAGCCAACGGTCTCATGTAAAACCACAATCGGAATATTATTTACAACATTGCCATACACATCTCGGCTGTAGCGATCGCCATAATTGCTCTCATGAGGTGGAACTACTGCATA
>CALKUU010000300.1 GCA_937996665.1 uncultured Xenococcaceae cyanobacterium | reverse complement strand
AAAATCAAGCAAATGGAATTAATCAAACGGACTTCCCTACATTACCAAGCTGAAAACTCCGATAAGGTCTATGAGGTAGACCTTTGCCAAAACACAGAAGGCAGATATCTGGTTAATTTTCGCTATGGCAGAAGGGGAAGAAACCTTAAAGAAGGTACCAAGACCGCGAGAGCGATTCCGTTAAATCGAGCCGAAAAGATTTTTGATAAGTTAGTAGCCGATAAAATCAAAAAAGGTTATCAAGACGTTACCGAATTAGGTTCTGCTGCGACTTCTCTGCCATCAGAAACCCCACAAATTTCTCTTAAAAAAGGATCACGTGAACAAGCCATTGTCGATCGCTTGGCAGAAAAAAATAGTGCAGGTTGGTCTTTAGATAGAGTTATCTGGCGAGCTGGAGAGTTAGCGGTCAAAGGAGCTACACCTCATTTACTCAAGCTAATCACTCCAGATAATCCACTCCGCAATTATGGAATCGCCTGGTCTTTGGGTCGTTGTGGCGACCCTCAAGCAATTCCTGCTTTAAAAGCCTTAGTAGCCGAACAATCCACTCCTGAGCATGTGCAAAGAATTGCCTGGGATGCCTGGTTTAAACTAGCGACAGAAACAGAACAAGAAGAGCTGCGATCGCAGAAAATAGCCAAACTCCCTCCTGTCCTTAAAGAACTTGCCCAAACTGGTAGTGCTGAAAACTTTGCAGTGGCACTGACAACCTATTTAGGAAGTAATGATTTAGCAGGGCAAGACTATCAAAAATTTGCGGTTCTCGACACGATTTACCAAATTGATAACGAATATGTGCGACCTGCACTCCTGCAAATTCTAAGAACCGCACCTTTCCAACCAAGCTATTTCAAAAGATTACGCCATATTTTTAAACTAGCTGAATTTCGCCTTGATGCTGAAGTGTTCGGCATCTTAGCTCATCGTTTTGAATTGAAACCAGGTAACTTCTGGAATCCTCGTCGCTGGCAATGGGATAGAGAGCAAAGGCGTTCTATTCGCTCAAAAGATGGCTATCTCACAGAGGAGTTAAGAAAACCCAATTCGACTAAAGCTTTTGGTAAAGAAACTAAGCAGTATTTCCAAAAAAGAATTTGGCGATCGCTAAAAACCTTAGCTGAAGATAACAATTCTAGTTATGTCGATTTGGCAGCAGCCCTACTTGTGGCGTTTAGAGATCAGGATGCAGTAGCTCCCGAAAAGATAGTTAACTATCGCTATAATTGGTCGACTCGATCTTATCTCACCACAGAGTATAACTTTGATGCCTACGCCAAGTACTTAGCCTTTAACCACATTCTTTATCAAAACAGTCCTCGCTATCAGCAAGGTTATCAAAGGTGGCGCTGCCAAGAAAACTATAAGCCAGGTGACCCCATTCCTGATCTTAGAGAGGAAGCTTTCCCCCAGCTTTGGGATCAAAAGCCAGAAGTGTTAATTGACCTTCTAACAGCTAGTGAATGTTTACCCGTTCATCAGTTTGCGATCAAAGTACTAAAAGCAAACCAAGCCTATTGCGATCGCCTAGAGATCCCAACCCTAATTGCTTTGGTCAAATCTAAATATGAAATTACCGCTGAATTTGGCTTTGCCTACTTGAAAAAACTCTATGATCCGCGATCGCCGAATTTAGATCTCCTGCTCGCTGTTGCCAACTGCATCTTCCCTGCTGCTAGAACCCAAGCTTATCAGTGGATTGAAGAGCAAAGAGAATTTATCTTAGCTGCAAATAATTCTGAATCTAGTGAATTTGTGATGGGTTTACTTACTAGCGATCGCTCTGAAACTAGAAGTTTTGCCCGTAAGTGGCTCAGCTCTTCTGTAATTGAGAATCAAACAGCACAAATTCTCATCGACAAAATTATTACTACCTTGCTTGCTTTTAAAGAAGACCAGGGCGCTTTAGCTGAAGAAATTGGCGAGACAATCTCACTGAGCTTTAGCTCGCAACTCAAAACTTTAGATTTAAAAGTGATCCTCAAGCTACTTGCTCATCCGCTAGGGGAAATTCAGACTTGGGGGGCAAAAATTCTCCTCAATCATCAAACTCCTGCAACCGAGTTACCACCTGATTTGATTGAGTCACTATTATCCTCGGCTGTCGATTCGGTAAGGGCGATCGGAATTCAGATTTTTGGGCAGTTACCCGATGAGCGTTTGATGAGCGATCGCATCTTGTTAATTGCGATGGCGGTTAATTCTAGTGCCGAGATCAGACAAGCAATTCGCCCAGTAATTCGCAGGCTAGGAGAGACTCAACCAGACTTTACCCAATCAATTGGAATCGATCTGATTGATTTACTCGCAGAACCAGAGCGACACGAGGGAGTTCACAAGGATTTAGTTGCAATTCTCAATGCAGATATCCCCAATTGGCAGCCACTTGTAACCACCGACAAGATTGTTGCTCTAACTAATGGAAGATCTTCTGTTGCTCAGGAATTTGGAGGCAGACTTCTACAAGCTAAAAGCGATCTTCTTTGGCAAGAATTTAGCTCTGGTGAATTGGTTAAGTTTGCCAATCATGAAATTTTGGCAATTCGCCAAGCTGCCTGGCAAATGTTTGAGTTGAAGCTCGATACGATCCGCCATGATGATGACCAGATGCTAGTAGCCGTTAAACTTTTAGAAGCCAAGTGGCAAGATTCCCAGGATTTTGCTCAGACTCTTTTTGCCAAGCTTGAGCAGCAAGATTGGACACCCAGGGTAATGATTGGCGTGTGTGACAGCACTAAGCCAGAGGTGCGCCGTTTTGGTCGGGATTTGGTGATGAGTAATTTCTCTGAAACCTACGGACAGGAATATTTGGTCAAATTTAGTGAACATCCGAGTAAGGATATGCAACTGTTTGCCACCAATTATCTAGAAACCTATGCTCTAGATAATGCCCAGCGACTTGAGGAGTTAACCCCCTATTTCATTACGGTTTTATCGGGAGTGAATAAGGGAGGGATTGCCAAAAAAAGGATTTTTAACTTTTTGAGCCAGGAAGCAACTAAAAGCGAGGCTGCTGCCCAGATTATTGGCAAAATTTTAACTCGGCAGTCGGCAACTGTGGCGATCGCCGATAAAGCTGCTGCTATTCAAATTATGGTCAAAATCAAACGTCAATATCCTGGGATTGAGTTACCGATTCGGGTTAAAGAGGTGAGTGAAGTTCGGAGTTAGGAATTCAAAGTTAAATAATTCGGCTTTCAATTCCAACTTACCAGAGTACTTCTCTTTCCAAATAAAAAGATAGAAATCCCCTTAAAGCTAGATTTATTTTTATGAAATTTAACTATACCTATAGCAATAGCAGCACGGTTCAGCAGACTAGCAGTCGGACGGGTATGTCCTTTGCTCCTGATTTGCAAAGACAACCCACTTTTTTTGTTGGTGAGTTGCGGCAGAATGTGGCTTTTCGCGAGGCGATTAGTGCGCTGCATCATGTGGTTGTTTCGGATCTGCGCTTTAAGCCCAAAGACCGTGAAGCCTATAAACGTTGGCGCGATCAACAAGACGAACTAGACTGGCAACAAGTAGCCTCTCAACGAGCTGAAATTGCTGACAAAATCGCCCCTTTACAAGAGCAGTTAAGTGCCTTGCAAAGCCAGAGTTATCAAAGACGCAAGCCCTATTATGATGCTAGGCAACAGTACTATAACTATCTCTATCAAAAAGATAAGGATATGTGGTTTGTGCTTGACCCAGTGATTACGGTTCATCCTGATGAAGTCTTTTTTGAGTGTTTTAGTCAGGACGAGTCGAGCTATGGCAGATTAGGGGCGAGTTACGAGGTCTTTAAAAATATCAATGAGTTTGAATGCGGCACTACTAATATTGATTACTCGGCTGCTCTCTATAACGAATTCCAGAAAGTCCGCAGCTATCGTAGTACTGAATTAAAAATCGATCCTTCTGGGTTTGAGGTAGAAACTGCCCACGAGGAAAACTTCAAAGAAGTCAAAATAGATCTGCCTGATAGTTGGGTACGAGGGTTTTTGCAAGTTAGCTCAGCGATGTCTTTGCCGACAATTCAGTTTGACTTGCACCCGATGGATATTTATAACATCTGCATGGTGTTGCGTCGCCACAAAGAGAAAAAAGGCCCTAGGGGAATGCGCTATGTGCTTGAGCCTGGGCAATCAGTGAAGGTGGTTTTTGAACCTTGGAACCTGGAAATTATTTGCGCGCGATCGCCCTACACAGGTGCAGAAGCTCAAGAGGTTAGGGTTTGGGGTCGTCGTCGTATCCACATCCTAGAGCGACTAATTCCCATCGCTAAGAAATTTACTGTGCATCTGTTGGGAACGGGAATGCCCTCTTTTTACATAGCCGATTTGGGGGATATGTCCTTTACTCTGGGGCTATCGGGGTGGACGGCTAATGATTGGTCGAGTTCTGGTAATTTTGACTTGATGGCTCCTAGAACCGAGGTAGACCAATGGACAAAGCAAAAAGTTTTTGATGCCCTCAAAGAGAACTGGGCAGAAAATCCTCATGATTTGGCGAAAAGACTAGACATGAACCCTCAAGTTATTTTGGGTGCTTTGGGGTCATATACCCAAGCAGGTCGAGCGATTTATGACCTCAATAAGCAGGTTTATCGGGTGCGGGAGTTGAGCAAAGATCCTCTACCCATGGATAGCTTGCGTTTTGCAAATGAAAGAGAGAGCAAAGCAACCCGCTTTTTGGTGGGTAATCAGGTAAGCATAACTTCGGTGACTGATGACACGATGGGTGCGGTTACGCTTCAGGGTGAGGTGAGCGATCTCGATCAGACTTATAATCCATCACTGACTATAGATAATGATCAGCGTTTAATTAATGCCCAGTGTAATTGCAGTTGGCATTTACAAAACAAGCTCTATAAAGGGCCTTGTGAGCATATTTTGGCTTTGCGAATGGAGCATAGTAGAAGATATTAATAACACTGTATATACTTTGTGATTAAGACGGGCAATTACTTTAGGCGAGTTGTTGATAGAAATCTGACTCAATAGTTAAAGGTGACTCTTCCAAGCCTCGATTAATAAAGTTAATCAGAAAAGTAGCGGAAAGATTTTTTAAATTAACGCTTTTGGCAATTTCTTGATATCCAGAATCGAGCAATTGATAAAAAATGATCTGATTATCTTGCCACAACCAAACTTCCTTGATTCCTAAAGCTCGGTACTTTTCTAAATCGCTAACGCCACCACTGCTATAAACAACTTCGATCGCCAAATCAGGAAAAGCTTTATCAGATCCAAAAGCAAAACTACAGTCTGGCTCTTTACCCGCCAACGGTGGATTTTTTAGAGTAGTAGAACCCAAAGCAAAATAAGCCAAATTATATTTTCGACAATAGGTTCTAATTAAACCATTGATAATATCTACGATCCGCTCGTGATTTCTGCTAGGAGACACAATGGTAATCACTCCCTGAAAATAAGAGACTCTATAGGGTAAATAGTTTTGTGAAGTGAGTTTTTCGTAATCAGACCAGTCCAAATTACTCAAGCTCAGTACTTGATCTGTTTGGAATAAGCGATCGCGATCTAAAGAGAGATTGAGAAAATCAGTAAACACAAGCAGAATAATAAATGTTTTTGGGATCGGCTCGAATTACTTGAATTATAGGCTTTGGTGGATGCGTAATGCTATTAAGCTAAAGGTAGTTAAAACTATTAGTTGCTCAAAGCGATGGACTGTCCTAAATGTAAGTCATCTCAAAGGAAAAAAAACGGTTTTCGGCGAGGAAAACAATCCTACAGA
>CALKUU010000299.1 GCA_937996665.1 uncultured Xenococcaceae cyanobacterium | reverse complement strand
ATGAGACGGCTCTCGACAGAGCATTAAAAAGGAACCAAGAAAACCTGTCCGAGGAACTTATTAGGCGCGATTATCACAAGATCTATTTCGCAGCCCAAGAAATCCACCTTAAAAATGATGATCCGCGAGGTAGATGCGATTTCATTTTTCTGAACGACGATCGTAAAAGCAAAATTTGATCGTAGTTAGCACCTCTTTTCTTTATCAGCGATACTTATTTTTACAAGGCTTGTGGATAGTTAATTCGCCTATTCAGGCTACATTTGCTTAGCTAAATCAATAAAAGCTCTTAATCGCTTGGGCATATGTCGCTTTGTCAGATAGTTGATTGTGTAACGGGGTAAAGATGGTACGTATTTATCAAACAGAGCTACTAGCTCACCTGAATCAATAAATGGTTCGGCAGGTCTTCGATAAACATAAGTGATTCCTAGCCCAGATTTGGCAAAATTTATCATCGATACCAAATCATTGACGATCATCCGTGGTTTAGGCGTAACCGTATAGTTTTTTTTACTTTTACCTTCAACAAATGACCATGGAGCAAGCCGATCTGCACTACCAAAGCCAAAGCGGATGCCGTCATGTTCAGTTAAATCAGTAGGTTTTTTTGGGCTGCCGTTGAGTTCTAGATATTTGGGAGAAGCGACCAGTGCCATGTCTAGTTTTGGCCCAATCTCAACGGAGTAAGATCCTTTCTCTAGCAAAGTTTGAGAGCGAATAGCTGCGTCAATTCCAGATGTTACTAGATCAACTTTGTTGTCGTCATACATGACTTCAAGATTGACCGCTGGATAGGTCTCGCTATACTTTGCGATCGCATCATCAAGAAAAAAGGGAGAGCTGCTACGGGGTGCTGACAGACGTAAAGTGCCAGAAATTGTATGTTGATCTTCGCTCACATCATCAAGGGCGCTTGTTAAATCGGTTAGAGCAGGCATGCTTCTTTCTAAGAGCTTTTCCCCGGCATAGGTCAGGGATATTTTTCTGGTTGTGCGCTCAATCAGGCGGACACCTAAGCGTTTTTCAAGTCTTTGGATAGTTTCACTGACCGACCCAACTCCCAGGTTCAGATTTGCAGCCGCAGCGCGAAAGCCATTGGCACGAGCAACTTCGACAAAAACACATACGTCATTAAGATTTGGATTTTTCATTGTTCATTTAAGCGATCAATTTGCTTTTCTTATTTCTGATTACAATAACAACAAAACACCCTATATTGAGATTGCTGAAGCTAATAATCTCAATATTAGGAGAAAAAATTGTGGCTGAGATAACAGAGATTTTCGTTCTGAAGATGAAAGACCCTAAGCGTGCAGATTTAATCAGGGAGCGCGCACGTGAAGATTTTACTTCACTTGAGGGAGTGACATCGTGGAAAACTTATGTGACTACATCCCCCGATAAGCCAACACTATTTGCCGAAATCTACACTTTTCCAGATGAAGCAACTGCAAAACAAGTAACTCCGCAATTTGCCACCCGTGAGGCAACCCAAGCATTTCTAGCTGAAATTGAAGAAATTTTAGTCGGACAATATTTTACTGAATACTTACCAGCAGGAGCATAGAACTATGAATGACATTGAACAACTAAAAGCAGCATTTGACGAATGGAATGCTGCTCTAGATAGTGGCGATCTTGAAAGACTTGTTGCAACTTGTGACCCAGAGGTTATTGTTTGTAACGAAAACCGTCCAACCCTAATTGGGACTCAAGCCTTTCGCGATAAGTATGCACCACGGATAGAAGCTTTCACGTTTAAGTCTGACGGAGAAATTAATGAAATCAAACTTTTTGGTGATTTTGCGGTTATGGTCACACATTTTGATGTGAAGATGACCAATAAGGAGACAGGAGAGCAAAGAGGAGGAGGAGGTCGTTTAGTGATTGGCTATCGTCGTAATGAAAATGGCGATTGGAAAATGGCTCTAGATGTGGATAATAACGATTAATTCTCAAAAGCGATCGCCTCTGATCTTGAAATGCGATCGCTAAATCAATCAGCCAACCTAAAGATAGCTCTTGATTATTCGCTGATAATTTGCTCAATTTCTGTGGTTCACCCAAGACAATAAGTTATTTTTTTTGGAGATTTGCCGCCCAATATTAATTGAAAACGAAGTTTGTCTAACTTAAAACGGCTTTAAAACTGTTCGGAATGAAAAATATCAATATAGCGATCGCTCTACACCGCAAGTCCTGTTAAAACCGATTCCCAAACTAATCTTGGTTGCACATAAGCTAGTAAATATTTCTTCGTTTGCTCCCAAGTTGCTGCTAATTCTGAATTCAAACTATATTGCCAGCCGTAATGCTGTAAATAATCTATCAGCCACAATTGAGTGGTTAAATCCAGCTCCTCATTAATATTTTTAGCGGTAAGCATTGCTTCCAAACTATTCTGGGGATTTTGCTGTAAAACAATCCTTTGTAAAATCTCGATCAGTTCGGGAGAAATGGACTGTAAATTTTGCCAAGCGGTTATGGCATTGCCAGGACTTCCTTGTGCCATCGCCATTAATTCAGGGTGGGCGCTGATTTCTGCGTAATTATGTTGATTTAGAACCAGTTGTAGTTCTGAGCTAGCTAGCGGCGTAAAGCGTAATTTTTGGCAGCGAGAGATAATCGTATTTAGGAGGGAATCCGACTCAGGCGCAATTAAAATAAGGGTTGCCTTGCCAGGTTCTTCGAGAGTTTTAAGGAGAGCATTGGCTGATTTTTCTGACAATAAATGAGCATCTTCGATGACTACCATTAGGCGATCGCTCTTTAAAGGATGACGATAGAGAAACTCAGTTAAATAGCGAATTTGCTCAACTCTGATTTGCGGTGGATTTCTTCTGCTCAGATTTTGGGCTGCTGCTTCGGCAACAGTTAGTAAATTACCGCGATCGCTGTAGGTTGGCTCTACCCAAATCAAGTCTGGATGCTTGTTCAAGGCTGTTCTCCCTGGCTGGCAACCTAAAATTAGCTCAGCAAAACCACAAGCAGCAATACTTTTCCCAATTCCCTCTCTTCCTGAAAATAAATAGGCTGGGGCAATTTTCTTTTGAATAACGGCTTGTCTTAATAACTTAACTGCCTTTTCTTGACCAATTAACCTATCTAAAGACGAGCTATCCGCAATCTGATGATCCACAATTTGATCTAGCAATATTAATTTAGTACTGAAGAAAGTTTGAATTGAGATCTAAACTTGCTAATTCCGAATTCCGAACTCCGAACTTCTAACTTTCTTCTTCTTCCTCGTCGTTACCAATCATCGCAGGATCAATGAGGGTGATATCAAAAGGATCGTCTGGAGGAAGGGTGGGAAAAACATCATACTGCCGATGCTCAAAAATCGCGGACACTTGAGGTCCAAATACTACTTTGTCCCCATCTTGAAGATCGTGAAACAGAAACTTTTGATCGTTAATTAGCAAACCATTAACACTCACTTTGCCATGAGAGTCTCCATCCACAATTCGATAGTAAGATTCTCCTTCTTTGTCTGTTCGTTTAAATAAAGTTGCATGATGGCGAGAGACAAATTGAGATTGGAGGCGAATGTCACAGTCGTTCCCCCTGCCTAGTGAATAAGAATCGTTGGTAAGGACAATCTCTTTTTGCCCCTTGCTATCCATAACGATTAAAACGTATTCATGACGGTGTTGTGCTGATTTGGAAGGCATTAATATTAAAGTTAAAGACTGATAAACAAAATAGGCACTATTGAAAGATGAGCTACAAAAAGTTGAGATAAAAAGGTTGAATTAGTTTGTCTCCGACTAGATTAATTATTTTATTTGTTGAGCTTCATCGCCTTATAATTTTGACATATACCGTCAGAAATTCCTAAAAATTACTGTATGTACTTCTTATCTCAAACGGGTTTAAGTTAATTCAACCCCAAATACGACGATTTAAATTCAAATCTTCAACAGTTCCGATCATTAGCTGCAAATCTTGGAAATACTCTTTTAATGGGGTAAAAGAGGTCATGTTTTTCCATAGTTTAGGTTCAAAAAGATTGTAGTTATAGGGAATGGCAAGATAAACGTAGCCATCAACAAAAGAAAGATAGACTTTGCGTTTAGCCTTTTTATTGAATTCTACCAGCCGATTCATTAGGTTAGTAGAAAGAATGTACCGTGATTCTATTTGACTATCTCCATAGACTCGAAATCTGCGCTCAAACTCAGGATCTTCTAGCTTAATCAGTTCCCCACGCCATCGGTTTAGCGGTTCTAGTTTTTGTTTAAAGTTGTTAGGCATTACAAACGTACGACTATTAAAGCTTTTGGCAAACTTCGCTTCAAAAAATAAACCCTGAAACAAAATCGATTCATGATTGCTCTGCCTCATTCCTAGCTCGTCCAAATGTCCACCTCTAATCTTTTTGGCGGTAATTTCGGCAAAGAACAGATCCGTATCACCAACTCTGCCATAGATACAATCTTCTTGTTCTAGATCGTCTGGCTCACTCAGGGCATCACCTAAAATTTGGCTACGAGTAAGAGAGTTTATGGTGCGACGTTTATCTTCGAGGAAAAGATGGGCGGCATATTCTAGCTGTCCATGGTCGTCAATGAAGTTAACAATGTTCTCGATAATATTGCGTTTAAAACCAAGACCATACACTTGGATGCAGCTACGACAGAAGAGGATCCAAGCAGTGAAAGGAAAAACTAGACAAAAGAGATAAAATTCGAAGGAAGTATTGACTCGCAACCAGTTTGATAATCCTAGACAAAAGCAACCTGCCAGAATTAAACAAAGAATTCCAGAGATGAGCATACTGGCAAGGGTATATTTTCTTTTGCTCTCTAATTCTTGAAGATCCCCTAGGAGGTTATTTTGGCAGTAGCGTTTAAATTGAGCTAGAGTTTTTGGCTTAAGACTGGGCTTTGGTCTAGTTTCGACTCTAGTCTCATCTGAGTCGGAACTAGTTGCTACTGGCTTTTGATAATCGGGGTCAAGTTTGGCTAAGAAGGTTTGTCCCCACATTGCATCGCCGATCGCCCCACTAGCGGCAATTTCTTGACAGAGCAAGATCGCTTTTTCTAATTGCTGGTTTTGCTGATAGGCCTTAACTAGTGTTCTTTGGGTATTGAAGTAGAGGCGATCGCCAGGTTCGATTATTTGCAGAAGCAACTCAAACTTGTCTACTGCTGTGATAAATTCTCCTTGATGAAAACAGCGATCGCCTTGCATATACAAGCGATCGATCTCTTCTGAAGACATAGATTCTTTCATAATCCAATTAACAAGCTAAATTGACCCAATGGAGAAACTTAATTTAATAACCCGCCAACATTAACGTTATTTCTTTCTTCGGCAGTAGTTACAAATAAATTCTTGGGTTGATAGCGCATTTTGCTCGCAAAAAGATTAGTCGGAAACATCTCTAGAGCGTTGTTATAATCGGTCACGGCAGTATTATAAAAACGTCTAGCAGCCGAGATTTGTTCTTCGGTTTCATTCAAAGAGGCGAGCAGTTGATCGACATGGCGATCAGATTTAAGCTCAGGATAATTTTCGATTAAAGCAACAACTTTATTAACCGTGCGTGAAATTTGATTTTCTAGGTTAAGTCTTTGCTTTTCGCTAACGTCATCAGCCATGACTTGAGATCTTAGTCTGGTAATTTCAGCGAGAGTTTTTTGCTCAAACTCCATATGATTTTTGACAACCGCAACTAAATTAGGAATTAAATCCCATCTCTTCTTGAGTAAAACATCAATGCTCGAAAAGGATTTACTAACTTGATTTTTGCGATAAACCAAGCCGTTGTAGATTCTGACCCCAATCAAAAAAAGAATACCCCCAATAAATAGGGTAATTATGAATAGTGAGAATAGGGTATAAAGAAAAGTCATTATTAAAAAACTGAATTGGCAATGTAAGTCAAGAAGACTTATTCTTATAATTCCCAAAATGAGTTTTTAATAATTATTGGCAAGCGAAAGATCGCCGCTCACTGACTTTTCCTTTTCTGATCGTTATTTTCCCGTTAGTAAGTAAAGACTAGAGATGTTGACAACTTCTAAACATTAGGTTTTATTGACAAGTTTATTAAGTGCAATGCCAATAACTGAAGTATTACAAAATTTGAGTTTATTTAAAGCTTCGGTAAAAGCAGCGCTCTGAATTTTCCCTAGCCCAGTCACTAAAATTACACCATCAGTCTTTTGTGCCAATAAATTAACATCAGCAAAGCCAATAATAGAACAAAGATCATAAATTATTAAATCAAACATTTGTTCAAGATCTTCCATTAGTGAATACATTTTTGCTGAAGCTAATAATTGACCAGGATTTTCTTCGAGACTATTTTCAGCCAAAGGATCATTACCAGAAGTAAGAATAAACAAGTTTTCCTCTTGCGATAATTTCTGGATGTATTTGAATGGAGAATAGATCTCGTCTTGTTTGAGAATATTTTTTAAACCCAATTTTGATTCAAAGCCCAAATTATTGGTTAATCTTTTGCTACTTCTAAAGTCAGAATCTACAATCAAGATATTTTTTCCTGCGGAAGCAGCCGCCCTAGCCAGATTAAGAGCCACTGTCGATTTTCCTTCTCGGGGAATCGCTGAAGTAACAGCAATCGACTTAATTTGGCGATCGCTATCAGCATCGAATATTTTGGAGTTGGTTGTAAAATTTAATAACCCTAAATTAGCCGCAAAAGATCGAAATGCTTCTAACGATGGCGTAGAAAAGGCAAAATTTGATTTGAATTGTTTTTGCTTAATATTGGATAGTTGCCTTGATTCCTTATCCTTAGAAGCAGTGATAGCTTTGGCGAGATGAGAGTTTTTAGCTGCTGGATTGTAGGGAAGTGCGGCAAGTATCGGTAGACGAGTAATTTTTTCTACTTTGGCTGAACTATAAATAATATTTTTCTGACTTTCTCTCAGCGTGGCAGCACCTACTCCAACTAACAAGCCTAACGTAGAACCTAGCAATAAAAGATTAACGGCACCCACATCATTAGTAGCTGCTTCTCCAACAGGGGTTAAAAGTTGCCATGGCGATTCTTGTTGAGCAGCATCAATTTGTAAAGCATCTTTTTGAGTATTAAACTCATTGAGCTTGTTATTAGCTCTGTTTAATTGATTTTGCAGAGTTTTAAATTCTCCAGAAATTTGCGACCATTGACGAAGTTGGACTTTAAGTTCGTCGGTTAAAACCGACAAATTTTGTTGTCGATTTTCTAAGGCCTTAATTTGACCTGCAATATTCAGCCGAATATCCACTTTAGCATCGGTTATTTGAGTTATTAACTGTTCTCTCTCTAGCCTAAGTGCTTTCAATATTTCGCTACGCTCAGAAAACACTGTAGACTGTTGACCAATTTCCAAATCGATATCCTTTAACCTCTCCAAAAGAGAGGTGTATCTTGCTGTGTTATGACTTGTTTCTGTAGTACGAAGCTCTGTACTTAATTCTCGATCTAAGTTACTCAAAGTAAGTTTTAGTCCTTTAAGCTTCAAGTCATTCTCTGCCCGTCTACTTTCAAGTTCATTGATACGAGCAGTTATTTGCTCTAACGAAGAGTTGGGATCACTAAAATTAAATCTAGATCTTAGCTCGGCTATCTTAGTTTGTATTGTTTGAGATTGATTATTTATTTCAGGTATTTGCCGATCCAAAAACGCAATTCCTCGTTTAACCCCAGATTGACGTTTTTCAACACTGTAGCTTTGGTAGGTTTTATATAATACGTTCGTAACATCTTCTACTTGTTGTTTATTCGCAGCGATATAAACAACTTTCAAGACATTTTGATCTTCATTTTTACTAGAAATGATATCTATGGTTAAACCATCGACTAATTCTCCATAGTTTAGCCCAGGATATTTATCTTGGACTTTTTCTATTACCCGTAATAGCAGTTTTGGACTTTGTAAGATTTTTAGCTGGATTTCATCTAGATCTACATCCGTAATTTCTTCACGAGTTTTTCGAGATTCTTCATCTGAGGCAGTAACTTTTGTCTCAATGTTGACGGGCTCAGACAATAATTCGAATCCTGAGATGTAGTTAGGAGGTGAAGTAAAAATTTTCAACAAAGCAAGAAAAGCAAAGGCAAAGGTACAACCAGAAATTATCGGAATATTTCTCTTGAGAGTATTAGTAAACTCAATAATATTTAATCCGCCTTCGCTGCTTCCATTGTTATCAGGACTAGGCGAGAAATAATTCTGGGCAAATTCAAGTTTGCTAGTCATATATCTAATTCCTATATTTTAAATTTGTGATTACTAATTACGGATTCATGTCATGATTTGAAACGGAGAGTTTTTTTTAGAAAAAAAATGCTCACCAATCCTCCTTAAATTAATGAGGCTGCGAAAATCTACTATTAATAATGAAACCTATGAAAATTACAATTGAAACTCTTATAGACCTTGTTTTATTTAGGCTGATGTAATTTTGTTATGGTGTTAATTAAAAACCACAATAACTTGTTTCTTGACATTTAGAATGGTAGCATAATATGATAAGCACAATTACTTAAATAAGCTAAGCACAATTGCTTATACCACCAAATCTCTCCGAACTGTATTTAAGCTCTCTAAACAGTAAATGCCTATTAAATTTGGTGTTTCTATGCCGTTAAAGTAACAAGTCATTTAATTAACAAGTTTCCTATAAATAGAATTAATCCCCCTCCGCGACGATGGTTTGGAGAAGACACCTGGGAGTGCACTTCAGCCATTGATCCTTGCGAAACTTGCTCGTCAATATTCGGGCTATTCGCTTAAGAGTAGGGGGTTTCTGTGTTTATTGTTGTTGCCGTTATGCATACATATTGTAGCAATGCATACATAAATGCATACATACTGTAGCAATGCATACATATTGCAGCAGAGCATACATAAATGCATAGATACTGTAGCAATGCACACATTTTATTTATTGAGATCTTTTTGAGATGACCTAGAAGAGAACCCTAATAGTCCATTCTGACTATTGTTCCCTAATATTTATAAATTTATAAGCATTTAGAGCAGTTGGAAAAGAAGGTAAAAATCGTAAATATTAGCGAAAATATTCATGTTTTATTTTTATTTCTAGCTAGTTTTTCTGGACAAGATAATAAATTTAGATAACCAAATATTGAATTGGTAATGCCAAATAAGAGAAGTAAAAGACATGGCACAAAAAAGTTTTATTGCCCTATTTGTGAAGGTAGACTTTGGCGATTAGGAGGGGCAAAGTATCATCTTTTTTATCAAAACTTTGAGGAAATCAAGGAAAACACAGATATATCAATACAAAGAGCTAAGTTGATTATTAACCAGAATAAAACTTATCTGGATACTAATAGGTGGATTGAGGAGTTTCATTGTCCTAAAGATGGAAACTTTTGGTTAACTGTCTCAGTTAACCAGGGTGATTATGACTATAGACCGTCGAAAGAGACCGACTGGCTTCAAACTAATAAAACCCTAGATCCAAGATCCTCAAACCCTTCCGTTAGTGAGTTTACTCGCAGGATGAGTCGTAAGCCTC
Organism: uncultured Xenococcaceae cyanobacterium; assembly: GCA_937996665.1. GTDB lineage: Bacteria > Cyanobacteriota > Cyanobacteriia > Cyanobacteriales > Xenococcaceae > Hyella. The sequence goes on along the minus strand of CALKUU010000299.1, from coordinate 21,364 downwards.
AATAAAAAAATTTTAAATATTTTATTTTCGTGGAGTTTAGATGATGTTTGTAATCCCCAAGAAAAAACTTCTTGACATCCCTGTGACTTGTTTGCCTTTTGAAGATCAAATTATGTTGATGATGCGCTGGGCACAAATGAGAACAAGTAAAGCAGTTTGTCTAGCTAATGTTCACATGCTTATGGAAGCTTATAGAAATTCAGCATTTGCCAATGTTTTACACAAGGCTGACCTGGTTACTCCTGATGGTAAACCTTTAGTCATGATGTTGCGGAGACTGGGAATTAAGAATCAAAACCAAGTTGCTGGTTTGGACGTATTTCTTAATCTTTGTGATTTGGCTGAGCAGACTGGCACTAAAGTATATTTTCTCGGCTCTACAAATGAGGTTCTTACTAAGATTAAGTCCAAACTTGATCGAGAGTATCCTGTTTTGCAGGTGGCTGGAATGAAATCTCCTCGGAGGACTTCCATTAAAGAGATATTAAGGGGAACAGAACAAGAGTTAATTGAGGAGATTGAACAGGTTGGGGCTGGAATTGTCTTTGTTTGTTTAGGCTGTCCTAAGCAAGAAATTTGGATGTCTCAGTATCAAGGAAAGATAAACGCTGTAATGGTTGGAGTTGGGGCTGTCTTTTCTATGTACGCAGGGATTAATCCTCGTGCTCCTCGTTGGATCCAACAGGCTGGCTTGGAGTGGCTATATCGTCTTCTCCAAGAACCAAGAAGACTTTGGCGACGCTATGGCTCGACGATTCCGCCTTTTTTATATTTGGCAACCAGGCAGTTAGTAAGCCCCTACAAAGAGAAGTTAGGTAGAGCTAGATTGCAACGTACGCCCAGAAATGTAACGGTTAGCCTAGAGGCGATTGAGGACACCCATACAAAGCTAGGAAAAATTTTGGTTTGCCAAGATGTTATTACTAGAGGCGATTTGGAGACTGCTTTGCTAGAGCAAAAAGATAGACCTGATTCTAGACTAGGGGAAATTTTGGTTCGTCGAAATCTTTTGTCTCGATCACAACTTAAATTCTATTTAAAAAATCAAAATATTCGCTTTGGCGATTTTCTAATCGACAAGAAAATTTTAAATCGTCGTAGCTTAGATAAGCTTCTTCGGTTGCAGCACAATTCTAATAAGAAAATTGGCGAAATTGTTTTAGAACAGAGCATTCTTTCTGAAGAGAGATTGAAAGAACTTTTTGTGGAATATTACACCAGGCGTAAAGGCTTGTTTTTAGCTACAGGGGAAGAGATCAACCAGAAAGAAAAAGACATTGATCTATCCTCATGGGTTGGAAACATCATGGTTAGTTAACCATTAAATTTTCAATTTTTTGAAATCAAAAATTTTTACCTTCCTTATTTAAATCGCTGGTTAATTGATGCTGCAAACTATTAAAAGGCTACTTTATATTATTCCTGCTTCGAAAATTAGCTTGGCAGGAATGGTGCTTTTATTCATCTTTTCCTCTGGGTTGGAAGTAATCGGGATTGGGGCGATCGCGCCATTTATTAGTTTGGCGACAAAACCCCAACTTCTCTATGATTACTCCGTCTTAAACAGTTTCTATAATCTCTCAGGAATAAATGATGAAAGTAGATTTATCGCTTTTTTAGGGTTATTAGTAATCTTGCTGTTTTGTGCGAAGATTTTTGTTGCTTGGTTAACTCAAGTAATTATTTTTAGGTTTAGTTGTAGGCAACAAACTTTACTTATTAATAGGCTTGTCGATAAATATATTTCTGCTCCTTATATTTATCATTTAAATAAAAACAGTTCCTATATTATTGATAGCGTTATTGAATTGGCAAATAAATTCATCTTTATTGTCCAACCCTTGTTTGTTGCTGTTGCCAATACATTTATTGCCATTTCTTTGTTTATTCTTCTTTGGCATACAAGTAGTGAAGTAATGATTGTCTTGTTGGTAGTTTTACTTCCAGTTTTGCTAATACTTGACTCCTTCAAGCGAAAAATTAAAAAGTGGGGTGAGCAGACTAGAGTTAGTAAAGGCCAATTAATTAAAACTATCAATCATAGTTTGGGTGGCATTAAAGAAACAAAAGTAATTGGTTGTAAAGACTATTTTCAAAAACAAGTGGAACAAAGTACTGAACTGCTTGAAAGTGCTCAGGGAAAATTTTTCGGCTTTAAAATATTTCCTCGTTACCTAATGGAAGGGGTAATGTTGATTTCGACGATAGGGGCCATCTCCTACTTTATGTTTGTAGGAAATAGTTTTAACGATTTGCAATCCGTCTTAGGGGTTTATGCGATTGCCTCCTTAAGATTTATTCCTGCTTTTAGTCAGTTAATAAGCGGGATTAATTCCATTCGAAACCAAAGCTACACAATTGATCAAATTTATTTCGACCTTAAGGAGTTAGGAAAAGATTCTGTTGCGAATAAATATTCTTTTTCTTCGACTAAAAATAATTTATCTTTGCCCCATAAACTTAAATTTCAGAATGGTATTCGGATAGATAATTTATCCTATCGCTATTCTAATCAGGTTGAGTGTGCAACCAAGAATTTATCTCTAAGGATAAATAAAGGAGATTCAGTTGCTTTTATTGGCAAGTCTGGTGCAGGCAAAACTACCTTGGTTGATGTAATTCTGGGTCTGCTTGTCCCTCAGCAAGGAGATATTCGAGTAGATGGAGTTTCAATTTATGATAACCTTTCAAGCTGGCAACAGCTTGTCGGCTATATTCCCCAATCAATCTTTTTAGCTGACGATAGCTTAAAGCGAAACATTGCCTTTGGCGTAGCTGATAAAGAGATTGATTTTCACAGACTCAATCGGGCAATTGAAACTGCTCAGTTGACTCAAGTAGTAGCAAATCTCCCTCAAGGAATAGATACTAATTTAGGGGAAAGAGGAGTTTTGCTTTCTGGAGGACAGCGTCAAAGAGTAGGGATTGCCAGAGCTTTGTATCACGAAAGGGAGATTCTGATTCTCGATGAAGCGACAGCCGCATTAGATAACGAAACTGAAAAACTTGTAACCGAGTCAATTAACTCATTAAGTGGCAAAAAGACCTTAATTACGATCGCCCATCGTCTAACTACGGTTGAAAAATGCGATCGCATTTTTGTTCTAGAAGGTGGTCGCGTAGTTAAAGCAGGAAAGTATCAAGAGGTTGTTGTTTAAGTTGTTTAAATCTGAGAAGTAGTAAGAGAAAATGAAACTATTAACTAAATCCCAAACTTCAATCAGCCCGCAATTAGCTAGTGCTCGCTATATCGGCTATGTAGGTTATGAAAACCTTGGGGATGAGGCACTATTTGCCGCGATCAAGAATCTGTTTGCAGACAAAATTAATTTGGATGCCAGTAAAAATCCAGGACTAATCGAAAACATTCTATCTTTCTACAAAGGCGTATTTTTGGGAGGAGGAACTTTAATCAAAGCTCCTTCGATGCAGTATAAGCGAGTGAAGCAAGCCCTGATGATATCCCCAAGAGCGAAGTTTATTGTTTTCGGAACTGGGGTCGGAGATCCTCAAATGTGGTCTCAGTTTGGTCACGAAACCGATAAACAAGGATGGTGTCGATTACTAAAAAAAGCCGATTATTTAGCCGTAAGAGGTCCGATATCTAAACAGTATCTAGAAGACTGGGGCATTAACAAAGAGATCAAGGTCGTTGGAGATCCTGCCCTCCTATTTGCTAGAGAAAAAATTCAGCCTAAATCAAAGAGTAAGAGCATTGGCTTAAATTTTTTGAACTCTGGCTCCAAGCAGCAAATTCATGGGCAAAATGAAGCTGCGGTTAGAGATTATGCTCTTTCTTTAATCAAATATCTTAAGGACGAGAGTTGGAAAATTACTCTATTTCCGATGGCTCCTCAAGATGAAATTTATTTAACCGAGTTATTAAAAGATTCTGGTCTATCTGACATCGCAATCTTTAGGGACTATCGGGATACTAACGCTACTTTAGATGCACTAAATCGGCAAGATGTTTTTGTCGGAGAAAGATTACATTCTGTGATTTTGGCAAGCTGCGCTTACGTACCAGCAATCATGATTGAGTATAGAACTAAGTGCAAAGATTTTATGCTTTCCATTGATCGAGGTTTTTACAATTGTCGAACAGATGACTTGAATTTAGATAAAACCATAGAACAAATAGATGATCTTTATTCCAATATCGAGCATCACCAAGAAGAAATTTTCCAGAAAATTAAATTGAGAAAAAATGTTCTTGAGCAAGCAGCAAATGAGGTATTGCAAATAATCTCTCCTTAACTGAAATAAAAATTTAAAATTAATCGATAAAAATATAGCTATGAGACAAGAAGTAAAAAAAGAAATTCAAAGATCTGATTTTATTTCATAAGTTTTTTAAATCCGATTTGACTAATTAAATTTTTATTGAATAATGAAAACGCCTATTGCAATTACCATTTTTAACCGTCCAGATACTACTCAAAAAGTATTTGCAGCAATTCGTGCAGCAAAACCCCAAAAACTTTTAGTAATAGCTGATGGTGCACGTCCAGACAAACCAGGTGAGGTAGAAAAATGTGCTCAAACCAGAGCAATTTTCGATCAAGTTGACTGGGACTGTGAAGTCTTAACTAACTATTCTGAGGTCAATTTGGGCTGTGGCAAAAGACCATATACCGGTTTTAATTGGGTTTTTTCTCAGGTAGAAGAGGCGATTATCTTAGAAGATGACTGTCTGCCTCATCCTGATTTTTTCCCTTTCTGTGAAGCGATGTTGGCTAAATATCGTGGTGAACAAAGAGTAAAGGCAATTAATGGCTCAAACTGGCTTAAACAATGGCAACCAAGGCAACAAAGCTACCATTTTTCCTACTTTTTTAGTGGCTGGGGCTGGGCAAGTTGGCGCAGCAGATGGGAAAAATACGATTTTGGAATGACTGGGTGGGAAGATCCTTTAATTCAAAAAGGAATCAGAAACTATATTGGTTGCGATCGCCAGTTCAACAGGATTAAAAGAGATTACGATGCCGCCAAAGATCTAATTAGCTACGACATCTGGGACTACCAATTTCAGTTTATGTGTTTGCAAGAACAAGGATTAGTGGTGGTGCCTGCGGTGAACCTGATTTCTAATTTCGGCTCGGGAAACAATGCAACTCATACCAAAGATGTAGCTAATAATCGGATCAATATTCCTACCTCTCCGCTGACTTTTCCTTTGGTTCATCCCCAGAATACTGTCTTAGATCGCAAGTTTATGGCAGAGCTTTATCGTTGGGTTTGGGATCGTAGTTTGCCTAGTAGAGCAAGGCGTAAAGCAGTCTTGATAATTGATAAGTTTCAGTTTGACTCTAAGCTCTTGGTTAGTAAATCTTGCGCGGCTACTAACTAGTTATAAATTTTATTTTAATTACTAATTTTTAATGAATAATTTAGGCGATCACAACTTACTGCTATTCGAGTTATCGGTTGGCGGTCACTACCCAGAATACATAGCTCATTTAGTTAACTATTGGTGCGAACAAAAGCTAGCTGGCCATTTGCATGTTGTGGTTAGTCCTCAGTTTTTAAAGCGTCATGCCGATGTCGCGGCAATTCCTGACTATTTTAATAACAGTAATGTCCGTTTTGTTGCCCTGACTCCGACAGAACAAGCAAGACTTAAACCTTACAGATCGGGGATAGATCGACAAATTAGGGCTTGGCAAGAGTTTGATCTAATTTCGCAATATGCTACTGCCCTCGAAGCAGAGCACATTTTCCTGCCTTATCTTGATACGCGAATGTTGCCTTTAGCAGTAGGCAAAACTTTACCCTGTCGTTTTTCGGGGATTTATTTTCGTCCATCTTTTCACTATCCTAGTTTTCCTGAGCATCGAGCTAGTTCTCTGAGTGAATCGGTTCAGCATCTTCGAGAAAAACTAACCCTATCAAGAGTACTTCAGCATCCCCAATTAGAAACTATTTACAGTCTTGACCCTTTAGCAGTAGAACCGATTAACAACTTAGATGGGGGACACAAAGCCAAATCAATTCCAGATCCTGTCAAAAATCATGGTTTCAGTCCGGATCTAACAGGAATAAAAAAGAGGCTGGGAATTAATGAATCAAGACAGGTTCAGCTATTGTTCGGAGATTTGAATAAGCGCAAAGGAGTTGACCAAGTTTTAGCGGCAATTTCCTTTTTACCGAAAAAACTAGTTGCGAAACTTTGCTTACTTTTAGTCGGTTCTATGTCTCCTCCTAATCAAAATAAGTTTCAGGAGCAAAAAACTTACTTAGAAAAAACTTATCCTGTCCAAATTATCCATGTTAATGAGTATATTTCTGAATCAGAAATTCAGGGCTATTTCGAGCTTGCCGATGTTGTACTTGCTCCTTATCAAAGACACATCGGCATGAGTGGAATTTTAAATCGTGCAGCCTCAGCACAAAAGCCAGTTCTTTCAGCTAACTATGGCTTGATGGGAGAAATTACCCGTCGCTACAAACTTGGACTGTTGGTAGATTCCGAAAACTCCAATCAGGTTGCCAAGGGAATAGAGCAGTTTTTAATCAATCCACCCGAATCTTTATGTGACTATCAACAGATGGCAGTTTTTGCCCGTCAAAATTCGGTAACTAAATTTGCCAGCACAATTTTTAACGATCTTTCAGTTCCATCTTTATCTTTATAGCGATGAAACCTCAATATTTAATCCCCCTAATTAGCTTTCCTTTATTAATTGCTTGCTCATCTAGTTTTTTTGTTTCGGCGAACAACGACTTTCAAGCCAAGAGAAAAGTTTTTCCCAAGCTCTCAGAAGCCCAAGGAGGCGTAATTAATGTCCAAGATTATGGTGCCAAGGGAGATGGTGTTACTGATGATACCGCCGCAATCCAGAAAGCTATTGCGCGTAATGCGATCGCTAATCAAGGCAAAATTATCTATTTACCGAAAGGTACTTATCTGGTTAGCGATACTATCAGTTGGCCAAAAGGAGAAGCATGGGGCGATCGCTATAAAAGAACTACCTTAATCGGTGAGTCGAGAACAGAAACAGTAATTAGGCTAAAAGACAACCAAACTCAGTTTAATCAGGCTGAACCTAAGGCTGTTATTGATACTGGTCATAACCGAGCTAATGGTTTTTTTAACCGCATCGAAAACCTAACTGTTAACACAGGAAATGGTAATAAAAATGCGATCGCAATTCAGCTTAATTCTAACAATGGAGGGGGAATCTTTGATACTTCTACAGTCTCAGAAGATGGTCAAGGGGAGAGTGGTATTGCTCTGACAGGGGCAGAAATTGGCCCTTTGTTAGCAAAGAATATTTCGGTAACTGGTTTTGATACAGGAATCGAAGTTGGCGGCGGCAAAACCAACTCTGTACACCTAGAAAATATCGAACTTAAGGAGCAAAATCAGCAAGGAATCGCTCAAACAATGCAGGTTTTGACTATTCGAAATTTAGCAAGTACGAACAGTGTTCCTGTTATCGAAGCTCGCGGACATTCAGCAACCTTGACCTTATCTGGCGCCAAGCTTATTGGGAAAGAGGGCGCTGAAACAGCGATTTTAACTCAGTACAAAGAAAATGGTCGAGGAACTCCTGGGGAAAAGAAAACAATTCAAACCTTCTTAACCGATATCGAACAAACTGGTTATCAGCAAACAGCCCAAGTATATGACTGTGAAACAGGAAAAATAACAGCTATTCAGAAAAAAGAAATTGATCAGTGGCTTTGTGGTGAGCCTTTGCGCGGTTTTTCAACTCAAGAAAATATGCTAAAACTACCCGTTGTCGAAACACCTCAAATTCCTGACAAACTCAAAGACTCTGTAGTTGTAGATGACTTTACAGGAGAGGCGATTCAATCGGCAATTGATAATCCTGGGGCAAAGACAATTTTTCTCCCCAATGGCAAGTACAAGGTTAACAAGCCAATTGTGCTCCGTGGCAGTGTTCAGAAGGTTATTGGGATGCATGCTTTCTTTGATAGCGAACCAGGAAAACCAACCTTTATTTTTCAGGATGGTTCTGAATCGACGGTCATTCTTGAAAGAATAGATGATGCCAGCATTATTCATGACTCTAAGCGATCGCTAGTAGTTAGGCATGCTTCGCTAGATTTTTACCGTAATACCGATCAAGGTACTGGGGACTTATTTCTAGAGGATGTGACCTTTATTCGGACAGCAGGAACGATGGTAACTCGGAACCAAAATGTCTGGGCGCGGAGCCTTAACATTGAAACCGAAACCATCGGCAAAGAAGCAAAAATCACTAATAAAGGAGGTGCAATGTGGATTATGGGACTGAAAACTGAAAATCCAGGCACAATTGTTACGACCACAGAAGGGGGAGCGACCGAAGTACTTGGCGGATTTGCCTATATCAATAAAAGCATTCCTAATAGTCTTCCGCCTCAACCTCAGTTTGTTAATGACAATTCTCAAGTATCGATTCTCATTCGTTCTCAAGTTTTTAAACAACAGGGTTATGCAGTATCGATCAAAGAAAAGGTCAAAGACAAAATTCAAACTCTCAACAATCCAGCCCGCAAAGCAGAACGAATTTTTCCTTACATTGGATTTTAAATTTGCTGCTTAAAAGCGATCGCTTTTTATCAACATTAACCCCATTAACATAATATTTTATGAATAATCTTAGAGTTGCTTGGTTGCTGCCTACCGCATGGTTTTACTGGCAGCCCATTTTGAGCGAGTTTACCGAGCTATTTCCGCAGACAAAAGTTTTTACAGCCTTATTTCCTGGGTTGACACCTAAGTTAAACAAACCAATATCAATCGAGGTTGTTGGGAAGCAAGTAAAGATTCAATCAAAAGTAGAAACTACGAGTTATGGCTCGAAATTTACTTTTTTGTCTCCTCGCATAATTATTAATCTTTTTAAATTTAAGCCAGAAGTTATTTTTACTAGTTCTTTCGGAGTCTGGACTATTCTGGCTTTATTGCTTAAGCCCTTGGGTGGCTGGAAAGTAATTATTGCTTATGAAGGAAGTTCTCCTTCTGTGGACTACCGTAATTCTCAGCCCAGATTATTGCTGAGAAGAGGAATGGTTGCATTAGCTGATGCCTGTATCAGCAATAGTAAAACGGGGAGAGAATACATAATTAACTGTCTTAAAGCTGATCCGAAATTAGTTTTTGCCCAACCTTATCAAGTCCCAGATTTAAACACTTGGTCAGAAGCGGAAACTAAATCAGCTAAGCCCCAAGAATCACAAGTTAATCCACGACCTGTATTTTTATTCGTCGGCAGAATCATTCCTCGCAAAGGATTAAAACTGCTAGTGGAAGCTTGTCTACTCCTCAAGCAAAAAGGGATCGAACAATATACGATTCAAGTTGTAGGCGATGGGACTCAAAGAGAAGAATTAGAACGTCTCTGCCAAGAAAATCAGTTAGAGCAGATTAACTGGCTGGGTAGAGTTGAATACGCCAAGGTTGGTAACTATCTTAAGGAAGCTGACGTGTTTGTTTTGCCTACTTTAGAGGATACCTGGGGGATGGTTATTCTCGAAGCGATGCTTTGTGGTAAACCAATACTTTGCTCTCAGGGCGCTGGTGCTTCAGAGCTAATAGTAGAAGGTGAAAATGGCTACTGTTTCCCTACTAATGATGCAGCCAGGCTAGCCGAAGCGATCGCCAAATTTATAGAGAACCCTGAGTTAACTGCGACTATGGGTCGTAAATCGCGTCAAATTATGGGGAAACACACTCCCGCTAAAGCAGCAGGCTTTTGGCACAATATGGTGGATTTGGTCGTGGCATCCTAGCCCTAAACAGCCTGAGTTTTGAAAATAATTATTCAAGCTGGATTTACTAAAACCATATTTTAATAATTACCTATATCGATATCAAAGATGTTTACACAAGTTTATAGCTCTAAAATCAGTCGCTATCTAAAAAATACGGGATACAAATTCGTTTTTGGCGATCGCCGATGTCAATTCAATGATTTCTCTCGGATCAAACCCAAAAACTGGCAAAAGCGAATCTCTTCGTCAATTATGCAGTTTTATTCTTCGGTAGATAACATCGGTAACTATTTACCAGTACTAGGAATTCAGCAAATGCTAGATCATCAAACGGATACCTGGTGCATTCACGATCCTAAGATCGACTTTGAATTTATTAACCAAAACTATAAATGTGTCATTATCGGTGGTGCTGGTCTACTACATGAATGTTTTGAAAATTTCTGGACAAGGGTCTTAAAAGAGTGTCAGTTACCAATCCTAATTTGGGGCGTAGGTGTTTGTTTGCCTGATCAAAATAATGTTCGGACTGACCTTTCTGATAGCATCAAAAATTCGGGAGTAAGTCGTGAAATAATTACCCAAATTGCCCAACGCTGTGAGTTAATCAACGTTCGAGACAACTTGACCGCAGACTATTACGATCTTAAAGACGCGGACATAAGTGCTTGTCCGACAATTGTTTATGTTAGAAAGTTTCAACACAAGCCAACTGTAGATCCACAATTCTTACTGAGTTCTCATGAAGAGTTGGTCTCCCTAGAAGATCAGGGTAAGATTTTTCAGGCAGTTGGCTCGACAGTAGATAGCTTTCGCTATACTGATAACTTTCAGAAAACCTATCAAAGCATAGACGATATTATCCTTAACTATTATTGTCCTAGCTCGGCAGTTGTCACTACCAGACTTCACGGAGCAATCATTGCCTATGGTTTAGGAATTCCCTATGTCGCAATTGCTAGAGACCTTAAAATGCGAGAGTTTCATCGTCTTCATGGCAATGGCATCTGCTTAGAACACAGCGAAGAAATTGAACATGCGCTGATTCAAGTTTTGAAGGATGAACCTAGTAACCAAGTTCAGATAGACTCCGTATTGGCGTTTGGACGTCAAGCATCTGAATGTATTGCTTCATTCTGTTCTCTATCCGTAGCAGCCTAACCATGAGCAAGCAAAACGTAGTTATTTTTAATGGTAGGTTACTGCCTGCTTCTGAAACCTTTATCAAAAACCAAGCAGAGGGTCTAGAAACATTCCGACCCCAATATGTTGGTGTTCGCCGAGTCAAAGGGTTGAGTTTACCTCAAGACCGCACCCAGGTAATAAATCAAGGTTCGTTAGTCGGTGCTATCAAAGAAATTGGCTTTAAGACTTTGGGCATTGCTCCTAAGTTGATTCGTCAAGTTCAACAGCTAAATCCCTGCTTGATTCATGCTCATTTCGGTATCTGTGGCGCTTTAGCCTTGCCTCTAGTAGAGCGATTGAACTTACCATTTATCGTTACCTATCATGGTTTAGATGCTACTGTCACTGATGCCTATTTACGCAAAGACTCTCTCAGCACTAATGTCTATTTACAGCGTCGTCAAAAGCTCAAAGAGAAGGCAACCTGTTTTCTTGCTGTCTCAGAATTTATTAAATCAGAACTAGTTGCCCAGGGATTTGCTTCTGAGAAAATAATTGTCCACTACACCGGAATAGATCGAGAACAATTTTTACCTAACCCTGAAATCAAACGTCGACCTATTGTCCTCTTTGTCGCTCGGCTGACAGAAAAGAAGGGCTGTGAATATCTAATTAAAGCTATGGCTAAAGTGCAAGCAATTAGAGAAGATGTTGAGCTTGTGGTTATTGGTGATGGGGTCTTGCGATCGCCTCTCGAAAAACTAGCGAACTCAACTCTAAACAGGAATAGATATCGTTTTTTGGGTTTGCAACCCCCCGAAGAAGTGCGTAACTGGATGAATCGATCACAGGTATTTTGTGTACCCAGTGTCCGCGCAGATACAGGAGATACTGAAGGTTTTGGAATGGTATTTGCCGAAGCTCAGTCGATGGGGCTTCCTGTAGTTAGCTTTGCCAGTGGGGGGATTCCTGAAGCAGTAGCCGATGAACAAACGGGTTTTCTAACAGCGGCAAGAGACTGGTCTGGCTTGAGCGATCGCCTATTGTGTTTACTACAAAATCCCGTTCTCTGGCAAGAGTTTAGTCAAAAAGGACAACTAAGAGTTAAGACAAAGTTCGATCTAAATCAGCAAAATAAAACTCTAGAGGAACTTTACCGAAAACTTCTAGCCCCTCAAGCCCAGCGAGAACCCGCTTGTATCTGATCTCCTCAAAAGCACTACCTAAATTCTGACTATTTTATCAAAACTAAATTAATTAAAAACATAAAATGCGAATTCTCAGCGTTCACAATAGCTACCAAATTAGAGGGGGAGAGGATGAATCCTGTCAGCTTGAAGAAAATCTACTCCGAGAAATGGGGCACGAAGTCGATACTTATGAAGAGAGCAATCACTCCCTCAAAGACATCAAGCCTATCCCCTTGGCACTTAGAACAATTTGGTCAAAATCTTCGTATCAGATAGTCAAACAAAAACTTCAGCGGAAAAAATATGATTTAATTCATGTTCAAAACTTTTTTCCTTTAATTTCTCCTTCAATTTACTATGCGGCTAAATCTGAAGGTGTTCCCGTAGTCCAAACCCTTAGAAACTACCGCCTTTTATGTCCCAATGCCCTATTTTTTCGCGATGGTCAAGTTTGTGAAGATTGTTTGGGTAAAAGTATTCCCTATCCAGGAATAGTAAATAGCTGTTATCGAAATAGTCGATCAGCAACAACTGTTACCGCAGCTATGCTATCTACTCACCAGGCAATGGGAACCTGGAAAAAGATGGTAGACAAGTATATTACCCTAACCAATTTTGCTCGTAACAAGCTCATTGAAGGTGGTATTCCCTCTAGCCAAATTACCGTCAAACCCAATTTTGTCCACCCTTCTCCGTCTGTGGGTTCTGGAAATGGAGGATATGCCTTGTATGTTGGCAGACTCTCTGTAGAAAAGGGGGTTGATACATTACTTCAGACCTGGGAAAAACTGGACTATCCTATTCCACTCAAAATTGTGGGTGATGGACCTCTAGACACTATGGTAAAAGCAGCTTGCCAGAAATCGGAACGAATCGATTGGCTTGGTCGCCGCCCAATGCCTGAAGTCCATGAACTGATGGGAGAAGCGATGTTTTTGGTCTTTCCTTCAAAATGGTATGAAACCTTTGGTCGGGTTGCCGTTGAAGCATTTGCGACAGGTACGCCTGTCATTGCTTCGCGGATTGGGGCGATCGCGGAACTAATTGATTCAGGTCGTACTGGGGTTTATTTTCAACCAGGGGACTCCCAAGATTTAGCAGATAAGGTACGGTGGGCGCTAAATAATCGTGACTTGCTAACTGCCATGCGTCAGGAAGTCAGGCGAGAATTTGACAACAAATATACAGCTAGGGCAAATTATCAGCGAATCAAAGAGATCTACGAGCAGGTACTACAACACCCTATCGACAATCCAGTAGAACTATTCGCCCCAACTGCTAAATGAACAACACAGTGATAGCTAATGAGCCAATCCAAAATTCTAGGCAAATTGCTAGTTCTAAACTAATTTTGTGGGCTTTTGTCAGTGTCTTTTTTCCTCGTTTACTAGATTTGGCCGGAGCACCTTCGATTGTAAATTTTATTCATTTTTTTACTGTTCCGCTTGCTTGTTTGGTCGCGCTAAGTAATTTTCGTTCTCGTAATCGAGATCAAGTTACTACGGTCAATTCTCTAATTATTGGTTTAACAATTTTATTTATCGTAATTGTTTTGAGTGCGCTGGTTAACCAAGCCGGTTACGTTAATGTTTTGATCGATTTTATGCTTTTGGGGGAGCCATTTATTCTGATCGTTGCGATCGCTAGTTTAACCGCCCCTCCCCAAAATATAATCAAGCTAAAAAATTTTATTTATGGTTGTTTCTGGTTTCACCTTGCTTCGATCTACATTCAAAAATATATCCTCAAGGTAGATACCTGGGCATGGTTGGGCATGGTTGGTCATGATCGGATCCAAGGCGTTTTTTTACGTTCTGGGGCTGGTCATGTGGTTGGAGCTTCAGTGTCTATGACCTTAGCTATCAGCTTTATCTACCTATCTCGTAGACCTTTGTGGCTCAGACTTGGGGTGGTTTTAGCGGGGGTTTGGAACATTGTTATCGCCGATGCCAAACAGGTCTTACTCGTTTTTATGGTGGCAGCAATACTTCTATTTTTTACCAAGCTGAAAGATCCAGTAGAAACCGTTAAATATCTTTTATTAATAATCGTACTCTGGCTTATTTTTAGCTGGTGTATGGAAAATGTTTCTGCTTTTAGAGGTTTTAATACCTGGCTCGACCCTGAACTCTATGGCAAAGATGGGGAAGCTACGTTGCTTAAGTCAGCTACTTTTAGGATTGTGCCAACTTACTACGACTCGATTCTCAACTGGTTTTTTGGTCTTGGTCCTGGACATACGGTAGGTCGATTGGGGGGCTGGATGTTTCGCGATTATTCAGAACTCCTTTTGCCCTTGGGAGCGACCCAACATATTGCTAGCAAAGAGGTCTGGCGAGCAGTTGCGGCCACCTTTATTGGCGATCGCTCTAGTATGTTTTCTCCCCTATTTGGCTGGGCGGGAATCTGGGGAGACCTAGGCTTTGTGGGCTTAGCTTCCTATTTTTACCTTGGTTGGCTGGTATGGTCACGGGTTTGCTACCACGAGTTAAGCAAATTTCTACTTCTCACCATAATTGCTTTTGGTTTAGTCTTTTCGCAAATGGAAGAGCCTGGATATATGCTCTCGGTTAGCGCCATTATTGGTTTGCAATATCGCGAAAAGATAATGCACTCAACTGAAATAAACTGAGAATTTTAACCTTAACGAACTTAAATTAACTAATCCTTAAATGAATTTTACTTTACCAATAATCGTGCCAGGAAATGTCGAAATAGTTGTTGCCTCCTTTGGGGGAGTCGGGACAACCTTTTTGATGGACTATCTGTCCAAGTATAAAAAAACTAACTTTCCTTGCGATCGCGATCTCCTCAAACACTCACCTGTTCCTCCAATCAGTTTTAATCGTGAGATTCGGTTTTTATATGTATATGGTGATCCCATAACAGCAACAGTTTCCCTGTTTAGGCGTAAGTATCATCATTGGCAAGCCGAAAAACTGACTCGCTATAGCCATCAAAGAGATCTGAATATTCTTCCTCAAACTTCTTTGGCAGAATATGCCACAAATAAAGTTGATAGCTTTGAATTTCGCAATCATTTTTTCAATTGGTACGACAATTATTTAGCACATCCTACAATGTTTATTCGCTATGAAAGTATCTTTGACAATGTAAGACCTTTAGTTGATTTTTTAGGTTTGCCAAGCTCAGCAATTGACGATTTTCCAAAAAGAAAAAAGCGTCAATCTTCTTTGAATAATATTGAGCCTAAAACATTAGCTAATCTTCAAAAAATCCATGGTTCTTTTGCCAAAGAACTCGATAAGCTAAATGATGTTGAGCTCAAAATACCAAGCAATCATAGACCCTTAATAAAAACCTATTTATCCTATCCCTACCCTAATATAATCTTAACCAATTTACTTGACTTTAAAATGATTGCCCGTAATAATTCTTTTACCACTTATAAGGAACTTAAAAGACTTAAAGAGCTATTAGCAGGAAAAATAATAAATACTTAATTGCCAATTAAATAATATTTTTTTGCAAAAAAAAGAATTTTTCTGATAAAATATCTAAACATAAAAGCACCACAAACAAACAACAAAATAGAAATTTTTTTATTTATAAATGTTTCTATTTTATGACTTAGATTTATACAAATATTTCTTGAAATAAATCTTTTGTCTATGTCATTAAAATCATTTAAAAAAGGCTATTACTATGACTACAGTTATTGATAAAGTTACAGTTTCAGAAATCAGAAGTCATATCAAAAATAAGATCCTAGAAGCTAAAATAGTTTCACTTCCTTTTCCTCACCTTATAATTGAAAACTTTTTACCTGAAGCAGTATTTGAAAAGATTTTAGAATACAATCCCTTCAAAAAAAATCAAGGAGCAGAATGGCTTTCTAAAAAAACTACAACCAAGATCAAAACTGTTACGCCTTACTATGCTAGAAAACAGATTGACTTAGTAAAAAACAACTTTACTGCAAACTCCGATGAACTTGAATTTTGGAATGATTTTCGGAGTAGTCTACTAGATGATTTTTGGTTTGAGCAGCTTATCTTTAATAAATATAAAGAGTATTTTATGATTCGCTTTGGCGAATTAGTAGACTCACCAGAGTTTTTTAGTCTTTTTAAGCGTCAGTTGTTTTTACAGAGACATGAACCAGGTTATTTTATTGGTCCTCACACAGACATTCCTACTCGCATTTTCACCTGTATTTTTGCTTTTGCCGATCGCGAAGGTTTTGAAGAATATGGAACAGAGTTAATTGTTCCCAAAGATCCGATGGCTCGTTGCTGGGGTAGCGATCACTATTCTCCTGATGATTTTGAGCCTAGAATTTTAGCTCCATATAAACCTAATAACTTTTTACTCTTTTTTAAGACTCGTCAATCTTTCCACGCTGTCAAAGCGATCGACGAAACAGTTCCCAATCAACGCTATGGAATGCAATTTCAATATTATGAGCCAGCAGGTGGTTTATTTACAGATCTATCTCGACCAGACCTTATGAAGCATAAGCATGAGAAAACAACTAAAAAAGGAGCGATCAAAAAATTACTGAAAACTTTTGTTCAGGGATAAACAGACTAACAGTTTAATCAAACTATTAAAGTCTAATGGTCTAATATACTCCCAAATCTCAATCCCTATCTACAGGAGCATCAGATCAATTGACTAAGACTATTATTAATTGCTTCCTGACTACTTCAGACTAAGTACCGAGTGAATATAGGATACCTCATGAGTTTCTATCGGGAAGCTTCCCTCCTCCATAAGATGGCAGTTTGCAAAAGTAAAAAGGTGTTACTTACGCCTTTATTTTCTTCTTTACTTAAAGAAGCGAATACCCCTAAATATTTTTCTGAGCATAATTGCTCAAGAAGAATGTCTCTAAAAAAGCTTTGCGAACTTTATCCCCTAAGGATCAAACGGCTATTTGACAATTTAAACCTCCAAAATTCTAGTCTTTCTCCAATTGCAATCTTAGTTGCCGATGGTAATTGGTATGGTGCCTGTAAAGCTTTAATCGATTACTACCGACAAACAACTCGCTCTTACAAAGTCCCTCTAAGTCTAGAGCAAGAAGAAATTAATAGTTTAGATGTTGAGCAAATTCTTCAAGACTGTTATACCTTCCAGTCAGCTACGGCAAAATTACCTCGTTTCGCTAATGGCTTATTAAATTGGAGCTTTCGCGGTGGACATGGCGATCGCGAATGGGCATGGTATCTCAATCGCCATTATCATCTCCGTGCTTTACTGCAAAAGTTCAAAAGCACTGGCGATCCTATCTACGTCAGACATATTAATGCCCAAATAATAGACTGGGTTATTTCCAACCCCTCTAATTCCATTCCTAATACTGAATTAAGTTGGCGAGGTTTAGAGGCATCTTTCCGTACCTGTCATTGGACGCAAATTTTCTATGAGCTACAAGCAGTAGCAGATTTTAGTGACGTTGCCAGAATTTTGTTGCTTTCAAGCATTCTCGACCACGCTCAATATCTTAGATATTTCAGCTCCTGGGGAGTTAATTGGCTAATCAAGGAAATGAATGCTTTGGCTACCATTGCTTTATACTTTCCTGAATTTAAACTAGCGAATAGCTGGTTCGATTATGCTCAGACTAATATTGTTAAAGAATTTAACCAACAAATCTACCCTGACGGTGTCCAGAAAGAACTTTCTAGTCACTATCATCGAGTCTCTTTACAAGACTTTCAACGCTTTGCGGATCTAACTGGGGCAGCAGGGAAACTTTTACCCCCCAAATTAAAAGTTTCTCTAGAGCAAATGTGGAGTTACCTTGCCTACTCATTAAGACCTAGTGGTTACGGAGTTCTAAACAACGATTCAGACCTAGACTATAATCTGCCTCTAGTTAAGCAAGCTGCTACTATCTATCAGCGAGAAGACTGGAAATATATAGCTACCAATGGTCATGTCGGTTCAAAACCCAAAGCCTGTCCCTCTGTTTTCTTTCCCTGGTCTGGTCAATTAATAATGCGGAACAATTGGTCAAAGGAAGCTCACTGGGCATTTTTTGACATGGGATCTTGGGGAGTTTACTATCACTCTCACAATGACAAATTACATTTATCCATAAGTGCTTATGGTAGGGATATTCTAGTAGATGGAGGTCGTTACAGCTACATTAGGGATAAGTTTTGGCATTATTTCCGAAGTTCAGCCAGTCACAATGTAATTTTAGTCGATGGGAACGGACAGAAAAATGACTTTAGTGAAGCTTTAGAACCTAAAGTTAGTCATGAAGATTTCCACATCACCCCAGAGTATGATTTTGCTAAGGGTATTTTCGACCGTGGTTTTAACAATATCAGGGATAAAGTTAGCCATACAAGAAGGATGATTTACCTACGAAATCAATTTTGGATTGTTTTAGATAGTCTCAAAGTTGAACGACCTCATCAAATTCAACCTCTTTGGCATTTTCATCCTGATTGCACAGTAAAGATAGAAACTCAATCTGTGGTAAGTGCCGATCCTGGTCTTGGTAATTTACGCATTATTCCCGTTAGCGACTTAAAGTGGGATACTAAGCTCGTAAGAGGTTCAGATAACCCAGTACAAGGTTGGTGGAGTTCGAACTATAACGTTAAAATGCCCAGTACTACGGCAATCTACTCTACGCAGATAAAAAGTTCTTGTACATTTGCCTGGATTTTAATACCCGCTAAAGGAATTGTGCCTTCTCCCAACGCAAGTATTATTTCTGTTTCCCCTCAGTTAGTAACTCTAAAAGTAGGAATCAAGACAATCAGTATCTCTTTAGAAAAAAATTGTCATGTTGAAATCAACCACCACTAAATTTCTTCGGAATAAATTTAAACCAGTACCTTCTGCTCAGGAAGCTTCAGAGCTTCGACCAATATTACTCCTTAAAAAAATCAATTTACACTGGCAACCTATAATTGCTGAAATCACGAAAATTTATCCTCTCACAAAAATTTATACTGGATTTTGGTCTGGTTTTGCCTGGGGTTATCAGGATTCGTTCCAAGTTCAACAAGTAGGAAAGATTAAATTTATCGGTTCTTACAAAGCCAATAAAAGACCAAAGTACGATCCAGGAATAATTTATTTATCGCCGAAAATTATCTTTTACCTTTTACGGAGTCCTTCTCAGATTGTCTTTGTCGATGGCTTTTGTCTTTGGACAATGTTTGCGCTGATCCTCAAAATTTGGACAGGTTGGCGTGTGATCCTTATTCTAGAAGGTAGTACGAATGGTGTTGATTTTCGGGATTCTTTATGGCGGATAGCACTTCGACGCCTAATGGTTCGCGCGACTGATGCCTTTATTACCAATAGTAAGGCCGGGGAAAAGTATCTTACTGAATTTTTACAGGTAGATTCTAGCAAGGTGTTTGCTAAGCCTTATCTAGTCCCAGCTAAAATATCTCTTCAACAATATAGCGACGGTTTTATTCCAGAATGCTCTAATTTGCAACATCCAATTTTTCTTTATGTAGGGCAAATTATTCCGCGCAAAGGTCTCGATAAGTTAATTGACGCTTGTCATCTACTTCAAACAGAAAATAAGACTAGTTTTACACTGTTGATTGCAGGTGAAGGTTGGAAAAGAGCTGAATATGAAACCTTGATAGAAAAATATGGTTTGACCTCAAATGTAAAGTGGTTGGGCAATTTAGATTACGGAAGACTAGGGCAATACTATGAATTGGCAGATGTTTCTGTCTTTCCCACTTTTGAAGATACTTGGGGCATGGTTGTTTTGGAAGCAATGATGTTTGGGAAACCAGTTTTATGCTCTAATTTTGCTGGCTCTGCTGAGCTAATTGTTGAAGGAGAAAACGGTTACTGTTTTGACCCTCATCAACCAAGCCAAATTGCCGAATTGATGAGTTTATTTATCGATAAAAAAATTTCTGCCTTTGCTATGGGGCAAAAGTCACAACAAATTATCAAGCAACATACTCCCGAAAAGGCAGCCAACTCAATTTCTAAAACTATAAAATTTGTCATTCAAAAATAGATTAATTAATGTGTTTATCTGATATTGAAAGTAATAGGAATGAAGTGGACTAAGCTATTTTAAGCAAATAGGAATAAGTAAAAATAGTATTGACTTATATTGTTATTAACTTGATACTTTATTGAGCTTTTTTGCTATGATTAGTTAAAGCTAGATTGTTAATTATTATTAGATGAAACTAGAATTATCTTTTTAATTCTGGTATTTTTATTTACCTGATATATCTAGTTTAATTAAGCATGTTTTTTTGAAATGCCACTTAGGCTCCATAAAAATGACAAATTTCGAGAAAGTATTTACCGAATCGGAGTCGATAAAAAGGCAAATCCCTTTTCAGGATCGCATTGATTATTTTCTCAAACAAGTTGTCCTAAAGCCCAGATGGATTCTAGTATTTCTTTTGGCAAGATTCACACTAGTAAGACTCATTCATCAGCAAATTTATCAAGTTTTCTTTTCAGCTAGTAACCCTATTACTAGAAAAGCTTCATTATTTCCTGAATTAGATTCACATAAAGCGATTAATTCTTTAAATAAAGATGGGATTTTTGATTGTATTTCCCTTCCTGAAAGCATTGTTAAAGAAATTTTGGATTTCGTTTATGCGAGTAAATGTTATGGAGGCGGAAAACCCCACTTTGGCTTTAAAATTGATGCTAAAAGAGAACTTGATGCAGCATATGATAAACCATTTTTTGTTGCTAAATACTTTAATGTTAGCGAGTCCTGCTCTGCAATAAGAAAATTAGCTCAAGATCCTAAAATTTGGCAGATTGCCACTACTTATATTGGCAAAAAAGCAAAGTATACAGGAGCGAGTCTATATTGGACTTTCCCCGTAGAAGATTCTTCTTATGATTCGGATCAACTAGGATTTTGTCAGTATCACTATGATTTAGATGATTTTGCTAGTATTCGATTTTCTTTTTATTTAACTGATGTTGACTTGGATGCTGGCCCTCATATCTGTATTTTGGGTAGTCATCGCCTAAGAGCTTTTTTCCATGAAGCCAACTACTTTAGTCGTAGACCCGCAGAACAGCAATTAAAAAATTTTTATGGTGAAAATAAAATCATTTCTCTAACAGGAAAAGCTGGATCAGGATTTATTGAAGACACTTTTTGCTTTCACCGTGGGAGTGTTCCCAAAAGTACTCGTCGTCTGTTTCTGCAACTTCATTTTGCTGTCAATAATTACAATCCTACTGAACATCACGATTATCGAGCAGTTGAAGAGTTAAGAGATTTTGGTTAGTTTTATCGATAGTAGGTCTATTCACTTAAAGTTTAAATGCTTTTGTTGAGAAAACTAATTTTTCGTACCTTTAATCTCTCCCCAAAT
>CALKUU010000298.1 GCA_937996665.1 uncultured Xenococcaceae cyanobacterium | reverse complement strand
GCTAAAAACCTTCCAAATAAATAGCAATCTTAACTTTATATTTACCTGAGTCTGATCCAAATATTATGTTTAATTTTATTATTAGTAATCACAAATTGAATCGGCTAGTTTTAGCTACCAAGTTTTTGTCGATTACTGCGGTATTTGGAGTTTTGCTCCCTACTTATTCTGGCTCCCAAAAATCATTAACTTGGCATAATTATGCCTATGCTCAGGAATATACTCCATCAGAAATTCGTGATTACGCCAGGGCTGGTTTTCAAGTAGAAGTTCTCAGGCAGCAAACTTATCAAGAAATTAAATCGATAGTCAATCAAGCACCGCCCCCAATTGTGTGCGATCGCTCAGAAACTATGCGTAATATTCCTCCTAATATTCGAGGAATAGCCAACAATTACTGTAACCAGACGCATCGAATTGTTAGACAAAATAACTTGTCTTTTTCCCGATTTAATCAATTAAAAAACCGCTATGATAGCCGCGGCCCTTTCTATCGAGAGGTGCAACAACAATTACTCAAACTCCAAAATTAGTAGTTTTGAACCTTTGAGCTATTGACTTGTTATATTTAACTAAATTTAA
This sequence comes from uncultured Xenococcaceae cyanobacterium, assembly GCA_937996665.1. Classification (GTDB taxonomy): domain Bacteria; phylum Cyanobacteriota; class Cyanobacteriia; order Cyanobacteriales; family Xenococcaceae; genus Hyella. The sequence continues at coordinate 12,956 of CALKUU010000298.1, read as the reverse complement.
TTTTTAAGTAATCTTCTTCCATTTTCGCGCCAGTAGGATTGAGCGCAGCTAGAGCCTGAGGCAAAACTAAATTACGGCGATGATTACCAATCCTTACATTGAGTTCATCCCCAGTTTTATTTAACTGAATTTGTTCTTTGGGGATTCCAGGAAGATATAGGTCAAGACTGTACTGACCGTCTTCTTGAACAATCTTGATAGTATTTTCTTTGTAATAGACTTGGCTAGGATCTTCGTCCCCGTAGAGTATTTCTTTGAGTCGATCTAAAGCTGCTAAGCCACACATTTCTTCAGAGAATAAAGGTGCTTCTTTGATGGGTAAGGGATGAAAATTATCGTAAATTTCTTTTTTATAAACTTCTTGGTTGGCTTTCCAACGCTCAAAGAAAGGATCGTTAACGACATCGGGAATAACTCGATTGGCAACCACCATATCAGTTGCCACATTATAGAGACTCAAATAAGCATGAGCGCGCAATGACTCCTTGATTACCATTTTTTCAGGATTCATGACTAACCGTACTGAAGTTTGAGTATTATCGGTTAAGACTTTTTCGAGAGCTTCGATTTGCTCATAAAACTCAAAGGGTGCATCCATAACCTCATTGTCGGGTAAGGAAAAACCAGCGATCGGTTTGAAGAGAGGTTCGACCAAAGGTCTTAAGGCAGCAGATACGCCTTGAAAGGGTTTATAAAACCTTCTCATATACCAGCCACCAACTTCAGGTAAGCTCAGTAATCTGAGAGCTGTTCCTGTTGGGGCTGAGTCAATTATCAAAACGTCAAAATCGCTTTCGTCATAGTGGCGTTTCATTCGGACTAGACCAAAGATTTCGTCCATGCCTGGCAAAATTGCTAGTTCTTCGGCTTGAACTCCATCTAATCCTCTAGCTTGCAATACTTGAGTGATGTAGCGTTTGACTGCTCCCCAATTCCCTTCTAACTCCATTAGAGCGTCTAATTCGGCTCCCCACAAATTGGGACGAACTTGTTTGGGTTCATGACCAAGCTCCATATCAAAACTATCTGCCAATGAGTGTGCAGGATCGGTACTTAGTACCAAAGTTTTGTGTCCACACTCGGCACAACGAAGACCTGTGGCAGCAGCAACAGAAGTTTTACCAACTCCTCCTTTGCCAGTCATTAGAATTACGCGCATAAAGGGATTGTATCCTAGCCAAAATTTACATTACTTAATCATTATAGATACTTATGGTTGTTCGCATAATGATAGGAAAAAAACTAAGCTATTTTTGATTGCTTCACAGCTATTGGGTAACTTCTTTTTAACAAGGAACAACTTGCGAGAGAAACGTTCATTCATCGAAGTTTTATGTATAATGTTAGTTGCTTCGATAGTCTTAACCAGATTATGATTATTTTGAAAGCAATTGCTAGGTTGTTCTTTTAAAGTTTTCAATCACAGCAAATTGGGGTACGTAGCTCAGGGGATAGAGCAACCGCCTTCTAAGCGGTCGGTCGTAGGTTCAAATCCTACCGTACCCGTTAAATTTAGTAGTTAAATTACAGAAATTAGTTTTGCTCAATGAGTTTATTGTCTCAACTAACCATTAAGCTTGTGCCAATTTGTAAAGTGTCCATATTAATATTGCCAATCCTAGTAAAAGCGAATAATATTATGAATGTGTGAGGAGTAAGTGTAAAAGAGAAAAGCTTCGGGGTCGAAACACGGCAAGACTCCCGAAGCTTTTTTCTTTGCCTCAAAAAGTTTTTAACTTAAAAAAATCTGCGTGATTGTGGTTCTGTTTGATTGCAAAAAAAAAGAACCATCGATTTTATATACATATAGATAGCATATGTGTTGGTCGATGACTCTTCAAAATTAAACTCTCCATAATTTACTCTGTAAAAAATCTTTAAGATCTCAAGAAATGTAACATTTCTTTACGTAAGTAATCTGAGAGGTTACTTTTTGGATTTTCTAATCTAACGAATTAATTTAAGAGACATAGTGTTAACAGTTTTTATTCTTTTAATGATATTTCTGTTGTAACCATTGCCATTCAGTTAGCATTGATGCCGAAATTGATAAAGCGATCGCCTGTTCTTGTTGACTAGAATTACCAGTACTAATTGCAGGACAAATTAATTTTAGAGAGCCTTTAGTTGGCAACTCGGGCAGAATTTCTGTCAGATCATATTGACCAACATTGGTAGCTGGATTTTCTGAGGCAAAGACATCTTTGGCGATGAGAATTTTTCCTGAAGAGGTAATGATTTCTAAGGGCTGGGGATGAATAAAATCGACTAGCTCAGGAAAACCAACTAAACGTAAGTAATACTTGGTAGCAGATTTGCTATGGGTTTCGGGAAATAAAATTATTTGCCAAGCTCTTTGTTTTCGATCTTTGATTGAGTGTTGAGCATGATAGATAAGAACATCTTTTGATTGATGATGTTCTCTTAATAGTGCTTGAGCAGGAAGTGTAAAGCTAGTAAAGCTAGCGATGAGAACGAAAATTACAATTAATATTTTTTTCATTGATATCTCAAGAATTAATCAATGATTTATCTTGAACAGGAGCTTCTAGAGGAATATTTTGGAAGTGATTGTATTGGCGATCTAATTTGCGTGCTTTTGCCTCTAAGAGTTTAAATACCATCCTCAGAAATTTGAGTTGGAGGAAAGTTTTCTGCGGATCTCCTAAATGAGTTTTGGGAAGAGTTTGTCCGAGTTCTCGAAATACTAAGCCTAGGGGAATCTTGATTTGGTCTTGGAGCTGGAGCAAACGAGCAAAAATTGGTGCATAGGCAGACATCAAGGAGCCGACACCACCTCTTGCTTGCCCCCAGCCCATAAAATACAATCCTTTGTAATCATCTAAAAAAGAGCCTGCATAACAGTCGACAATCGAGCCACGTACGCGCTGCAAACTTGGATGTAAAAAAGGATAAGAAACATAATAGCCAGTCGCACAGACAATCAAATCGATTTCTGCTTTTGTATTGTCGCTAAATTCAACTTCTTTGCCATCTAAAAGCTTGACCTCTGGCTTGGGAATAATCCGCCCATGTTGTAAATAATAGGGTACTTCGTTATTTAGAGTGGGGTGTTTGGTGAAAATTTGGTGTTGAGGTTTTTCTAGACCGTAACTTTGATGAGTTCCAAAAGTAAATCTAATCACGAGATAAGCAAGCATTCTCTGAAACCATTCTGGCATCCACCATTGCACGAGATCGCAAAAAGGAACACCAGCGATCGCTTTGGGTAAAAACCAGACCGATTCGCGTAAACTCAAAATTGATTTACTGCCAACCCGACCAGCCTCAGCTGCAATATCACAAGCAGAATTACCTCCACCAATGACTAAAACCCTTTTGTCTCGAAGTTGTTCTGGTTTTTTATATTCTTTGGAGTGAATTATTTCGCCGTCAAAATTACCTTTAAATTTAGGGAATCTTTGATGCCAATGATGACCATTGCACATAATAACTCCCTTATAAATGCGCTGTTCGCCATTCGCAAAATCAACTGACCATAAGTTATTGGCGATCGGTCTGACTAGCTTAACTTCTCGTTCTAGCTCGATATTGCCAGGTAAATCATAATGGTCGGCAAAATTTTCTAAATAAGACAACATCTGTGCCGCACTGGGAAAATCGGGATAATCTGCGGGCATAGGAAAATCTGTAAATTGGGTGATTTTCCGTGAAGAAATTATATGGGCTGTGGTGTAAACGCCATGATACCAATTGCCACCAAGGCGATCGCTTTTATCTACCTGATCGTAAGCAATGTTTGCTGCTTTGAGAGCTTGAGCGATCCCTAGCCCAATAAATCCTGCGCCAATAATGAGGTGCTTTTTTTCTGTCTTGATTTGATCTGTCTTGATCTTGGCTGCCATCACTTAATTTTTGCTTGCTATTTCTAGCTTATCGTTCCCTAGTCTATTTTTACCAAGGTAAGATTTCGCCATTAGCATGCCAAAAAGTGCCTGTATTATCGAGATTTAACTCTTCAATTCTTTGTAGTAAACCTTTGACTGATTCTGCTGTAGTGATCCCAGACTCATTAAAATTTGTCATGCGAGTTTGCACCAAACCAGGGTGGAGAATTGCTACAGAGATTCCTCTTGGTTTGAGATCATGAGCTAGAGATTTTCCTGCCATCGAGAGGGCAACTTTGGACATACGATAGCCATAGGAACCGCCTGAGGTATTATCAGCGATCGAACCCATGCGACTAGTCATGATAGCTACTTTGGCATTGTCAGCAAGATTATTTAGCAATGCATGGGTGACACGTAGCGTACCGATCGCATTTACTTCAAACTGCTTTCTAATACTATTAAAATCTAGATTACCGAGGGCTATGCGTTCGACGATGCCAGCATTATTAATCAAAACATCAATCTTCTGTTGCCCGATAGATTCGACCAAATTTTGCACAGAAGCGTCAGAGGTAATATCAATATTGTTAACAATGTTGAGTTGCATGCTGATCAATTCTGGAGAAGCAGAACGACATGCTGCAATGACGTAATGTCCTAGCTTTTTTAGTTGGTGGCAATACTCTAAGCCGATCCCACGATTTGCCCCTGTAACTAAATAAGTTGCCATCGATTCAATTTATTTTCGTACTTTTAACACTAAGTATTAAACTACGTTTTGGCACACTGCCACTCAAAAAATATTTACAAAATAAGTCAGTTTTAATTATTGATTAAGCGATCTCCTTACATTAAATTCTATATTCCTGAGAGATCTGGATAATCGCTATGATAACTAATGGATGTTTTGATCTTGACTAATATGCAATTTTTTAAATCTTCTTCGGCTAATGTAAATCGGAGTAATGTAGTTAGATGTTTTATGATTTTTGCTATATTCTTGATAATTTCTGGTTGTAAATCAATTAACTCTGTAACTGATTCTGAAGTTTCTCAAACCACAATACTGGTTTCTAAAAATCAGCTTCAATCAGATGAATGGAAATTAATGACAGCAGAAGAAACAAAACAAATATGGAAATATATTTTGCATAGTCCATTGGGTATTGCTGCTTTAAATCAGCTTGCTATTGAAGGTTTTATTAGCCCTACTTGTCCGAAAACTTTTTATACTAATCAAAAGTATGGTGGATTCAAAACTTTATTACAGGTCAAATGCAAGAATAATCGGGGGATTTCAATTGCTGTTTCTTATGATGAAATGCATGTCATTTTTGACCGTTTTGAGGATAGTATTGAAGGCTTTCAGGTTAAGAGAATTCATGCTTCAGAGGAGTGATTTTGGTAATTTAAATAATTAATGGTTCCCTTCTCAATTATTTAATTACTATCTATTCTTTAACTGGATAATGATCGCTTGACCAAATTGCAGATAGATAATTTTGATGTCAACTAACTTTACGAACTAGCCAATCAAACAAACGAGGAAAAAGTCTTTTGAGAATATAGACTTGTTTGGCAACAGGATCGGGAAAAACAGCAGGGCGATCGCTCTTAATAGCCTTAATGGTCTCTCTTACAACATCTGCGGGATCGCTGACAGACTTATCCGCAAAATCATTAGTTTGCTTAGCTAAAGTGCCATAGCGAGGAGAATTTAAAATTGGGGTGCGACTAAAAAAAGGATAAACAGCAGTTACCTTGACATTATATTCCTTGACTTCGTTCGCTAAACCTTCGCTAAAACCCCGTAACCCAAACTTGCTAGCACTGTAGTGAGCCATTCCGGCAGAAGAAAACCAACCAGCCAAAGAAGAAATATTGACGATATGACCCTGTTGACGATTAATCATATCTTTAACAAACAGAGCAGATAAAGCCATTGGGGCAATCAAGTTAACTTGCATTAGTTTTTCCCAATGCTCTACAGGCACTTCATCCATTCTGCCAAATATGCCAATTCCTGCATTATTGATCAAAATATCTACAGGCAGATTGAGAGCTTTAATTTGCTCATAGAGAAGTTCTCGACCTTGGCGATCGCTTAAGTCTGTTTCTATACAGCTAATAATTTCTCCGCACTTGTTGGAATTTGTTGAGAAATTAGGCTCAACCGATTGTTTTACTAGAGTTACTGTTTGAGATAGCGAATCTTGACTAAGATCGCTCAAAATGAGGCGACTGCCAGCTTGATACAATTGCTTGGCAAATTCAACGCCAAAACCCCCTGTCGCTCCAGTAATGACGACAACTGCTCGATTTAATTTAGTCAACTTTTTTGAGTGTGATGAAATATGTTTGGTGATTGCGATTTTGACAACAAAAAAATTAGGGATCTAGCATCGCTAAACCCCCAACAATTAGATCCGAAATTAGATTATCAATAACTGCCTAAGAAGCTAGAGCAACTTCTACCATTTGTTGAAGTTCACCACTCTGATAAAGCTCGATCGCAAGATCAGAACCGCCAACAAACTCACCATTGATATAAATCTGGGGAATAGTAGGCCAGTTAGAATATTCTTTAATTCCTTGGCGAATATCAGGATTATCTAAAACATCTAATGTTTCGAAAGGTACGCCCAAAGTATTCATAATTTGAACAACATTGTTAGAAAATCCACATTGTGGCATCAATTTAGAGCCTTTCATAAAGACCATAACTTTGTTGTCGGTAACTATTTTATCGATTTTTGCTTTTAATTCTGGTGTCATAATTTTGAACCTCAGTGAAAAGAATAAATAACAGTTTTTACCAAGAGCTTATCTAGATAATTTTGCAGTTTGCTAACAAACTTGTAATTATTGACCAGCAGTTTGCCAAGACTCTGGGGTATAAGTCTTTAATGATAGGGCATGAATCACATTCGAATTCATCTCTTCGGTTACTGCCGCGTAGACCATTTGATGTTGCTTAACTCGGTTGACACCAGCAAACTGTGAGGAAACGATAACGGCTTCAAAGTGTTCTCCATCTCCTGCTACTTTTACTTCAGCTTCAGGAAACTTTTCTTTGATCATGGTTTCGACTTGCTGGGGACTGATCATAATATCTTGCGTATAAAAACTAATAGCTATTAGCAACTAATTTTGCCTGATGTTGAATCCTGGGACAATTAGTGTTATCCGAATGGCACTATTAGAATCTTGGCTGAATTTTGGTTGATTGTTACTGAAAATTTATTTTTTGGGTGCAGGTTGAGATCTGGGTTTGGGTTTCGCACCTGTAAATGGTTCATCTACAAAACCAATCTCATAAAGCTGCTGATAGGCTTTTTTGCCTAATTCAGTAGTGGGGTTTTGGGAATTAACTACTTGAACAAGCAAAGGAATAGACAATTCTGTTTTTTCTTCTGCTCGGTGAACTAAAGCTAGTTGATAGGTAGCTTCATCACGTTGTTGTCCTGTAGTGAGAGCTTTATTTCTTTGTGCTTGAGCTACGCGGTTATCTATACCTGAAAAATTATTGAATAACTGTAAATAGAAGTTAGACAACTGATTAAAAACCTGTCTGGCTTTCTGTAACTTGTCAGCAGCAACATCATACTGTTGATTATCGATCGCTGTACTAGCTTCGCTCATTAATTTTTCTCCTCCTGAGGGACTTAAAAACAGATCAGGAGTAGGACGTTTATTATTTTCCGTTGCTTGAGCGATATTAGACTCTATTGTCTGGGGTTCAACTTCTTGAGCTACAGCAGGGAAAACAATCGCCATGCTGAGTAAGCAACTAGATAGGATTTTGGTTAACTTCGGATTAGTCATAATTAGGGTTAACAATAGTCCTCAACTTATTCGGTCAAACAATCATAACAGTCTGGCAAATTTCATGTATCTTATCATTTCTTGTAGTCTATGTAGCATCCTTTTAAGATTGTGGATTATTTATAAGTTGGTTGCTTTCTAAAATGTTGATTGTTTCTTCGGCTGAAAAAGATTTTTTTTGAGCGATCGCTTGAACTTTAATCAGATCACGAAACTTTTGATATTGATCAGAAGATAAAACTTGCCCCAATTTCTTTTCAAATAAGTATTTAAAATTGCTAGCGCCACTAAATTTGCCAAACCAAATTTCAGGTTCACCATTAGGGAAGAGATAATAACTACTGCGATCTCTTAATAGAGAGTCAACATGAATACCTGTCTCACAGCGTAATGTCTCTGGAGAATAAGGTTGATTGGCAAGGATATTATGTTGTTTTTGATAAGTTAATACTGCCTCAAATGCTTGATAATCAATGCCTTCGACTTGCCAGCCATAGCGAAGCTTTAAACCATTTAAAACTTGGCATAAAGCGACATTTCCGGCTCTTTCCCCAATACCTCCAAAAGTACCTGAAATTCCTTTAGCTCCAGCTACAATAGCTTGGATCGTATTTTCTAGTGCTAAACCGTGATCGTTATGAAAATGAACCATTAACGGCAATTGATCTTGAGTTAGCTCACGTAGTTGTTTAATCCACTTTGTGGTTGTGACTGGTGTAAGAATGCCAACAGTATCGCAGAGTAAAAAATTATCTAGATAGGGCTGAAATTTATTAATACAATCTGCTAAAAAAGCTAAATTTGCTCGACTTGCATCTTCTGCTGCAAAAGATACTTGTAAACCTCTACTTACTGCATATTCACAGTTAGTAATAACTTTTGCTTGCATTGCCTGACGAATCTTGGCAATAGCGGCATTATCTTGAGCTGGGTCTAAAGTTGCAGATGATTTTTCTTGAGATTGATTGGTAATTTTATATGTAGAGTCTCTTAACCATAAAAGGCGATCGCTAACTGCATGAAACAAAATAATATGCTTAACTCCGCATGCGACGGCTTGGTCGATGTATTGGGGAGCCATCATTGTTGATGCAGCAAATGTTTGTGGAGATCCCTGTTTAATTAACTTGGTAAGTAGTTCGGCTTCTGTATTATGGATAGCTGGCATTAATGCTATTTTTTGAACCCCTGTAGCTGTAATCAAATTAGCTAAATCCAATTTGATTTGAGGATCAAAAAAAATACCTACTTGCTGTTCTCCATCACGAAGAGTTTCATCAAAAATGTTAAGTCTAATCTTTTGCATTCTTTCGGATTCTGCACTTTTAGCTAGCTAAATTCTCTAGAAATTCTCCGTAATTATTTAATTTGGACTGAGCTACACTTTATTCAATAAAAGGTATGTGAATCAAGCTAATCTGTTATAAATTAACTCAGAAATTGATTTTTTTCGCAGGCTGTTAAGTATCTAAATTTAATTGATGGAGCAATCTCGTTCAGAACCATTAATTCTTGCCATTCGTCATGGAGAAACTATTTCCCCTGCTTTTTTCTCTGAGCATAATTTGCCTCAAGCTCTTGAAAAATCAGCATCTCTGACTACGGGAATTAAATATTATTCTTCAGAAAATAATTTTAAGTTTCAATCTTATGAGCAGCTACTGACTAGCGCAGCAGAAATTTTAGCTGGACTTAGAGCATTAGGATTGGAACCGCAGGCTAAGGTAATTTTGCAATTATCAACACCTGACTATTTTTTGAGTAGTCTTTGGGCTTGTTTTCTTGGTGGGTTTGTGCCGATTCCCTTAGGTGTTGAGTTAGTTAGCGATCGCAGTAAATTGGCTTCTGTTTGTGAGTTTGATTGTCAGTTAATTATTACTGAAAAGTCTTTATTTACAGGTATAGAGAATTTGGTGAGTGATCAGAAAATTGCTTATCCTGCGATCGCCACAGTCGAAGACTTACAAAACCATCCTCCAGATCATAATTGGCACGAAAGCGATCTCGACGATTTAGCTCTGTTGCTTTTCACTTCAGGCAGTACAGGTAAGCCTAAAGGCGTAATGCTTTCTCAGAGAAATATTTTAGCCAGTATCTATGGGATGGCGACGGTTAATCGTATTTCTGCTGAAGATATTACGCTTAATTGGATGCCTTTGGAACATGTGGCTAGTCTGGTGATGTTTCATCTGACTGAGGTTTATTTAGGCTGTAATCAAATTCAAGTTGCTAGCCAGTTAGTTTTGCAAAACCCTTTAAAGTGGTTGGATTTGATTGATTGCGATCGCGTTACGGCTACCTGGAGTCCTAATTTTGCTTATAATCTGGTCACCGAGAGACTAGCTCAAAAAACGCAGTATCGAAATTGGGATTTATCTTGTGTGCGTTGGATGGGTAATGGTGCTGAGGCAGTAGTTGGGACAACCACCACCAAGTTTTTAGAGGCGTTGCAAACTTATCAACTTAAGCCAACAGTAGTTAGTCCTGGTTACGGGATGTCGGAAACCTGTTCGGGGATAAGTCATTCTCATAGTTTTGGTTTAGTTGCTAATCATAATGCTGAGAGGAAGACTGTCTCCGTTGGTCAACCTATTCCTGGTATTTCGCTGCGAATAGTTGATGAGCAGAATCAAGTTCTTCCAGAAAAGACTATTGGGGAACTGCAAGTTAAAGGTTTAACGGTTACCTCTGGCTATTATCAGCGACCGAGTTTAAACCAAGAAATATTCACCACTGATGGTTGGTTTAAGACGGGGGATTTAGGATTTATTGAGTCTGGAGAGTTAACTATTACAGGTCGCCAAAAAGAAGTAATTATTCTCAATGGCGTTAATTATTACAACCATGAAATTGAAGCTGTAGTTAATGATCTTGCTGGGGTTGCTGCTTCTTATACGGCAGCTTGTGGGGTTAAAGACGAGCATGATCAAGAACAGTTAGCAATTTTTTTTCATGCTGAGAATAACAATCCTGATTTTGTTCGTGATTTAATTGCTCAAATTCGCAAAACTCTATTTCAGAAGCTGGGAGTTGTTCCTTGCTATCTTTTGCCTGTAGCTAAAGCAGATATTCCCAAAACCGCGATCGGCAAAATTCAAAGATCGCGATTAGTTCAGGGATTTGAGGCAAGGAAATTTGCTCAACTAATTGCTGAAGTTTTTGCCTTAACTAGCGATCGCACTTTATCTAGCCAAGAATTACCAGCAAATCAGGTCGAACAGTTTTTAGTAGATAGTTGGCAGCAAGTTCTTAAACTTCAAAATATTAGTACCCAAGACAACTTTTTTGAGTTGGGTGGTAATTCGATTTTATTGATGGAGTTGTTGAGTAAGTTGCAAAGTCAATTTTCTCAACTCGATGCTACCTCTCTATTTCAATACCCAACAATTGCAACTTTGGCAGCTAGTTTAAATAATCTGAGGGGTGAATCTCAAGATTTTGCTATTCAACAAGCTAGAGACAGAGGTAAAGCTCGTCGCAGTGCAACCAAAATTAAGGATGTGGCAATTATTGGGATGGCTTGCCGTTTTCCTGGGGCTAATAATTTAGAAGAGTTTTGGCATAATCTGAGTCAGGGAATCGAATCGATTGAGTTTTTTGATGCTCAAGATGCGATCGCTTCAGGTGTTGATCCAGACTTAGCTAATAATCCTAATTATGTAAGAGCTAGTCCTGTTTTAGATCAGATTGAAGACTTTGACGCGGAGTTTTGGGGTTACACTCCAAAAGAAGCAAAACTACTCGATCCTCAACAGCGTTTATTTCTCGAATGTGCTTGGGAAAGCCTGGAGGATGCTGGCTACAATCCCTTTGAATATCAAGGCTCGATCTCTTTATATGGTGGCAGTGGAGCGAATACTTATTTACCTAATCATATTTATCCCCAATCAACTCAACCAGATAGCGCGGCTAATTTACAGCCACTCAATCTGAGTTCGATGGCTGGTTTTCAGGTGACAGTTGCTAACGACAAAGATTATTTGGCAACTCGAACTTCTTATAAGCTCAACCTGCAAGGATCTAGCGTGACTGTGCAAACTGCTTGTTCGACTTCTCTGGTCACTGTTCATCTTGCTTGTCAAAGTATTCGCAGTGGAGAATGTGATCTTGCTTTAGCTGGAGGGGTATCTGTCCAAACTCCGCAAAAGATGGGTTATCTCTATCAAGAAGGAATGATTCTTTCTCCTGACGGTCATTGTCGGGCTTTTGATAATCAGGCTGCGGGAACTATTTTTGGTAGTGGTGCGGGGATTGTTGTTTTAAAAGCCTTGGATAAAGCGATCGCTGATGGCGATCGTATTTATGGAGTAATAAAAGGGAGTGCTGTTAATAATGATGGTGGTTCTAAAGTTGGCTATTTGGCTCCGAATGTAGAGGGTCAAGCTAGGGTTATTGCTGAAGCCTTAGCTTGTGCTGATGTGAAACCTAACACGATTGACTATGTGGAAGCCCATGGAACGGGTACTAAACTAGGCGATCCCATAGAAATTGCTGCTTTAACTAAAGCTTGGCAGGTAGATCAAGTTCAGTCAGAACAAGATCAGGTAGAACCAAATCAGAACCAGAATTACTGTGCGATCGGCTCTGTTAAAACAAATGTTGGGCACTTGCAAATGGCATCGGGTATTGTCGGTTTGATTAAAACTACTTTAGCGATCTATCATCAGCAAATTCCTGCTAGTTTGCATTTTTGTGAGCCTAACTCGCAAATCGATTTTGCTAATAGTCCTTTTTTTGTCAACACTCAACTAAGAGAATGGCAAGTTTCTGATTATCCTCGTAGAGCAGGGGTTAATTCTCTAGGAATTGGTGGGACTAATTGCCATCTGATTTTGGAAGAATTTACGCCTCAAGTTGTTGACACTCCTCAAGCATCAAGTTCGACTCTACCAGCTTATTTACTACCTCTCTCTGCCAAGAGTCCTCAAGCTTTGCAAGAATTAGTGACTAGTTATCAGCAAAAGTTAGTTCAAAATTTTGATATTTCTCTCGCAGATATTTGTCACACAGCTAGTAACAGAGTTCATTTTGGCGATCGCTTGGCTATAGTTGCTCATAGCTCGGCTGATTTACTGGAGCAATTACAAGCGATAGAGCTTAATCACGATTTCTCAAAAATTAAGAACAGTAAAGGTCTTAGTCAACAATCTCAATCTGGAAAAATTGCTTTTTTGTTTACAGGGCAAGGCTCACAGTATGTAGGCATGGGAGAGCAATTATATAAAACCCAAACTGTCTTTAAAGATACTTTGGATCGCTGTGAAGAGATCTTAGATGCCT
>CALKUU010000297.1 GCA_937996665.1 uncultured Xenococcaceae cyanobacterium | reverse complement strand
TTTTTGACCTGGAAACAACCCCAACTTTTTGTCTGTTTATCTAGTAGCTTGTCAATAGCGAGACACAAAGAGGTATACTCTGTGACTAAGTTTTGTGTCTTGTCTTGGTGGATCATAGGCTTAGTTACTTAAATTAGGATTGCCTCGGTTGACGTCATTGAATTATATACAAACCCACTATCTTTCTATACAATTTCTCTTAGACAATTTAGTCTTAATAAATTTAGTTAGCTCGGATAAATCTAGTTTGAAGAATAATTGTGCAAATTCCACAATTATGTACGCGCCAGCAACCCGAATAGAATAAAACTTTAATGACCGAAACAGCAACCTCAGTCAACGACTACGACCAACCCTTTGGGGTATCCTCCTTCGAGGACGCAGTGGACGCAGCATGCCAAGCCCTAACTTAGCTGAGAGTTGACTAGACCAAAGAGACTTAATTTGATACGGACGTTCGGGCGTTTTCCTAACCCGTACCTCTCCAAGACTGTTAGGCGCAGTCGGGCGTAGTGGCAAGACATTCTAATTAAGTTGGTCGAAGGAACTTAAAGCAAGACTTGCGCTTGTCGAGGAAACCTCGACGCGCTTCCTTGCTCAAACTTTAAATAGGATTATCTCTTATGAATCGAGTACCAGTAATATCAGCAGAAGGAAAACCATTAATGCCAACCAAGCCATCAAAAGCTAGGAAACTAGTTAGGGACGGCAAGGCAATTGGTAAGTGGGACAAACTCAACCAATACTATATTCAACTAACATTCACCCCATCAGGCGAAGAAACACAGCTTATTAGCTGTGGAATAGACCCTGGTAAACATTACGGTTCTGTTGGGGTTCAGAGTAGCAAAGTGACTTTGTTTACCTCACATATTTTCCTACCCTTTGAAACCGTTAAAAAGCGCATGGAGCAACGAGCTTCAATGCGCCGTAACCGTCGTAGTAGAAGGATTAATCGTAAGCTATCGTTTGAGCTTAGAGCGCATAAACAAAAAAGGTTTAGCAATCGTAAACAAAGTAAATTACCCCCAAGTATTAGGGCTAATTGTCAGCTTCTACTTAGGGTAGTAACCGAGCTAGTCAAGGTATATCCCATTAGTTCAATCATTTACGAATACTGCAAAGCAGATGTTGACCTAACATCTGGTAGAAAGAAAGCAAAATCAGGAAGAGGTTTTTCTCCTGTAATGGTTGTTCAAGCCTGGATATTAGAGCAGTTATCTAAAATTGCACCCATAACCAAAAGATTAGGATGGCAAACATCTAACCTTAGAAAACATCTAGGGTTGGAAAAGCAGAAGCATTCTAAAGGTGACATCACTCCTGCCACTCATGCAGTAGACGCAGTAACTCTAGCTAGCTTTGCTTTTATTGATTATTTACCCTTTGAGAATTCAGAGGGTAGAGGTCATACCTGGAAAGGCAATGTTTCTATCACTAATGCACCATTCTTGGTAATTAGAAAACCACCAATATCAAGGAGACAGCTACATTTGATGGTGTTTGCGAAAGGTGGTGTTCGCCGCAAATACGGAGGCACGACTACTCCGTTTGGCATCAGAAAAGGAGACTTAGTTAACTATAAAGGTCAGCTAGGATTCTGCTCTGGATACACAGGCAAAAGCATTTCAGTTAGTGATTTTAACTGGAAAAGATTAGGTAGATACGCAGCTAGCAAAGTTGAGCTAGTAAGACGTTCTACAGGATTAATATGTAAACCAATTATTGGAGGCTCGCAATTCCCCTACGCCCAAGTCTAGCGACTATGGACGCAGTACCCTTGCGCGAATATTTGATGGATATACAAGCTTTTTTAAATCTTTGTACTGGCAAATGGTTTAGTCAAAAAACTAACTACTATGCAGGAGCAGAACAATCGCAAAGCAGCAAGGCTGATTTGGAAATCAACTTAATTTTGCCTGAAGAGCAAAAAATTAAAAACATCTGCCAAAATAATCGCCTGAATTCGGATTCTAGTTTGGGAGGATTGGTTTATAGTTGGGATACCTCAGTTGATTGGGGCAAACCTAAAGAGATTGGCTCTGCTTTGATGGTTTTTGTCCCCAGTGCAGAAAATTCTAATTTTGGTAAAGTAATCACCGACAATGATGCTTATCAGTTAGGTAGTTATATCTTGGGTCAAGATCAATCACTAACGATAACTGTCGAGACAAAAGATCAAAACACTAAGCTTGAAGAGCGTCTGTGGTTTGCTAGTGATAATTTAAGATTGCGTACCACTGCAATTAGCGATCGCTCTAGTGACACAATTAATACTAATTTTTATTCCGAAATTCGCAAGGCAGTTCCTAAAAATAACGATTAGAGGGCTAGTCAAATTGCTCTGCCAACAAACTACGTCGAAGGATAAGACCAAAATAAATGGGAGTAGAAAACTCTACTCCCATTTTAGTGAAGTTCTTTGACTAAGTAAGCAATTAGCTGGATCTAGTCACTTCCTTAATTAAGGTTTCGGAATAATATAATCCGATTTAACTTCTTGGACTTTGCCTTGTTGTTTTAGGGCTTGATAAATCATGGCTGCCACTTCTGCTCTAGTAGCAGGTTGAGCTGGTTTTAAAGAGTCCAAACCAAAACTAGGTCGATTAACTGCCAACCCTGACTCTGTTGCTGCTGCTACTTGGCTAATTGCCCAATTAGGAATCTTTTTGCGATCGCTAAATCCTTGTAACGTGTTGATAGGATCTCCAGAAGGCTTTAAACCCAAACCTGTTGCTAAGGCAACCATCACTTGGTATCTGGGGATATTTTCTGAAGGTCTAAACTCGGTATCTGAATACCCTTTCATAAAGCCAATCCCAACAGACTTATCAATATCTTTGGAAATGTCACTACCAGTTTTAATATCATCAAACTTTTTAATTTTTTTGCTGTTAGGTTGATTAAAAGCTTGACTAATCAGAGTTGCCATCCCTGCTCTTGTGATCGGTGCATCTGGCTCAAAGTTATTATCTGAAGTTGCGCCAACTAGCTTTTTTTTGCCCAGTTCTTGGAGAAAAGGATATGCCCAGTGTTTTTCTGTGACATCATCAAATGAAACTACTGTTTTTGGGTCAACAACTTTTGGTTCTGGTTTAACTTCAGGTTTAGAGACCTTAGTTTCTGGTTCTTTTACGGGTGTCTTAACAGGGGGCTTCTCTACTTTCGGTTCGGGTGATTTTGTCTCTATTTTTGGCTTTGGCTCTACTTTTGGCTTATTATTGCCAAGTTTAGCTCCACCAAGTAGAGGCGCACCAACAATTAGAGAGTTTCTCAGATTTTGGTTGTTCTTTTTTGGCTGATTTGCAATGCCAAGATTATTATCTACTCTTGGTTTCTTTGCTTTAGGCGCAACCGCTACTGGTGCGAAATTAGCACTACTTTCTACTTCTTGATCGGATCTTCTCTCAAATGATTTCTCTTCTTTTTCGATTCTCGAAGTCGCAAAATTTTGATTCCACTGAGAAGAAAAAGCGCTATCTTTGCGAAGCCCTAAAGACCATAGTAGGATCGCTCCAATAGTTCCGAAAGCAACCAAAATGGCAATCCATTCGTCTCGTGTTTCTTGGCGAACTCGTGCTCGCATTCTCTGGCGTAAACGTTCCTCTTCTGGGGAATTCTGGGGTTCTGGTGGGATGAAATTAGTCATACCATAATTACACAGCTAGACAACAGGTATTTGACAAACTTATCTATAGTTGATCTATAGTTCAAATTATCTTTCCAAAGGTTACCCCATATCTTTAGCTTTTGATGTTAATTAGTTCTTTATATTAATATTTCGTCTTTTGTTTTTCTGCGCGATTATTGAAAATTAGGCATTAGAAACTAGGGATTGATAATTAGGGCACGATTAGAATTGGGCAAGGCGCAAGATCGATCGCTCTGTGACTAACACTTTCCTTTGCATTTTCGCTTAAGCCCAAACCCTTGGAACCCATGACGATTAGATCCGCATTAATCTCATCTGCAACATCGCAGATTGTGAATGAAGGTATCCCTTCTCTTTCAATTGTTTCAGCATCAATACCCTGTTCTGAAAAAAGTGCTTTGGCACCTTGGAGTAATTTTGCCACTTCTGGCTCACTACTCATCTTATTCTCGGCTTGGGCATCGACTACTGAGAGCAGGATGAGACGACTGTTGTAGGTGCGAACAATATTAGCAACGGTATCAGCAGCTTCCCTTGATTCTCTGCTGCCATCTAAAGGGAAAAGGACAGTGGTAAACATAGGTTTTTGGGTGGATTCCACAATTTGATTGACCAAAAAATACTAACTCTGAATGTTTACCTAATTGGGACTCGTTAATATCTGTTAATAGTCAAAAAACCGACCTTTATCAACTTGGATAAAGGTCGGTTTTGGTTGGATCTTCTAAAAGAAAAAGCTTAAGTTACCAAGCTTTTAGGGTTTAAGATTCTTTTCCTAAATATCTTTGTAGTTGTGATACTGCGGCAGCCCCAATATTAAATACAGCCCAGCTAGCAGCGATCGCCAAAGGTCCTAAGACGAGAACAAGACGAAAATCCATAGTTTTTATTTCTCCCTATTAAAAAATTTATCCTGAAATATAAGATAACTCTTAAGTTTTATTCATCCAAATTTACCACGGAAGTAACAATTGTTGTACTTCTTTACCTAAATTTATGCGGCTGAGTTTGTTGATTAAACTGATTTATTTCCTTGATCTTCATCAGCTAAATTATTTTGGTTGGGTTCTAGTGGTAAAACCTAGATCTGTTCCCTTGCCTGCATGTACCAAAGCTAACTTGTAGTAGTGCAGTGCATGTTCTCGCAAGTTTTCTACCTCTAAGTCCGTAGTCTCTCTTTTCGGTCGAGCGGGAATACCCATTGCCAAAGATCTAGGCTCAATATCTTTGGTCACAATAGCTCCTGCGCCAATTATGCTGCCTGCGCCAATTCTTACCCCATCTAAGATAATTGCCCCAATCCCGATTAAACAACCCTGTTCTATGTGGGCAGAATGGATCACTGCTCGATGACCAACGGTCACATAATCTTCTAGGGTAGTCACAATTCCCGGATCACCATGGAGAACTGCACCATCCTGAACATTGGAGTATCTACCGACAATGATTGCTTCTACGTCTGCTCGGACAACGCTAGAGTACCAAATGCTAGAACCTTCTTTTAAGGTTACCTTTCCCAAAACAGTAGCGTTATTGGCAACAAATGCAGCCTGAGAACAATCTACTGGTGACCAAAAAGAGGGCGGGAATTCACTAACTTGGCTCATAAACTTTCAAAACTTGTTTATAGCGATCGCAGAATCGATAAATATATAAATAATCGGTATTATTTAGCTAAATTTTGTAGATTCGTACAGGATAGTGGTTAGACCCTCAAGAATCTCTCTGATATGCATCTTAGTCTACATTATCCTATTTTTGGAACAGAAATTATTTGTCCTCACTGTCGACAAAAAATTCCTGCCTTAACTCTAACTGATACCTATTTATGCGATCGCCATGGCGCTTTTGAGGCTAACCCAGATACTCAAGAGCTAGTTCATCTTCCTTCTGGTAGATCTTGGCGACAGTGGGAATCTAAATGGTATCGACAACACACTCATGCTGATGGGATTCGTTTTGAAATTCACGAAGCGCTAGATAGACTTTATACAGAAGGTTTTCGAGCAACCCAAGTTACGATTGCTGGTCGCTATCGGGAGTTGGTTAGTTCTTATTTAGAGCATAGCCAACCCTGGAGAGAAGAATCTCCAAATATTGCCAGTCCTCGTTTATACGGCTTGTCAGTCTACTTTAGTTCAGAGGATCAGGCTGATTCTTGTTGGGACATAATCAACTTTACTTTGGAAAAAGAGCCTGGCGTTCCTCGTCATTATCCTTACCGATTTCTCTTTGAATAATCCCCTGCTTTAATCATGCATCACGCTTCGATCCGAACAGCCGATATTCACCGTGCGATCGCCTTTTATGAACTATTAGGCTTCACCGTCCAGGAGCGTTTTACCACAGGTTATACTCTAGCTTGCTGGCTTACGGGTTTAGGTGGAAGAATCGAGTTAATCCAAATTCCTGAACCCAAAACCGCTCCTGATAGCTTTAATGACGAACATTATGTTGGCTACTATCACTTATCTTTTGATCTAAGTGAACTAACTACGGATTTGAGCTTATGGCTTCAAGATTTGCAGGAGAAGTATCTCAACGCACAACAGACGGGCAATAATTTGCCCAGTTCGCTAAAAGTTTTATTAGAGCCTACTCAGCAAATTATTGGCGAAAACGTTTACGAAGTAGCTTTTATCGCCGATACAGATAATCTACCTCTAGAATTTATTCGTGCGTATCCCAAAAAAATTGATACGGCTTCTTCCTAGCACCCCATAACTGTTTTCCTTGAGTGTCAAAACCTCTGTCCCAAGTTTCCATCCCCTGTTCGTGTAAAACAATTGAATTTGTGACGGTTGCTGCACCTCGTGCTTTCGTTGGACATCCTTGCGGTGGAGTTTGACCAACATAAACACTCAGCAATGGCTTGAGGGTAATGGTGCAAACTAATTGACCTATCTCTGTTTGGTTAATTTTGTCTTGAACGCGATCGCTTTGGCAAAAATTAACCCATTGGCTTAGGTCATCGGGTTTATAGGAGTGAGAAAATACTAAATTTTGTCGGTATTGTTTTGTTTGTTTGTTCTCTGTAGTAATTTCTAAAAATCTTTGACGATAAGGTTGATTTAAACTGCCAATAAATCCCTGTTCTTGATATAAAAAGATTGAATTGTTGTTGCTGATGACATTAACCAAACAAGTTGTCATCCTGACTTGAATTGGTCTACTTTCTGCTTGCTGAATAGATGCTGTCATCTTTCCCAGCAAATGCTTTACTACCGAATCGCGATGATTAATAGTTGGTATTGCTAGGCTTTTGTTTACAAAAATATTACTGAAGGCAACACTAAAAAAAATAATGCCAATTATTGAAAATTGTTGTCGATATTTTCGCTTAAAAATTTTCAATTTCATAGCCCTGTTGTCATTCCTAGATTATCTTAGAAATATAGTGAGAGTAAGTTATAAGATGGCAATAGTCGGTACGATTACGTCTGATAACCACTAAAATTAAACAATTTTAAAGAACAATCGTATGGCTGTTTCCGTAACGCAATTTCAAAAATTAGCAAAAATAATCAAAGAAAAAGTTTTATTAGGAAACGAACCAAACCCAGAATTAATAGCAATCTTAACTGTTTATTTTGTGCAGGGGATTTTAGGTTTAGCCCGGTTGGCAATAAGTTTTTTTCTCAAAGATGATATTGGTTTAAATCCTGCGGAAGTTGCTGCCTTGACTGGTATTGCTTCAATTCCTTGGGTAATTAAGCCAGTGTTTGGTTTTATCTCTGATGGTGTTCCCTTATTTGGTTTTCGGCGTAGACCCTATCTCATTCTATCAGGCTTGCTAGGTTCTCTTTCTTGGCTAGCTTTAGCGACGTTAGTCGATACGCCGATAACTGCCACAATTGCTATTTTCATGACTTCTTTTGCCGTAGCAATTAGTGATGTGATTGTCGATTCTTTAGTTGTGACTAGAGCGAGAAAAGAATCATTAGAAGCCGTAGGTTCTCTCCAATCTTTATGCTGGGGATTTTCGGCTCTGGGTGGTTTAATTACTGCGTATCTAAGTGGTTGGCTACTAGAGAGGTTTACTGTTAGCACGATTTTTGGCATCACTGCTACCTTTCCCCTAATCGTTTCTGCGGTGGCTTGGCTAATTCATGAAGAAAAGGTTTCTGCTGTCTCATCTTCATCCCAAGCAGATCAAGCGCTAGGGGATTCAACCCTAGGGTTTAAAAATCAAGTTTCGCAACTATGGGGCGCTCTTCAGCAAAAATCAATTTGGTTGCCTGTCCTTTTTCTCTTTATCTGGCAAGCTACTCCTAACAGTGAGTCAGCGTTTTTCTTTTTCAGCACCAATGATTTGGGTTTTCAACCAGAATTTTTAGGTCGATTGCGGCTAGTTACTAGTATTGCTTCTCTAATCGGGATTTTTGTATTTCAAAAATATCTTAAAGATGTTTCTTTCCGTAAGGTCTTAGTTTGGAGCACTATTATTGCAGCAACTTTGGGAATGACAACTTTGTTATTAGTCACTCATGCTAATCGCTCTTTAGGTATAGATGATCGGCTTTTTAGTTTGGGCGATAGCTTGATTTTGACGGTAATGGGTCAAATTACCTGGATGCCAGTTCTAGTTTTGTCAGCTCGCTTATGCCCGAAAGGAGTCGAAGCAACTTTATTTGCGTTGTTGATGTCGGTCTGGAATTTATCTCTGTTACTCTCGAATGAAATAGGCGCTCTAATTACCGCTGCACTAGGAATTACGGAAACTAATTTTGATAATTTGTGGATCCTAATTATTATCACTAATCTTTCCACTCTTCTCCCGCTGATCTTTATTCGTTGGATTCCTGCTGATGATCCGCAAGTTTCTTTTGCAGAAGCGATCGCCGAAGAAGATTTCCCTCTCTCCGAAGCCTCTTCTCATCACCTAGCTGGTTCAATGATCGAATCTTCTCTGTTGCCAGATATCGTTCCCGATTTTGTGGTTAAATCAACTCCTAAGAAAAAATCCACATCTGACCAAGAATAATTTGAACTATGCTCCTGCGAATAACCACTAATCTGTCATGAGCAAATTGTCGGAAATGGATATTCATGCGATATCTTTCTGAGCGTGATTTTCATTGGGGAACCTGTTTTGTCAAATGAAAATTAGATT
This sequence comes from uncultured Xenococcaceae cyanobacterium, assembly GCA_937996665.1. GTDB lineage: Bacteria > Cyanobacteriota > Cyanobacteriia > Cyanobacteriales > Xenococcaceae > Hyella. The sequence continues at coordinate 16,275 of CALKUU010000297.1, read as the reverse complement.
GGGTTCTTATTTGGCTTGTTCTTTTAGATCCCAAAAATTTGTTTTCAGCCCTTACCTTACAAGTTTTCTGGACGATTACCTTTGTTTGGGAAGCGAGAAAAAATGGTTAACAATTTTCAATGTTTCATTTAGAAAAATTTAATAATTGTCACATTCCCGTGATAAGATCGCTGGTGGTTTAGTTTAAAGTAAAAACTCTTTTATAAAGCAGTTTAAGCAATTAAACAAAGACTGAGAAATACCTAACGAGTGAGTCTATCCTGAGCGCTTTGTCTAATCAATCTGAACAGGTCACACCAAGACAAGTAGATGAAGAAAAATTGACTCTAGAGAGTTCTCTCTCAAGTGAGCAGTCAGATCCAATGTCGGAATATTACCAACTTCAACGAACGTTGTACGGCTATATTCTTGTACTGGTTGGCATTATTTTTCCTTCTGTATGGTATTTCCATACACTTGAAGTTGCTCTTAATTATTTATTGGGCGCAATTGTTAGTGTTTTCTATTTACGGTTTTTAGCCAAGGATGTTGAAAGCCTAGGTCAACAACAACAGCGTCTTGGGGGAAAAGGACTTGGAATCTTTGTGATTCTAATCCTGATCGCCAGTAAATGGCAAAGGCTAAGTATTCTTCCGGTTTTTCTCGGGTTCCTAACCTATAAGGGAGCAATCATCTTATATACGATCCAAACTCTCTTATTGTCTTTATGGCAAGAGAATAGGGCTAACTCGAATATAAGTGATTCATAGGTGATCCACAATTAAATTTAAATTAATCTTTTCTCAAGTCTAGGCGAATAGAAATGCTAAGTAGTTTCACTATTTTGAATTCTTTTACCCTAGCTGAACTTGAAGTAGGTGAACATTTTCTTTGGAAAATTGGTAACTCCACAGTTCACGGACAGGTTTTCCTGATGTCTTGGATAGTTATCGGTGTTTTATTGATAGCTTCTTTGGCAGCAACTAGGAATGCTCAAACCATTCCTGGCGGTATCCAGAATTTTATGGAATACGCCCTAGAATTTATCCGAGACTTAACAAGAAACCAGCTAGGAGAAAAAGAGTATCGTCCTTGGGTGCCTTTTGTCGGCACGCTCTTTCTATTTATTTTTGTCTCTAACTGGGGAGGCGCATTGATTCCTTGGAAACTTATTAAGTTACCTTCTGGAGAATTAGCAGCTCCCACAAATGACATCAATACTACTGTAGCTTTGGCATTATTAACATCTCTAGCTTATTTTTATGCTGGATTTAGAAAAAAAGGTTTGGGCTACTTCAAAAAATATATTGAACCAACCCCAATCTTATTGCCAATTGCAATCTTAGAGGATTTTACAAAGCCTCTATCTCTAAGCTTCCGTCTTTTCGGAAATATTTTAGCTGACGAATTAGTAGTTGCTGTTTTAGTTCTACTTGTTCCCTTGTTTGTACCTTTGCCAGTAATGGCTTTGGGACTATTTACAAGTGCTATCCAAGCTTTAGTATTTGCTACCCTCGCGGGGGCCTATATTCATGAAGCTTTGGAAGGTCACGGAGAAGAAGAACACTAGCTGTTCTTTGAGATTGCTCAGTTTTTTGGTTGATAGTATTAGCTAAAGAATTAGCTTACAGTAAATAATTTTAAAGTCATCTTTTTTGACTTGAATCCAGTTTTGTAAACCTTTTGGTACTTTTAATTTAACGTAGGGAAAATTTATCATGGATATTCAATCTGCTTCCGTAATCGCTGCTGCTCTAGCTATTGGTCTAGCTGCTATCGGCCCTGGTATTGGACAAGGTAATGCTTCTGGTCAAGCAGTTGCTGGTATCGCTCGTCAGCCTGAAGCTGAAGGCAAAATCCGTGGAACCTTGCTCTTAACTTTGGCTTTCATGGAATCCTTAACTATCTACGGCTTGGTAGTTGCACTAGTATTGCTTTTTGCTAATCCTTTTGTATAAACTTTTTTAATTTTGTTAGAGGCGCGGTTCTACAGTGCCTCTACATTTATTAGTTTGTTGATATTGTTTTAATGTTTATATTTATTTCCAATGCAACAAACTAAATTAATTGTTCAGTTCCAATTTGTCACATAAAAAATGTTTGATTTTGACTTAACAATGCCCCTGATGGCAGTGCAATTTTTGTTGTTGACAGCTTTGTTGAACGCAGTTTTCTATAAGCCATTAACTAAAGTTTTAGACGAAAGAGATGCCTTCATAAGAGGTAGTCAGTCTAGTGCTAAGGACAATTTGGCCAAGGCAGAAAGTTTAGTTGAAGAGTATGAGAGACAAATAGCTTTAGCTAGAAAGGAATCTCAATCTGTCGTCGAGAAAGCTCAAGCTGAGGCTAGAGAAATCGTGTCTCAGAAAACCGCAGAAGCGCAGAGTGCGGCGATCGCCCAAAAAGAGAAAGCTGCCCAAGAAATTCAACAACAAAAAGAGTCTGCACTAAGTACTTTAGAGCAGCAAGTAGACTCTCTAAGTCGTCAAATTCTAGAAAAAATTCTAGGGGCAGAACTGGTTAAATAAATTCCAGTATTGACACCAAGAAAACCATAAAAATCAAGGTCTGGGTATGTTAGGGACTCTTTTATATTTAGCAGAAGCTCATTCGGAGGCTGAAGGTGGTTTCGGTCTAAACCTAGACATTTTAGAAACTAATCTGATTAACCTCTCGATTTTATTGGGTATTCTGTATTTTTACGGAAGTAAAATCGTTAGTGATATTTTGAGCGAAAGACGCTCTAAAATTTCTCAACAAATTAAAGAAGTTGAGGAGAGAAAGAAAACTGCTGCTGCCTCTTTGGCTGAAGAACAGAAAAAACTAGCAGAAGCTAAGCAAACTGCGGAGAAAATCCGTCAAGATGCTACTGCTAATGCGGAAAAAGTTAAAGCTGCAATTCTTGCTCAAGGGGATAAAGAAGTGGCTAGGCTCAAGGCTAGTGCTGCCGCTGATCTTAGTTCCGAGGAAGCAAGAGCGATCGCTGATCTTAAGAAGAGAGTTTCGGCTCTTGCCTTAGAAAAAGTTGAATCTCAGTTGCCTGGAATGTTGGATGACTCTGCTCAAACTACTTTAATTGATCGTAGTATCGCGCAATTAGGAGGTTCTTAAATGAGTGGAAGTATTGTAAGTTCGCAAATTGCTGAACCTTATGCACAAGCTCTGATGTCTGTTGCTCAGCAAAATGATTTGACAGACAAATTTGGAGCAGATTGTCGTGATCTAGAAAAGTTGATCGAAGATTCAGCAGAATTTAGAGATTTTGTTGCGAATCCTGTTGTTGATTCTGAAGCGAAAAAAGCAGTTTTGAAGCAGGTTATGGGCACTGAATCTAACCCATTTTTTGTGAATTTTTTGATGCTTTTAGTAGATAAGCGACGGATTGTGTTTCTCAAAGAAATCGTTGCTCAGTTTAATGCTTTACTCAGAAAATTAAAGCAGACTGTTTTGGCAGAAGTGACTTCCGCTCAAGATTTGAACGATGGCCAAAAGCAGGCTCTTGTCGATCAAGTCAAGGGAATCACCGATGCTCAAGATGTTGAACTCAAAATAGATATCGATCCATCCTTAATTGGTGGTGTAATTATCAAAGTGGGTTCGAAAATTATTGACGCTAGTGTAAAAGGTCAATTAAGACGCATTGGTATGAGTCTCAATAGTATTTCCTAATTGGGAATATCATCAAGCTACTTTTTAAACATTAATTAAATTTTCCACTCACATAATTTACTAACAACTGATAAGTAATATGGTAAGCATCAGACCAGACGAAATTAGTAATATAATTCGTCAGCAAATTGAATCTTATAGTCAAGACGTTCAGATCTCTAACGTTGGAACAGTTCTTCAAGTAGGTGATGGTATTGCCCTTATCTATGGTTTAGAACAAGCCATGGCTGGAGAACTGTTGGAATTTGAAGATGGCACAGTTGGTATCGCCCTCAACCTAGAGGAAGATAGCGTTGGTGCTGTATTGATGGGTAATGGTTTTGGTATTCAAGAAGGTAGTACTGTTAAGGCTACTGGTAAGATTGCCTCTGTTCCTGTTGGTGATGCTCAAGTCGGTCGTGTTGTCGACGCGCTAGCTAATCCCATTGATGGGAAAGGAGATATCTCTTGTTCTGATTCTCGTCTAATCGAATCTATGGCACCAGGGATTGTTGAACGTAAGTCGGTTTGTGAGCCTATGCAAACTGGTATTACTGCAATCGACGCGATGATTCCTGTTGGTCGTGGTCAGCGAGAATTAATTATTGGCGATCGCCAAACTGGTAAAACTGCTGTTGCAGTAGACACAATCATCAACCAAAAAGGTGAAGATGTTGTCTGTATCTATGTAGCTGTTGGTCAAAAAGCTTCTACTGTTGCCCAGGTAATCAACACTCTCGAAGAAAAGGGTGCTATGGATTACACGGTGGTAGTTGCAGCTAATGCTAACGACCCTGCTACTCTTCAATATCTTGCTCCTTATACTGGTGCAACTATTGCTGAATACTTTATGTATAAAGGCAAAGCAACTTTGATTATCTATGATGACTTGTCCAAACAAGCACAAGCTTATCGTCAGATGTCCTTGTTACTTCGTCGTCCACCAGGACGTGAGGCTTATCCTGGAGACGTATTCTACGCTCACTCTCGTTTGTTAGAGCGCGCAGCAAAATTAAGTGATGAATTAGGTGGCGGTAGTATGACTGCTCTACCAATCATTGAAACTCAAGCTGGAGACGTTTCCGCTTATATTCCTACCAACGTAATTTCGATTACTGACGGTCAAATTTTCCTTTCTACTGATTTGTTTAACGCAGGTTTCCGTCCCGCAATTAATGCTGGTATCTCGGTATCTAGGGTTGGATCTGCTGCACAAACCAAAGCAATGAAGCAGGTAGCCGGTAAATTGAAACTAGAACTAGCTCAGTTCGCCGAACTTGAAGCTTTTGCTCAATTCGCGTCAGATCTAGATGCTGCTACTCAAAGCCAGCTTTCTCGTGGACAGCGTTTACGTCAAATTTTGAAGCAACCTCAAAACTCTCCTCTCTCGGTAGCCGAGCAGGTGGCAGTAGTTTACGCAGGCTTGAATGGTTATCTTGCAGAAGTTTCTGTAGAGCAATCTGCTGAATTCGCTCAAGGACTTTGCGATTATCTTGGTACTAGCAAAGCTAAATATGGCGAAATTATCGCTTCTGAGAAAAAACTAACTGACGAAGCCGAAGCTCTTTTGAAAGAAGCTATTGGTGAGTTCAAACAAACTTTCTTGGCTGCTTAATGATGCAGTGGTAGGGTGAGCAAGGCTTGCCCTACGCGAATTCTTTATATGCTTTCAACTTAATCAGCTAGTTATAAGAAAATGCCTAATTTAAAAGCTATACGAGATCGTATTCAGTCGGTCAAAAACACCAAAAAAATTACTGAAGCCATGCGCTTGGTTGCTGCGGCGAAAGTACGTCGTGCTCAAGAGCAAGTAACTGCTACTCGTCCTTTTGCCGATAGCTTGGCAGAGGTTATTTATAACCTTCAAGGAAAGTTACAGTTTGAAGATGTAGATTTACCTTTGTTTGAACAAAGAGAAGTTAAGTCTGTAGCGATCGTTGTCGTTTCTGCCGATCGCGGTCTTTGCGGTGGCTACAATGCCAATATTATTCGTCGCGCTGAAATGCGTGCTAAGGAATTAACCGCTGAAGGCGTAGACTATAAGTTTGTTTTGATTGGTCGCAAAGCAATTCAATATTTTGAAAACCGCAATGCACCGATTGATAAAACTTATACTGGATTAGAGCAAATTCCTAATTCTTCTGAAGCTTCTTCGATTGGTGATGAAATTTTATCTCTATTCCTTTCGGAAACTGTAGATAGAGTTGAGTTAATTTACACGAAATTTGTTTCTTTAATTAACTCTCGTCCAGCCATTCAAACTCTTCTTCCTTTGTCTCCTCAAGGTTTAGAACCCAAAGACGATGAAATCTTCCGTTTAACTACTCGTGGCGGCGAGTTCAAGGTAGAAAGAGAGACTGTTGAAACTACAGATAACTTGGAATTGTATTCTTCCGATACGATTTTTGAGCAAGATCCTGTGCAAATTCTGGATGCTCTTTTACCTTTGTATCTGAACAACCAGCTTTTAAGAGCATTACAAGAGTCAGCAGCTAGTGAATTAGCAGCTCGGATGACAGCAATGAATAATGCTAGTGATAACGCATCTGATTTGATGCAGTCATTAACCCTTTCTTACAACAAGGCTAGACAAGCGGCAATTACTCAAGAATTGCTTGAGGTTGTTGCTGGTGCTAATGCCCTGTAAAAAAGTAATCCGTCATTAAACAATAGTCTTCATCTATTTGATTACTCAACACCTAAGTTTTTATTTAGGTGTTTTTTTGTTGTTTTTTTTGCTCACCCTGCCACCAACCACGAACTAATCTAATTTCCTCATAGTTGTAATTATCTCCTAGGGTCTCTTTGATTGGTTTTAAAGATTGGTCTCCATTTTTGGCGATCGCTTTTAAGATTATTTCTTTTCTTGGTCGGGCAACTAATTGGTTGATTTCGACTGGTTGACTCATAGCTAACAAGTCACTGAGGTGCTGACAAATGGTTCTGGGGCTAAATTCTCTTTGGGTGGCAATTTCTTTAATCGATAAGCCTTGCTGGTGAAGTTTGAGTGTTGCTAGTTGACTTTCGTTAGGGCTAGATGAAGTTTTGGGTTGATGCGATCGCCAAAATTCTTGAATGACACTGAGAAATTGCTCTCCATATTGTTCTGCTTTATACTCATTAACCCCAGATATTTTGGCAAATGCAATTTTAGTTTGGGGTTGGCGCTGCACCATTACTTTGAGGGTAGAATCGGCAAAAATTACATAAGGGGGAACAGATTGCTCATCGGCTATTTGCTTACGTAGTTTTCGTAATTTCTCAAATAGGGCTTCTGCCTCTTCGCGATAAGTATTATTTGCTGCTGCTTTAATTTTCTCTTGATTTCGATTGATGGCAATCTGAACTTCTTGCTGTTTGCGAAGAACTGTCCAGCTTTGCTTATTTAATTTAAGAACTCGATAGCCGTCATCGCTTTCTGCAACTAGTCCTTGATGAAGTAGGGCACGACCTAGGGTCTTCCATTCTTCGGGCGTTTTATCTTTGCCAATGCCATGGGTTGATAAGAGATGATGCCCATACTGTTGAACTTTTTTACTCTTAGAGCCGCGGAGGACATCGATTATATGTTTCATCCCAAATCTTTGTTCACAGCGAGCGACACAAGAGAGAAATTTTTGGGCTTCGATTGTCCAATTTTCAATCGGTTTTGGGTTTAGGCAGTTATCACAGTTTTGGCAATTGCCAACAAATCGTTCGCCAAAATAGCCCAAGATAATTGTGCGGCGACAAGTACTGCCTTCGGCATAATCGATTACTTGGTTTAGCTGTTGTTTGGCAATTCTTTGCTCGTTAGGATCACTTTTTTGCCCAATGAGATAATCAATTGTTTTGATGTCACCAAAGCTAAAAAATAATTTAGATTGGGCTGGTTCGCCATCTCTGCCAGCTCGACCAGATTCTTGATAAAAACTTTCGAGACTACGGGGTAAATCATAATGAAATACGAATCGAACATCGGGTTTGTTAATCCCCATTCCAAAAGCAATAGTTGCTACCATTACCCTGGCATCGTCGCGGAGAAATTTAGTTTGATTACCCGAGCGATCGCTAATTCCTGCATGATAAGCCAAAGCCTTAATGCCATCTGCTTGCAGTTTATTGGTAATTTCTTCGACTTTGCGACGGCTTAAACAATAAACAATTCCTGCACCTGGTTGTTCTTTAATGGCTTGCAGGAGATGCTGATAACTATTCTTAGTTTTAGTTTCGACACTGTAGCTAATATTGGCGCGATTAAAACTATTAAGATGAATTTTTGGTTGTCTGAGCTGAAGTTGTTGAACAATATCTTCTTGAACTCTGGCAGTTGCTGTTGCGGTGAGGGCAAGTACTGGTATCTGTGGATACTGCCTTCTTAGCTGACTTAAATTGCGATATTCGGGTCGAAAATCATGTCCCCATTCGGACACGCAATGTGCTTCATCAATCGCAAACCCAGTGACCCCGACCCGCTGAATAATTACTTGTAAAAAAGCTTGAAACCTTTCGCTTAAAAGTCTCTCTGGCGCCACATAAAGTAATTTGATTTTGCCTTGAAGAATAGCTTGTTGTCGCGATCGCTCAGTGGCATAGTCCAAAGTACTGTTGAGGAAAGTTGCCCCGATCCCATTGTCTTGCAAAGAATCGACTTGATCTTGCATCAAGGCAATGAGTGGCGAAACGACAATCATTAGACCAGGCTTGAGGAGTGCTGGTAATTGAAAGCAAAGAGATTTTCCTCCCCCTGTTGGCATAATAACCAGTAAATCCTGATTATTGAGTGCTTCTTCAATAATCTGTTTTTGCCCAGGGCGAAAGACACTATAGCCAAAAAAATCTTTGAGAGCTGATTCTAAATGTTGAGTTTGAACCATGGTAATCAGTAGTTACCCAAATATTTCATCAAACGATGAAATTATTCAGATGAAAGGAAGGGAACAATATTCGTTGGTTTATGTTTATAAAACTAGATAGTTGTCTTGAAGATTCTGGGACTAACTAATCACAACTATCTAGTGAGGGTTAGCTCTAGAAAAATCAATCAAAGCTAAGTCTCAAATTCGGTTTATTCAGTGTGAGTTATTGGAATATAAAATCACACATTAATTTTTTCTCTAAGTATCTACTTGCAAAACAGGCTTTCTCTAGTCTCGATGCCTGTAGTTGAATTAACTCCCTCAGCTCTTTGACAAAGTAAATAGGTTTGATACCGATCTAAGATTGCATCAGAAAAGTCAGCTCCGGTAATATCTGTCCCTTCGAAAGAGGTGCTAGTAGCAACAATGTTTTTAAGGACAGCGTTCGTTAGGTCGCAATGATCAATAGCTACTCGATCCATTAGGGAATCTGTTAGGTCAACACCTGATAAATCGGAATTAAGAAAAGCTGCTTTGGTAAGAATGGTTTTGCTTAAATCTGAACCCGAAAAATTAGAATGGCGCACATCTGCTGCTGCAAATGATGCACCCTTAAGATCAAGATTTGATAGATCTTGATCATGGATTTCACTGTATGTATAGTTAACTGAACTATCTTGAGCGATCGCTGGTTTAGCAAGACTAATAACTAGTAACAAAGCAATTCCAACAACTGTAATAAAGCTAAATAAACTGGTTGTAACCGACTTGATCATAAAAAATTATCTTATAACGCTAACAAAGTCTTGGTTTTGATTAAAAACCTGAGCATCTGAACCTAATAATATTATCAGTTCTGACGGCTCGCTAGCATTTAAAAATCCTGAAGGAAGCAATTCTAAATCACCAAAACCCAGGATATTTTTTAGATAATTTGCTGACTTCAAATTTTGACCATCAGTTCTAATTTTTGTCAGCTCTTGCTGAGAAATTCTTCCTTGTGTAATTTCAAAATTAGATATTTCAATATTGAAGTATTCTCTCTCCTGTAAATATTCAGATATATCTGTAGCTAATTCAGGATTATTGGTGGAGTTATAAATGATAATTCTGCTTTTCTTGAAATTTGTGATTTCATTAATTGTCGAAAACTTTTCTAAAGTACTTTTCTGAGATGTGGAGTTAGTTACGTAGGTTGATGGGGGAAGATTCTGATTATAGTTGACTAAACTATTATCAGAAATAGATTCTAAGTTGATGGCTTCTTGTTTGCTGATTGAATTATCAGGATATTTTTCTTGCTGCTTTTTTTGACTAACTATTTGTTCTCTTTGAGTTTGTTTTTTGGGCAAGTAAGTAATTTTAAATTTGGAGTACTTTTGCTGTAAAAAAGAAGAGAATTTTTCTGGAATAAAAGCTACTTGAGGAAATGATAATTGCAATTCTTGAATATCGAAGCTTATGTCATTAATTGATGACTTATTAGTATCTAATTTGAGCTGTTTAGGGAGACTTTTTTCTAAAACTTTTTTATTAGCTAACTGATTATTTTGGCGATCAATATAGGCTGATTTTGTGATTGTAGCTCCCATTACAAAAGAAAAGCCAACAACCCAAGAACAGGTTATACCCCAGAAAAACCCCCTATGAAAGTACGACAATATGCTGATGGGCAAAGCATCATCAGCAGAATATTTATAATTCATAATTTATAAAAAATTTATATTGATTTAAAAATAGTTTTTATATTGAAAATATTTTATAGTTATTAATTTAATTACCCTAAATAATAGATGTTTGTCAACTTCTGACCCTTTATCCTGGGTAATTTCTAGGAATTATATAGTTGATTTCTGGCAAGTATAAAGACGAAATTTAAATTCACTGTCACTATGGAGTACAGTGGCACAAGTTAAGGAGAGAAATAGTTCATATGGCTACACAATTAATTCCTATCATTCTGGCGGGAGGCAAAGGAGAAAGATTTTGGCCAGTTAGTCGACTGAAAAGACCTAAACAATTTTTGTGTTTAGATAACAGTGGTGATAGCTTGATGCAAGCCACCGCTAATCGACTTTTGGACTTAGCTGGTGGCTGGGAAAATCTTTGGGTAATAACCTCTGCCATTATTGCTGATGGAGTCAGAGAACAACTTCCTAATTTGCCAGAAAGTAATCTTCTCATTGAACCAGAAGGAAAAGATACGGCTCCTGCGGTCGCTTGGGGAACTTTAGAGGTTGCTAAACGCTATGGCAAGGAGGCAATCTTAGGCTTTTTTCCTGCTGATCATTGGATTGGCGATCGCGCTGCATATGAAAAAACTCTCAGAGCCGCAGTTGCTCAGGCAGAATCAGAGCCTTCAATTGTGACTTTAGGTATTAAGCCCAATCAACCTGCAATTGGTTATGGTTACATTGAGCAGGCAGAAGAAAAGGGTAATTTCGAGGATCTACCCGTCTACAAAGTGAGCCGCTTTACTGAGAAACCTGATCGAGCTACAGCTCAAGCTTTTATCGAGACTGGAAAATACAGTTGGAATAGCGGGATGTTTATTTTCCAAGCTGGAGTAGTTTTAGACGAGTTAGCTAATCATGCTCCTCAAGTTTTGCAACCTTTACAAGCAAAAGGTGCAGATGCTTATGCTGAGCTTGAGAAGTTGAGTATTGATTACGCCTTGATGGAGAAGACTAAATTAGCCTGTGTTCTGCCGGCTAACTTTGGTTGGGATGATCTTGGTGATTGGAATGGTGTGGAAAGACTCCACAAAAAAGATCAAGTTAATGTAGAACTAGCCACGCATATTGGACAGGACACAGAAGATTCTGTAATTTATGCTAGTGATGAAAATGAGGTTATTGTTACTATTGGTCTCAAAGATGTCGTCATTGTTAGAGATGGTAAGGTTACTTTGGTTGTAGATAAGAATCGTACTCAAGACATTAAAAAAATAGTGAAGTCTCTATATGCAGATGATGACTTTCAGAAACTACTCTAATTGTGCTGGTTAACTATATTTAGTTTTAAATAAAATATAATAATTGTAAGAAGGTAGAGTGTATTTGCCTTCTTTTATTTTGCAATAAAATTGTTATTATTTATTCTTTTATCAAGTGATAAAGTTTAATTCATAATACTTTTTTGCTTAAAACAATCAAATTTAAAGATATATTTATTGTTGCTCCTGAATTGTAATTAAATATAGTATTGAGAGTACTTTTTAGATATTAGGCTTTTGGAAGTTGCACAAAAATAGCTTAGCAAAAGGAATGAATAAACAGACAGGAAATGCCAAGCTAATTATTAATGCCAAAATTCTGGAGCATCAAGAATTACATAGTTTTAAAATTAACCAGGATAATCTGATTGAAAGGATTTCTGGTCAGAATAATTTTTACTCAGAGAGCAAGCTAGATAATCAAATCCCAATAATTGATGTTCAAGGAGATTTTATTTCTTTGGGTGGTGTAGATCTGCAAATCAATGGTGGTTTAGGCTTAGCTTTTCCTGATTTGGAAATGGCTGATTTACCAAGGTTACATGAGATTTGTGATTATCTTTGGAATCAGGGTGTGGATGCTTTTTTACCAACAATTGTGACTACTTCGATCGCTAAAATACAGCGATCGCTAGGTGTGATTAAATCTTTTCTCGAACAACAAGCAAAACTCTCTCAATCTGCTCAGATTTTAGGTGTTCATTTAGAAGGTCCTTTTTTGAATATTGCTAAAAAAGGAGCACATCCAGCCGAATTTTTATTACCGTTAAATCTGGACAATCTGCGGCAGGTTTTGGGTGACTATGCAGAGATAGTTAAGGTAATTACTCTAGCTCCTGAGCTTGATCCTACTGGCGAAGCAATTAAGTTTTTGCAGTCAAACAAGATTATCGTTAGTTTGGGTCATTCTTTGGCAAGTGAACAAGAGGCAAGACAAGCTTTTGATCTAGGCGCATCGATGATTACTCACAGTTTTAATGCGATGCCTAGTCTGCATCACCGCGAACCTGGTTTGTTGGCTGCTGCCATAACTGATCAGCGGGTGGCTTGCGGTCTGATCGCTGATGGTCAGCATGTTAGTCCAACCATGATCAACATTTTGCTCAATAGTTGCCAGCATAAAGAGCAAGTTTTTTTAGTGAGCGATGCTTTAGCTCCAATCGGTTTACCTGATGGGGTTTATCCTTGGGACAGTCGGCAGATCTTTGTTGAAGATGGGACTGCCAGACTAGAGTCGGGAACGCTTTCAGGGACGACTCTACCTCTTTTAAATGGAGTTCAAAACTTGGTTAAGTGGAAGATTTGCGAACCGAGTAGAGCGATCGCCCTAGCTACAGAATCTCCCCGCCAGGCGATCGGCTTAGAGGGTTTGGCTGTTGGTCAGGCGGCAAATTTATTACGGTGGCAAATTAACCCTGAGAAGAAGCAGCTAACTTGGCAAAGATTGTAGTTAATGACGAGATCGAGTTTTGGCAGTTTAGCTTAAACAATTGCAGTTGTTACGCAATGACGACAAAATGGTTGATTTTTTACTACTATCTTTTTTGCTTTATCAAAGTATTTTTTTCAAGATATGAAGGCTCTGGATAATCTCTTAATTTCATAACAAACTTCCCAATAAAACATAGCAAAACTATTCAAAATAACCAGTCATTTATTACAGAATATGATCATTATTTTATTTCTAATTAAATTCTGATCTACGCTTATATATACGAGTAAGTATTGTTATAAGTAGAGGATGTGGCGAAAAAATGAATTGGAATTCTTTTAATAAATCACTTTCCTCCACAGAAAACCAAACTGTCACCTCCAAAGGCAAACGTGTTTTTTTGGTAATTACAGCATTTGTTCTAGTGCTCTTGCTATGGTTAGTTTCACCTTTTTTGATTCATCGCTATCCCATTCAATACGCAAATATTGATGAGCATTTTCTTTATGGCTCAATTGGTGGGGAGGACTCAGATGGAATTCCCTATTGGATTATCAAAGTCTTGCCTGAGGTGTTTGCCGATAAATTGCCAGGAGAAGGCTATACATCTTTAGGGTTTATTCAAGAACCCGATCACGAATTACCGATTAGCTTTGTTCGCTCGACTACTTGGTTTGGATTAGAAGTTGTTACCGAAAACTGTGCCACCTGCCACGTAGGTACTTTACGCTCCAGTCCTCGCGATCTAAATCCTCGCATTATTTCAGCAATGCCAGGAATATCAGTCAGTTTGCAGGGTTTTGTGCGGTTTTTAACTGAGAGTGCTGCGGATGAAAGATTTACTGCCGATAATCTTATGCCCTTTATCAATGCAGCAGGTGCACATTTCAATCCTCTAGAAAAATTGGTCTATCGATTCCTTGTTATTCCCAAAACTCGTGATGAACTTTTGGAATTGCGACATAATTTTTCCTTTATGGATCGACAATCTCCCTATGGCCCTGGTCGGGTTGATACTTTCACTTCTTATAAAACCCGTCGTTATGGTTTTGCTGTCGATAAATTGGTTGATTCTGAGTTAACCGGAATTTCTGATTACCCCAGTATTTGGAATCAAGAACCAAGAAAAAACTTAAGGCTTCATTGGGACGGCAATAATGATGATCAGAGTGAGCGAAATCGTACTGCTGCCCTTGCTTTAGTCTCTCCTACTACGATTGATTTAGATTCTCTTGAAAGGATACGTACTTGGCTCAATGAAATTAAAGCTCCGCCTTACCCATATGCGATCAACTCTGACTTAGCGACGAAAGGAAAAATCATCTTTGATAGTAACTGCGCTAAGTGTCATAGCGAGCAAGGGTCAGAAATCGGCGAAATTACCCCAATCAAGGAAGTTGCTACAGATCGAGGCAGAATTGATTCTTACACCTACGAATTAGCCTCAAATCAAAACCTGACCTTTAGTGGCATTACTTACAAGGGAGTTGACCAAAGATTTTCTCACTTTAAAAAATATAATGGCTATGTGAACGGTCTCTTAGATGGTGTTTGGTTGCGATCGCCCTATCTCCATAATGGTTCTGTACCTACTTTGAGAGATCTGCTCAACAAACCAGAAGCTAGACCGAAGAGTTTTTATCGTGGCTACGATGTTTATGACCAAGAAAATGTTGGTTATGTCAGCATTGTGTCATCCGAAAATGGGAAAGACTTCTTTTTCTACGATACAAAACTTCCCAGTAACTTTAACGGTGGTCATCTCTACGGCACAGATTTAGACAGTCAGGATAAAAATGCTCTGCTGGAATATTTAAAAACTATCTGATCAAAGGATTTGGTTCGATTGCTCAATGATTGAGCCACTTTTCGATTGCTCCAAATTTTATAGCAAACATTTCACTTAACAATTTAGTACTGTCTAAACGCAATTTATTACTATGTCTTCCACAGAGAACCAAACTAGTTCTGGCAAAAAATCTAAAATCGTAATTATTCTAGCTGTACTTTTGAGTCTTTTAATTAGCGGATTAGTATTTACAGGCTGGTATAGCTTATTTCGGCGCACTCCTCTAACTACTTTTGAGACCCCCGAAGAACATTTTAAGTATGCATCGATTGGCACAGAAGCCGTTCAAGGTCTTCCTTACTGGATGTGGGTGGTTCTGCCTCGCTTATTCCCCGAAAAGCTCCCTGCTGCTGGAGGATATACTTCTTTAGGTCTAACTTGGGAAGAAGGAAACGAAATGCCAATCGGTATCACCAAGGAAAGTATTGGGATTGCTCGGGTGGGTGTGAACTGTGCTGTCTGTCATGTAGGAACTTTCCGAGAAAATCCTTTAAACAAACCGAGTATTCTGCTTGCTGCACCTAGTACCAAATTTGACGTACAACGATATGTTCAATTTTTCTTTGATTGTGCTCAAGATCCGCGCTTTACTCCTGGATTTATTTTGCCTGAGATTGAATATAATCATCACTTATCTTTTTTCGAGAATGCGTTTTATCGTTTCTTGATCATTCCTCAAACCAAAAAAGCTCTCCTGAAGCAATCAGAAAAATTTCAATGGATGGACAATCTTCCCCCAACAGGTTCGGGGAGAACGGATCTGAATCCACTTAAGATCAATGTTTTAAATCTGCCTGATGATTCTTCTGTGGGCAGTACCGATATTATGGCGATTTGGAATCAAAAACAGCGTCAAGGTTTCTCGTACCATGCTGATGGCATGAATACATCTTTTAGAGAGGCAGTATTAAGCAGTGCTCTAGCTACAGGAACTACTGCCAAAGAAATCAATTTGGAAGGTCTCAATCGGATTGAGGAATGGTTACTAGAAGTTCCTTCCCCAGCCTATCCTTTTGATGTCGATCTTGATTTAGCCCAGCGAGGAGCCAAGGTTTTTGAGGATAATTGCTCTAGTTGCCATGGTTTAGATTCTCAAAAATTAGGTCAGGTTCTCCCCTTAAGTGAAGTGGGGACAGATCCGAATCGTTTATCGCATTGGACAAAATCAGCTAGTGAGGGGATGAATGAGTATGCGAGTGACTATCCTTGGGGTTTTTCTAAATTTCGGAAGACTGATGGCTATGTTGTGCCTGCTTTAGATGGGGTATGGGCAAAGGCTCCTTATCTTCATAACGGCTCTGTTCCTTCTCTGGTGGATTTATTAAACAAAGTCAGCGATCGCCCTAAACAGTTTTATCGCGGTTACGATGTTTACGATCAAGAACGTGTCGGTTTTATCTCTAATGAAGTGGCAGCACAGAAGACTAGTTTCTTAGTCGATACCTCTGTTAAGGGTAATGGCAATATTGGTCATGAGTTTGGTACTGAATTAAATACAGGAGATAAAAAATCTTTAATCGAGTATCTAAAAACT
>CALKUU010000296.1 GCA_937996665.1 uncultured Xenococcaceae cyanobacterium | reverse complement strand
GCTTAATATTCAGGGACATTAGAATCTACTTCCTGACTCCAAGCTTTAATTCCACCTTTAACATTAGTACCTTCAATACCAGCATCCTTAAGAATAGCCAAAGCCTTAGCCGATCGCCCGCCTAGTTTACAGTGAGCAATTAAGCGATGACCATTAGTAAGCTCTTTAACCTTCTCGATTCCAGATCCATCCTCAATATCCCCTAAAGGAATCAAAACAGAGCCAGGGATTTTAGCAATTTGATACTCATTAGGATTGCGAACATCCAACAAGACAAAATCATCAGCACCACTATCAAGCAACTGCTTAAGCTCAGTAACACTCATTTCGGCAACTGACATATTAGCCTCCGCTTCTTTAGCTTGGGGAATACCACAAAACTGATCGTAATCGATTAACTTTTCGATAACAGGTCTTTCTGGATTAGGTCGTAATTTTAGTTCCCTAAAAGACATATTCCAGGCATTATAGAGCAGCAATCTACCACTCAATGTACTTTCTGCTCCCAAAATTATTTTGATAGCTTCGGTTGCTTGGATTGTGCCGATAATCCCACAAAGAACCCCTAAAACACCACCTTCAGCACAAGATGGAACCATTCCTGGTGGTGGTGGCTCCGGATAAAGATCACGATAGTTAGGGCCACCCTGATAATTAAAGACTGTCGCCTGACCTTCAAAACGGAAGATTGACCCGTAAACATTAGGTTTGTTTAAGAGAACACAAGCATCATTGGTCAAGTAGCGAGTAGGAAAATTATCTGTACCATCAACGACTATGTCGTAAGGCTCCATAATCTCTAACGCATTAGCTGAAGACAAGGCTGTGTTATACAGATCAACCTGACAATGGGGGTTTATCCCTAAAATTCGATCTTTTGCCGATTCGATTTTAGGTTTTCCTACCCATTCAGTGCCATGAATAATCTGGCGTTGGAGATTAGATTTATCGACAATGTCAAAATCAACAATGCCAATTCTACCAATACCGGCAGCAGCAAGATATAACAACAAGGGAGAGCCTAAACCACCAGTTCCAATACAAAGAACGCTAGCAGCTTTCAGCTTTTTCTGACCTTCGAGTCCCACTTCTGGCAAAATTATATGCCTAGAGTAGGTTTGGTATTCCTCTTTATTGAGTTGGATTTCATCCAAGTTGGGATTTAACATTTTCGTTATGAAACTTCAAAGAATACTCTGGGTAGTTCTGAAACCAATAAATCAGTGATTCTACAGTTAATTAGCCTAATTTAGCTTAGTTTAACTAACCTAAAGATTAATAAAATATTTTCTAGAACCTGCTTATCTAGACCATTAGGAATAGTTAGCTTGCAACCTATTTTCTGTTTACTAACTAAGACTGGTCTAAGTTAGCCTCTTATTATAGAGAAAATCTCGCTCAATATGCGAATGTTTCAGAATCGCAATGAATAAGTAAATCAGATTACAGTAGCTAAAACTATTGCCAATACCAAAGAGAATCAATCTCCTCATGCGCTCCCTTAACACCAATTCAAAAAGCCTAGTATAGAATAAGGTCGAAGACAGATTACTAACAAATTCAATAAATTTCTGAACATCATAAAAGACATATCCTTAATGTAAATCTCTGGAAATATGCCGCCTTGATAACGCGATCTCGATCGCTAGGTTTTCAACAAAGTCACTGATGTGTCTATTAGAATAGAAATTATCATTAATTAATTTGGAGCATCGGCTAGGCTGATGACAAAAGACTAGATGACTAGAGATTCAGAGCTGACTGCATTTTCTCCCTTATCACCACGGGTCAAGCAGATAGCCAGCAATTTAACAATTTTAGGAAATATAGGCTTCTGGGTACAGTTGGTTCTGGGGATTGTCTCCTTAATGCTCTTGTTTTTTGCTAGTCCTTTGCTCAGAAGTACAGGAAATCAGGATGGAAGTAAAAACCTGGCTCTTTTCTGTGCAACCCTGGGAGTCCTGACGCTATCGGTTAGTATTTTCTTTTTCTTCCGTCGCTATATTTCGATTGGGAAAATTCTCAAACAAGGCAATACCAAAGAGCGCCCTAATAAAAAATACACACTTCGCCTCATCAAATTGGGGCTGATTAGTAATTTAGCGGGAATGTTAATTTCCTTGATTGGCGCGGAGGCTTTTGCTGGGCTATTGTATGGAAAAGCTTCCCAAATACCTGCTGGAGCAGCGGTTTACAATACTAGTCAATTGATTGAACCAGTCGAAATCATGGCTTTGATTGCCAATGTTCATACTATTTTTTCCCATTTTGCAGGAATTGTCATTGGTTTATGGTTACTGGATCGAGTTAGTAAATAAATTCATTAGTAACTTGAATTTTTTGGTTAGTCTGGTTTTTTTGCTTATCGTTTTCAGTCTGCCTTCATAGATTTTTCAACAATGCAACGTACTCGCCTTAACAATCTCACTACTTCAGTAGAAGAGCAACTAGCGCTTTTATTTATTAACCCTTGGCGAAGAATTGCCCTCGGCTTTATTAGTCTACTAATGGGCTTCTTTATGGGGTCAGCGATCGTCACTACTGCCGGACAGGATGCAGTTTGGGATGTTCCTGCTGCTGCTGTTTTATTTATGTTGCTCGAATTAATCAGTCGATTTGTGTATGGTTCTCGCGCTTCAAAAAAACAAAAACGAACGCCTTTGTGGTTGCATACTCTCAATTTGTTCAAAGTTGGGGTAACTTATAGCTTATTTTTAGAGGCTTTCAAGCTTGGTTCTTAAATTAATCGTGCTGCTTTTCCGATATTATTTTGTTATTTAGGATGCAATGCAATTAATAGATTCTTCTATTTTGGTCTTAATTCAAGGTTTAATAGACGGCAGAAAGCTAACGGATTCAGAGTGGAATCTTTTGGTAACAGCAGAATTAGCGAATCAGCCAAGAGCGATCGCATTTGACCTCAATCAAAATAACTGTCGTTTGCGTCTTGAGGAGCGATCGCATTTATTAACTAGTGCCTATGACGAAATTAAGCTTCATCTACAAACACTTGGAATCGCCCAAGAAGAATCACGAAAGCTAACTTTACTTTGGTATTTATGGTTACCCTTAGCGATCCAGATAGCTAGCAAACGTCAAAATTTAGATCGGACTCTAATTCAGGGTATTTTGGGCGGTCAGGGTGTCGGGAAAAGTACCCTAGCAAAACTATTAAACCTGTTATTAATTCATTTAGGTTATCAAGTTGCCACAATTTCCATTGATGATCTCTACTTAACCTATGCAGAAAGACAAGAATTGCAGAGAGTTGAACCAGCTCTAATTTGGCGAGGCCCACCAGGCACTCACGATGTGAATTTGGGGATAGCAGTGTTAGATCAGTGTTCAGAAACAAAACGAACCGAGCCAATCTTGTTACCTCGTTTTGATAAATCTGCTTATGATGGCAGTGGCGATCGCACCTTGCCCAACCCGATAAATTCGGTGGATATAGTTTTATTTGAAGGTTGGATGATTGGGGTACAAACGATCTCAGAAAGTGCCTTTGAATCAGCACCCAAACCAATTTCAACTCCAGAACAGATTCAGTTTGCCAAAAACTGTAATCAAAGACTACAAGCTTATCTACCTTTATGGTCAAGACTAGATAGTTTACTAGTTATCCATCCAGAAGACTATCGCCTCAGTAAAAAATGGCGACTAGAAGCAGAACATAAAATGATTACCACCGGCAAGACAGGAATGAGCGATCGCGAGATTGAGCAATTTGTAGACTACTTCTGGCAAGCACTCCATCCAGAGTTATTTATTTCTCCTCTAGTTAAAAGACCTGATTTAGTAGATCTCGTAATTGAAATTAACAGCGATCGCCATATTAATAAAATTTACAAACCAAATTAGCAAAAAAACTTCACTCCTAACTCCGAACTCCTAACTCCTAACTCACTAGGTTAAAGCTTGATGATAAAAATCATCATACATAGCCACAACCTTTTGAATATCATAATCGCCTACTTTGACTTTCCCTCTTTGACCCATGGCTTTAGCCTCATCTTTATTATCGGCAATATAAGCCATCGCTTTTGCTAAAGCTTCAGTATCACCATATTTGACCAAGACTCCACAATCACCAGCTAGCAAGTCTCTAATTCCACGAATATTGCTGCCAATGACAGGAGTTGATAAACAAAATGCTTCTAGAATACTGCGAGGCAATCCTTCCCGTTCCGAGGTAAGTACAGTTGAATCACTGACAGAAATTAATAGAGGAATATCGCGGCGATACCCTAAAAAATGCACTTGATCTTGAAGCCCTAACTCTACGCTTAACTTTTCCATATCAGCTCGATTGCCACCTTCCCCGGCAAAAGCAATATGAATATCCGGACGGTTTAATGACTTGAGAGCTTTTAGCTGACTCCGATGATTTTTGTTGGGGGTAAATTCTGCAACACTAAGGATCAGGGTATCGTCATCTGCTAAAGAAAAGTCTTCACGAACTTTTTGTTTCTCTTGATCTGTAAATTGAGAAGAATCATAAAAGCTAGTATCAACACCAATTCCAGGTGTATAGCGAATCTTTTCAGTCGGAACAATTTGATATTTTTCCGCAGCAAGCCTGTCATCTTCATTGATAGTAATCAAACAATCTGTCCACTGACCGGCTATCATTTCTAATTTGCGATAAATCGCATTAGTTATAGGATTACCTTGCCCATGAAAATGAAAACCGTGAGTTGTATAAAATATTTTTGGTCTTTTAGGTTGATCCCAATATTCTTTGAGAGCAAAACGAGTAACGAAAGAAGCGATGGGAGTATGAACATGAACTAAATCATAGCCCCCCTGAATTACAACCTCTCTAACTCTTGATGGTGCCACTGTGAAATTTTTCGGCTCGAAAGGACTTCTTGACCAAGGAATTGACCAAACATTATCAAATTCTTGTTTACAACGATCATTCTGATCCATTTCGGTTGCGAGAGCATCAACCTGCCAACCTAAATCTCGAAAATGCTTCACAAAGGGAAGCATAAATCCATCTAAAGTACCAGCGATCGTCGCAACCATTAAAATTTTTTTCATTTTATATTTTTACTCAGTGATTTTTAAATCTAATTTTTTATAAATTATCAAAACAGTTCAAACAAGAACTCTATCTCTAAACTTCCCTATTGCAAAACAACTAGCTAAAGAGAAAAGCTTAGAAAAATTCAGGCTAAATATTCTCCTAAAAATTTTCATCCCAATCAAAATAGGGTTTCAAAGAATAGAAATCAAAATTTTTTACCAACTCTTTTACTAAAAGAAATTTTGCCCTTAGAATTGAGTTTACCAATTTCCTTAGATCTATTGAGAACAAAAAAACAGCAGAATCATCGGCAGTCGCAGCAAATCAAGAACGACACAAGACATACACTATTTAAAGAAACAATAAATAGTCCACAATTAACTTCTTTGAGCACTTAACTGAGAGATTTTTTCTCCTAATTTAATTCTAGCCAGAGCTAGATGATCGGGATCTTGATCCCAGTCCTTCCAATTTGGAGCGATCTTACTTAAAACCTTCTTTGACCAGTCCTTCAGTCCATAACTTTTTAAAATTTCCACATATTCATAATCTTCAACACCTTCTCTGATCATTTTCAAACGCATCGACGGAACCACCCTATTAATCCCAAACTTTCGACCAGGGTAAACCAACTGACCTTCTCCTGGATAACTGTTGCCATCTTGCAAGAAGTCTGCCTTTTGCCAAGGGTCACCCTCCCAGTAATCAGCCGCCCAATAAAGAACGCCAGTAAAATCTAGACTCTGATTGATAAAACCATGAGGAATACGATAATTAATGGGCGCAAAATCGATTTGCCATTTAGGCGAATAATTATCTTGAACTAAGGCTGTATAAAACCAAACTTCTTTATCCAAAGAGAGAACTTCTTCAATTTCTTTTCGATGTTCATAGTACCGAGAAGGATCCACTACCCAAATATCAACATAGTCATACAATTCAGGAACTGGCGACATCACAGCTAAATGTTTAGCTCCAGCTTGATGAATATTTTTACCCCATTTTTTGAGTGGCTCGTACAAGTTAGTACATTTATCAATCTCATCAACTGAGTAAACATAAGTAGATAAGTTTGAGTCGTATCTCTGAACAGACTCAGAAATTTCCTGAATACTTGGAGCCTCGGTCATTGAGCAATTAGTAATATCAGCACCACTCCAAAACGGTAACCGAACTGACTTTAAACCCCAATTTTTAATTAAATTTTTCTCTTCTCGATAGTCAATTGTCAAAGCTGGCATAATTTTATGCTTCAACAGCTCAACTGCATCAACCTCCCTTGTATTATTCCAGAGCAAAAAAGAAGAATCGAGAGAAGGCTTTATTGGCAGCTCAAAATCCCAAACCTTTACTTGAACTTCCCCTTGTAATTTCTCAATGCCTGTAGAAATCTTAAATTGACTGCGATAGTTATCTGCGACTGCATCCCTTGGGACAAAAAGATCAACCCAAACTACTTGATTTTCATTTCCGTCTCCAACCAAATTTACCTTCTGATCGGGTTTACTTAATTTTGTGAGAGGAAACAAACCATCTGGATAAAAATTTTTTTTCTCGGGTTTATTCCGATCAAACATTTGGCTAGGACTAGACTGATCAATCCGCACATATTTTTCTTGATATAGTGCCAAGTTGTCTTTACTAAACTGGTTTCCTTCAGAACCATAAAAATCAGTAAATTCAATACTTACTTGAGTTAGTCCATTTTGAAAAGTAGAATTACGTGGTAGTTTAATGCCCACCTGAAAAGATTCATATTCTCCTTTCGCTGCATACAATTGAATATTGCGAACATTTTCAGAGCGATCGCCAGGAAAAATGCGTGACATCGCATCAGTAACCCAAACTTCAGTACTTGTTGCCGATAAACGATCAGACCAAGTGAAAACTAATAAAATCGTAGCAATAGCTAAAGTAATTAAAATAATTTTTTTATAAACAGATTTAGGCATTAGGCTGATTCTGCAAATTGGCAACTTTACTAAAAGAAAACATGAAAGCAATTGAGAACAAAGAATAGTTATCGTAAAGAATCGTGTGAGTTAAAAATCCTGCGACCAAAAAATAAAGAACAAACACAATTCCAATCTGCTTAACTTCTCCTCTCCCGCGACTAATACTAGCGAGCAATAAAGAAGGAAAAATAATCATCCCTAAAAAACCATGCTCAACTGAGTTAACCAAATGAATATTATGGGGCTGTTCCCCAGAGCGATCAATATTGTTGGTGTCTAAGGGATGACCAGTTGTTTCTCTTGAGGAGCTTATCCCATGACCAATAATTGGACTGTTTGCAAACTTGTGTAAGGCTTCAACTGCAATTTTAAAACGAGATCCACCATCAGGGTCAATCGTGTTTCCTCCTTTACTGATCCAGCTAATTCGGCTGAGAGTATCATCAGTAAGTAAAGAAGAATTGACTCCCCCCAAAGCAGAAGAAATAGTTCCCAGCTGTGTTACAAGAATCAATAAACCTAGAGAAATCCCAATAATCCAAGTAACAATTTGCTTTCGAGGAATAATTTTAAACCTCGTTAAAGCAAAAGTTACAATTATCCATCCCAAAAATCCTCCTCTAGAAAAAGTAAACAGATTACCAATAAAAACAACCAAGGCAAATAGAAAACGGTGTTTTCTCGGCACGATGCTAATCGACAGGATCATGCCAATAATCAGGGCGATCGCCAACTCATTCGCATTGACATAAAATGCAGCTGATCTTCCAGGAATTTTATCGGCTAGACCAAAAATTTCAGGTTGAAAAAATTCAAGTACGCTATTAAAAACATTGATGAGGGTAACAACCAAAATTGACTTTTGGATATACTCATAAATCAATTTGTCTTTCGTAGATAAGATGTAAGCCATCAAGCACAAACTAAAAGTAGCAAGTATTCTAGTTTCTAAATCTTGTACTGTTGTTTCAATCGGAACACCTGGAACTGATGGCAAGGCAACCATCAACCCAAAACAGGAAACACCAATATAAAACAAACTCCAGGCAATGAGATTAGGGGGAAAAGACCTGAGTTTAGATGGCACCAATAAAAGTAGGGGGAAGCTCGCCATGATGAATAGAATTATCCACAATAAAGGCGAGATCGGAAGTAAACCTCTTAAGCCTAGATAAACATCTAGCTTGGTAAAAAAAACTACGACTGCTCCAATAGCAAGAGCACGTTGATAATAAACTAAGAATTTATCTTGATTATTTGTGTAAATATATTTGTCGTTCATCGTTTATAAACTCAACAACTCAAGGGTCTCTTAAAAATGACCGAACAAAAAGACAAATATTTTAGAGTTAACGATTCTCCAAAATAAAAATCAACTTTTTTCAATTGTTTCTAAAATTCATTAAAAAAGAAGAAAACGTTATTGATTAATTGTTTTTTTCAAGCTCAGGATACTTTTTTCAAAACTATTATAAAACTAGGAGAGCAGAAGGATCTAAGTATTTTCTGCTAGCCAAGCTTGAAACATAAGGATGTTCCATAATCCATAACCGCGATCGCCTTCATCGTTAATATGTTCTTCCCAAACCTTACGAATTAATTTCGGCTCCAAGAAGCCCTCCTGTTGAAGACGATTTTCGTCAAGTAAATCTTCCGCCCAATCTCTTAAAGGACCGCGTAGCCATTCGTGAATAGGAATACCAAAGCCCATTTTTGGTCGATCGATAAGTTCCGAAGGAACATACTTATAAAGTACTTGTCTCAAAACATGCTTACTTTTGCCTTCTTTAAACTTCATCGACATAGGTAAACTCCAAGCAAAATCATAAATTCGAGGATCTAAAAGAGGAATTCTTGATTCTAGACTTACCCCCATACTGGCTCTATCCACTTTTACCAAAATGTCGTCAGGAAGATAGGTCACTGTGTCTAAATACATAAACCTTTCAATACAATCCGACAATTCAGTTAAGGAAAACTTACCATTCAAAGCTGTTGATAATTCCTCTCCCCCCACGACTAAAGAAGCAGCATCGTCTTGAAAACTGGATAACAAACGCGAGTAAATTGCATCAGCGCTAGGCATTAACATTAAGTCGCGAATTTTTTGCACTTGTTCGCCAGGAGTTGGGTAGGTTAGGCGAGATGGCAAAAACGAGGCGAATGGGGCGACAATCTTATCCCAAGCAGAAGGAGGAATAGTACCTAAGCTTTTTGAGACTAGCTTGCGAATTGAAGGAGGAAGCAAATTTACTTTCTCCCAAAGATCAGCCGCGTCAAAATACCGTTCATAACCACTAAAAAGCTCATCACCAGCATCACCAGACAGACTTACTGTGACATGCTCTCTTGTCATTTGTGCAAGAAGAAAAGTCGGAATCTGAGAACAATCGCCAAAAGGCTCATCATAAAAACTAGGAATCTTA
>CALKUU010000295.1 GCA_937996665.1 uncultured Xenococcaceae cyanobacterium | reverse complement strand
TCCTTACCTTGTCAAAACCAAGATGGCATTCATACACAAGAACCTTCGGAACAATCTGAAGAAGCGAAACCATCTCCTAATAGAAAATCAATTTAAATAAATCAAATAAAATTTTTCCTTGTTGTTGGGATCAGAACTTACCTCAGCCGATTTAACTCGCGCCGATGTTTGGATTGGTCTCATTTTTTTGCCGATCGCTCATCATCTGAACCCAAAATAATAAGCTCTTGGAATCAAGATCAAAGTACTAGATCGACAATTCAATAATTTCGACTGCATAATTTTGCACCCAGGCAAGTTCTCACAGCAGACAATTAGACTGATGAGCCACTGAAGTTTTAAACTTGAAATTCTATTTTCGTCGACGCTTTTTATTGCGGCGAAATCGATAGGAAAGACCAGTACCAGGAATCGAAATATGACCTTGCAAACCTCTTTTACTTAAATTCAAACGAAGACATTTAATCCGCAAAGATAAGTTAGAAAAACCTCTAGTTCCCAAATTTAATCTAACCCCTGGCAACAACCTAAAACTTTTTCGATATTGAAATCCCATTATTCAAAATTGTTATTTAAGAAAGTTGCTAATTAAGAAAGTTACTAATTATGATCGTCTACGTTTAACTTTTTGAACGAGAACAGGAAAAAATTTGCTTATTTTAGTAACGGCAAATATCAATAACCCAATAACTAAAGCGATCGCCAACAGGGGTAAACTCAAAGCCAAAATAGACAACACCGCAGAGCTAAGAGCTTCCATCGTTGCTAGCAGAATATTTCCCATCCCCCCAGTTAAACCTGTCGAAGCTAGACGAGTCACAGCGGCTGCGCCCTCGATCGCTCCTGCTGTTCCCCCACCTGCAACTATAGCGATCGTCCATTGCAAAACTGGATTCACATCACCTAAATTTGCCCCAGTCAAAATAGTTCCCACCGCCACAGCAGTAGGTAATTCAATGGTGTCCAAAAGGTTATCAACCACAGGAATATAGTAAGCCAAGACTTCAACTATGGTTGCAATACCTAAAGCGACCAGCGCGGGAGTCGTACCCAACCATTCAAACTGGGGAGATAAATTATAGTCACCATAATTAGCAGCCAAGCTCATTGCTAACGGAGGAATAAAAATTCTAAAGCCAGAAGCTGCACTGAGAGCAATCCCAAGGCAAAGCGAGAGCAAAACATCCATAATATCTTGACTGAAATTATCGTGACGGAGATGGCTTCTATTTTAATAAATCAGTGAGTCAATCTAGACTTTCCTTAACTATTATTTTGCTCTAAAAATTGAGCGATTTTTTGCACGGCTTCGATCAAGATAGGAGGTTCTTTAACTAAAGCAAAACGAACATAGCCCTCTCCTGACTTGCCAAAACCGGAACCAGGGGAGAGTGCAACTCCTGTTTGCGCGACTAGCTCAGTACAAAATTCGACCGAGTTCCCTGTCCAAGAAGGGGGAAGTTTTACCCAGAGATACATAGTTGCCTCTGGCTTATCAACTTGCCAACCAATCTTATTTAGCTCAGCAATAATTGCATCTCGTCGCTGTTGAAAAACCTTAACCGTTTGCGCAACAAAATCGGGGGCGCTAGTTAACGCAGCGATCGCGCCATTAAAGATCCCCAAATATTGATTAAAATCAACAACTGCTTTGACCTGCCGAAGAGCAGTAATTAACTCCGAGTTACCGATCGCATAACCAACGCGAAATCCTCCCATGTTGTAGGACTTAGAGAGAGAAAAAAATTCGATACTAGTCTCTTTACCCCTTTCTGCTTGCAAGATCGAGGGTGGCTTATGTTCTTGGTTGAAGAAAATATCTACATAAGGAAAATCATGCACCAACACCAAACCATGCTGACGAGCAAAATCTACCGCTGATTGAAAGAAGTCGAGAGTAGCGATCGCCGTTGTCGGATTATGGGGATAGCTCAACACCATCATTTTCGACTTAGCTAAAACAGCTTCGGGAATATCAGCAAAGACAGGCAAAAAGTTATTCGCAGCGAGTAAAGGCATCGGATAAATTTCACCACCAGCCAAATAAACACCCCCTGCATGGGAAGGATAGCCAGGATCAAGCAGTAGAGCCACATCTCCAGGGTTGAGAATCGCTAAAGGCAGATGAGCAGTACCTTCTTGCGAACCAATTAGAGCTAAAACCTCGGTTTCTGGATCAACTTCAACCCCAAATTTCTGGGTGTACCAAGCCGCAGCTACCTGACGAAATTGACGAGTACGATTATGAAGTAAATAGCCATGAGTATCAGGATCTTGCAGAGATTCGGCGATCGCTTCTAAAGCATGGGGAGCTGTGGGTAAATCCGAAGACCCCAAGGATAAATCAATAATTTCTTTGCCTTGAGCGATCGCTGCACCTTTTGCCCGATCCATATCAGCAAATACGTTTTGAGCAAGGGGCTTTATTCGTTGGGCAAATTCCATAGTTTTTGGCGATCGCTATTATTAATCAGACTAGTACTTGAGCAATTTTAAATTAAAGGTTTAACTTTCTAAACTCCAAACTCCGAACTCCGAACTCCTAAGCAATTTCCCTAGGTTGATTTATCCTAATCGATCCAACTTCAGAGAATCGCAGAAATCAACTTTTTTTCAGATCAGACTTTCATGTCATAACCAAACACATTAGGGTCTACTTCACCCAAATTGATATCCCCTAAACCATATTCTTGCCAACGACGGTCAACCATTTTGGCAGTATCTTCATCAGACTCCAAAGGCTCGCCCCAATCATGTTCGGTTTCGGGAGGAACTTTAGTCGTCGCATCGATTCCCATTCTCCCGCCTAGTCCGAGTTTGGCACTAGCAAAATCGAGAGTATCAAACGGAGTATTCGGCAAAATAAAGACATCACGAGAAGGGTCAACCTTCGAAGAAATTGCCCACACCACCTGACGGGGGTCGCGAATATTAATGTCTTTATCAACGACAATTACAAACTTGGTATAGGTAAACTGAGGCAAGGCACTCCAAAAAGCGAGGGCTGCGCGACGGGCTTGACCAGGGTAGGCTTTATCAATAGAAATGATCGCAGCTTTATAACTAAGTGCTTCCATCGGCAAGAAGAAATCAACAATTTCCGAGACCTGTTGACGCAAAATAGGTGTATAAATTCGGTTTAGTGCGATCGCCATCATTGCTTCTTCCTTCGGAGGACGACCGCTAAAAGTAGTTAGGTAAACAGGATCTTTGCGGTGAGTCAGACAATTAAAACGCACCAAGGGCGAGTCTTCCACCCCACCGTAATAGCCCATATGATCCCCAAATGGGCCATCGGGTAATACTTCACCTGGAGTAATTGTTCCTTCTAAGACAAATTCTGAATCGGCAGGGACTTCAAGATCAACAGTTTTACACTTAGCTAACTTGACCCCACTACCGCCATAAATCCCAGCAAATAGCCACTCCGATAAATCCACAGGAATAGGTGTGGCTGCTGCCATAATAATCATCGGATCAACACCCAGAGCGATCGCAACTTCTAGCTTTTTACCTGCTTCGGCTGCTTTGCGAAGATGTCTAGCTCCACCGCGAACTGAGAGCCAATGAACAGTCATGGTAGTTTCTGACTGAAGTTGCAAACGATAGACCCCAACATTGGGCGTACCAGTTTCTACATCCTTGGTAATTACCAAACCAAGGGTAATAATCTTGCCTGCATCACCGTTATAAGGACGGATCATCGGAATGCGGTTTAAGTTGAGATCTGCTCCTTCGATTACAACCTGCTGACAGGCAGGAAAAAAATCTTTACCTGGTTTCGCTTTAACCACATCGAATAAAACCTTACCAAAATCGATCGCCTGGGAGATTTTTTTCGGGGGTTTGGGCTGTTGCAACATCGCCAATTTGCGCCCCAAGTCTTCTAGTTCTTCTGGCTTTTCCATATTCATTGCCAGACAAATTCTTTCTACTGTTCCCATTAGGTTGACAGCAACGGGAAAGGGCGAGCCTTTAACATTCTCAAATAGTAAGCCAGGGCCTCCAGCTTGCAACATCCGATTAGAGATTTCGGCGATCTCCAAATCACCGTCTACTAGAGCTTTAATGCGTCTGAGTTGTCCTCTCTCTTCTAAGATTTTGATAAATCCCCGTAAGTCCCTAGCCATAATTAAGAAATGTTAAAAGTGCACAGCTATTATTATTAACTATTTTTCAGACTTGAGTTACCAATTTAGATATCAAGAATAAAATTAAACTCAGTGATTACCTTGGCGATCGCTAAAAACACAAATAAAATCAGATTATATTAATCGTCTTAGCCATTACTTTGACAATGAAAGAAAAGAAATAATTTATCAAAAGCGATCGCCTTAACCTCTTTCTTGCTTCACGCATAATGAGAATCCCCAAGCAAATCGTTTCATCCCTCTAAAATCCCCTTATTGCATAGGGATATACCTATAGCGAAGGTTCAAAGAAAAATCGACTAAAAATTTGAAACCAGATCCCGTTGAAAGGTATCCTAAAAGGAGGTCAGTCTTGAACTAGCTCTTTCAAGAAAGATCAAATTTATTCACAACATTACATTGCACGGGGATTAACATCTTGGAAACATACGAATTTGATGTAGTCATTATAGGCGGCGGTCCTGCGGGATGCACCTGTGCATTGTACACATCCCGGGCAGATTTTAAGACAGTAATTTTAGATAAAAACCCAGATGTCGGCGCTCTAGCAATTACTCATAAAATCGCTAACTATCCTGGTGTTCCAGGTAATATGAGTGGTGATGGTCTACTTACAATCATGAGAGACCAAGCCATTGAGTTTGGCACTGAATATAAACGAGCACAAGTTTTTGGCGTAGACATTAGCGGTGAGAAAAAGACCGTTTACACACCTGAAGGCACATTTGTTTGTCGGGCTTTAGTTCTAGCAACAGGTGCAATGGGCAGGACTTCCTCAATCCCAGGCGAGGCCGAATTTTTGGGAAGAGGGGTTAGCTATTGCGCTACTTGTGACGGAGCCTTTTACAAAGAAAAAGAAGTAGCAGTAGCAGGTTTAAACCCAGAAGCAGTAGAAGAAGCGCAAGTTTTAACCAAGTTTGCCTCCAAAGTACATTGGATTACCGTCAAAGAACCTGATGCTGGAGACGAACATGCTCAGCATCTTTTATCATTGCCCAATATTAACCACTGGAATCGCACTCGTTTACTTTCAGTCGAGGGCGATCAGATGGGAGTTACAGGGGTAACTGTTAAGAAAAAAGGTGAAAGCGAACAAGAGTCCTTAAAAGTAGAAGGCGCATTTATTTATCAGAGTGGTTCTAAGCCAATCACTGACTTTGTTGGTGATGCCATTGAGTTCAATCCCGATGGTGGAGTGAAGGTAAATGACATGATGGCAACTTCTGCTGATGGTGTCTGGGCGATCGGCGATATTCGCAATACACCTTTTAAACAAGCTGTTGTCGCTGCGGGAGATGGTTGCGTAGCAGCCATGTCAATCGATCGCTTTCTTAATAGTCGTAAATCGATTAAGCCGGATTGGGATCATTCATAGTCGTTTGACGCTCAAGTTAAATAAAAGGCTAGGTTTTGCCTAAATAAATGGGGATTCAAAAAGTAATTAAGCTATTGAATCCCCACTTATCTTTTTATGTCTTAGTCAGCATAAACCGTCTGAGCCTCTGGCTTAATTTGTTGATTTTCTGAGGCGATCGCCTGCCAAAACTTTAAAATTTCTCGACTAACATCGTGAGGATAGAAATAATGAAAAAAGTGATTACCCCGCGGACAAATCCACAATCTATCTTCTGATTTAAGAAACTGCTGCCAACCCATTAGAGAATGACCATCGATAATATCGTCATTGTCACAACCACAAACCATTAACGGAGATTCTATTCCGCCTTGAGGAATAATAGATCTATGAAAAATTGAATGAGGAGAAGGCGAAGTAAGTAAGTCTTGCTTAAGTAGTTTAATTAAACCCTTAGTATTATATTGATTCTGGTATCCAAATACTTTCTGTACCATTTGCGCCAAGATAATATCCTGACTACAAGGAAGTTGCAATCTTAGAGTATGGTAATGAATTTGCCAGTCGATCTCTGGATGGTAACCAACCCCCAAAAGACTCAGAGATTTCACACGCTGAGGATGTTTGCGTGCATAAAGCAAGCCAATCAAGCCACCTGTGCTATGACCAATAAGGTTAACTGGCATTTCTAAAGAATCAAGATAATCTTCTAGAAGAGCTAACGCCGACTCTAAACAACTAGGTTCATCTTGATGTTGATAGTACTCCCACCTAGCTACTTGCTTTTGCCGAGATAAATGTCTGAGTAGATGAGCATCAAATCTCTGAAAACTATTATTAGCTGAAATCCAGATATTTTCGACTTTTTCTGACATCGTTTTAGTTAATTTATTTAATATTTTTACGAAAAATAAGATTATTTTGCACTTTGGGAATTATTAAAACTACAGTTCTTGCTAGGCTGAAAATCCCGACAACCAATTGCCAACTCTGACAGAGCAATTTTTGGACATAAAGGACATTTCAAGCGATAGTCACCTGTAAAATAAGCGCAATTGGCACAGGGAATACTGTGTAGTTTCTTCAAATATTTAGTCCCCTGCGCAAAACCTGAAATAGTTTGGTGAGTAATTAGGGAAACAACAATAGTCCAAATACTTACACAAATTAAAAGATGGAGCATTATTTTCTATTTTCAATTTTCAAATAATAAGAAAAGAAGTAAGGAAACTAACTGTATTCAAGAAAATCTAAACAGCTATCCTTGCTCTTGATCTCTAAACCAAGAGGAAAAATCATCCGGATGATAAGCAATGAAAGAAGTAATAAAAGACCAAATACTTGCACAGAGTACGATATATAGCATTATTTTCAATTTCCAAAAATAAGAAAAGGAGTCGGGAAACTAAACTGTATTCAAAAACTAACTGTATTCAAAAGAATCTAAACAGCTATCCCTAACTCCCAGACCAGAAGGAGAAATCATCTGGCAAACTTTTAAATTCCAAATTCAGTTTTAATCAGAGTTGACCATACTTTGATCCTTGATTCAGTCATTTCTGATTGGTTATCCTCATCTAAGGCTAAGCCCACAAATTTTCCATTTTTTTCTGCTTTAGAAGCCTCGTGCTCATAACCCTCTGTTGGCCAATGTCCAACAGTTGTAGCACCTAAACTAGAAATTTTTTCTTCAAGAGTACCCATCGCATCTTGAAAATTATCTGAATAACCAATTTGATCGCCAACGCCAAAATAAGCGACTTTTTTGCCACTAAAGTCAATACCATCGAGATCTTCAAAAAAGCCATCCCAATCAGCCTGAAGTTCCCCTGTATCCCAGGTCGAAGTAGCAATTATCAGACATTCATATTCCGAAAAGTCACTCTCCGATGCATCGGCGATATTACATACCGTTACGACATTATCGCCACCAAGTTCCGCTTGGATCATTTCCGCTGCGGTTTTGGTATTACCAGTAGTACTTCCAAAAAAAAGACCAACTTTAGTCATAGTTACTCCTAAATTAAATGATTGAAAAAAGTTCTGGAACTAGAAAATTTTGATTTGTGATTGCGGCTTCTCAAAAGTAGGCATTGGTTGTCTACAATCAGAGCAAAACCAGTAAACTCTTTGCCCATTTACATGTCGTAGTAGATTGCGATCGCAAAAAGGGCATAAATGTTGATTTCTATTCACATCAGTTAGCCAACAATTTAGTTATGCCGTTCTGAGCAGCAATTGATTTTAATTCTCAATTACTTTTCAATCAGCCTACACGAACAAATTGATTAATGCAAATTATTTCTTTTAAGAAAGCAACAAAAAAGAACTAGAGATCCGCCATAAGCTAAGCAAACAGGGGCTAGAAAGTTTTTGGTAAAAATTTTCCGAATCTAACTAGAGTTTCAGTTATCCTTAGCCCCAGCTAATTCGCTTGATTACACAGGGCTTAATGATCTTGTCAAGAATAGAAACATTAAGTTACCAACTATCTTCCTAAAGTTTAATCTGAGCCAATCAATCCTAATTTGTAGCAATAACTGGAGAAATTTAGATTCTCAACCTCAGTCAAACTATTCTTGCCTCATACTCTTTGATCAAAGAAGCTTGATGAAGAATATTAAGTTTTGCTAATCTTTTTTTGAGAATATATAGCAATAGTGCACAATGATTTTCAAGACTGCTTATTGATAGTTATTATTAATAACTGTAAAACTTTAGCTTATTAGTTTGACGAGGTAGTATTTTGCAAGCTTACGGACAACCAAAAGTTAAATATGACTGGTGGGCAGGAAACGCGCGTTTTGCCAAACTCTCCGGTCTATTTATTTCAGCACATGTCGCCCAGGCAGCACTCATTGTTTTTTGGGCAGGAGCATTTACTTTTTTTGAGCTATCACAATATGACCCCACCCTACCAATGGGACAACAGGGTTTAATTTTGCTTCCCCACTTAGCCACTCTCGGTCTTGGTTCTGGGAAAAATGGGGCGATTATCGACACTTACCCTATGTTTGTCGTTGGTGCGATTCATCTAATTTCTTCGGCAGTTCTTGGTGCAGGAGCTTTATTCCACACCTTCAAAGGCGAGAGCGATCTTGCTGAAGCCTCAGGGAAAGCCAAAAACTTTCATTTTGATTGGGATAAGCCAGAGACATTGGGCTATATTCTCGGGCATCACCTGTTAATTCTGGGCTTAGGTGCACTGCTCTTAGTTGGTAAAGCTATGTTCTGGGGCGGCTTATACGACTCGAGTCTCAGCAATGTCAGACTAGTCACAGATCCAACAATGAATCCCTTAACGATTTATGGCTATCAAACCCACTTTGCTTCTGTTGATAACCTAGAAGATTTAGTTGGTGGACATATTTATGTTGGCTTCTTACTAATCGGTGGCGGGATTTGGCACATACTTATTCCACCTCTGAACTGGGCGAAAAAAGTATTGATCTTTTCTGGTGAAGCAATTTTGTCTTATTCTCTGGGCGGAATAGCCTTAGCCTCTTTTGTTGCAGCTTATTTTTGCGCGGTTAACACGCTGGCTTATCCTGCTGAATTTTATGGCGAGATCCTGCAAGTGAAATTGGGAGTACTTCCTTATTTTGCTGATACGGCAACTGATTTACCAGTAGGGGTTCATACTGCCCGTTGTTGGCTATCCAATATGCACTTCTTTTTTGGCTTCTTTTTCCTGCAAGGTCATCTTTGGCATGCATTAAGAGCTACGGGCTTTGATTTCAATCGGGTCACTAAAGCTCTTGACAATATGGGAACACCTCAGGCATGAAAATCTATTATTGGCGCTTCTTAAACAAAAAAAATGAAGTCATGAATATCTAGAAAAATTAGATCTTTAGCTAATATCTTGGGAACTTATTTGCTATTAAGAATAGTTAGGAAAGCCATTACAGAATTGAGGAAATAAACCCTGAGTATCTGTTTTTTGTGAACATGAAGAATAGAATAGTGCAAACTAAAATTTGCACTATGCTTTACTCTCTAATTTGTAAAATTTTCAATTCAAAAATCTTTTGAGCTATAAAAATCATGTGGTCAAAGTCAATTAAGAGAAGTTCGATATCTAATCATCAAAAAAAGTTCAACAACCTTAATAGTTTAGGAAATAATTTCAAAAGATTTTCTTTTTATAAAGGAGACTTAATTCCTCAAGAATCTCATAACTTATGGCTGATTGAATCTGGAGTTGTGAAAACTTTTGCTTTAGATATTGATGGAAACGTAGCAACACTTGGTTATTGGGGAGCAAAAGATGTAGTTGGGTTACCCCTATCTAAGGCAGAAAACTATAAGGCAACTTGTATTGAAAATAGTGAAGCCCTTTTCATTCCCTGGAAAAGTTGTAATTCTCTCTATCAAGAAATTAGCTCTTGCGCGCAACAAACTGAGCAATTACTAAGAATTATTAGAACTGAAAAAATGCATTTTAGGCTATCAAAATTGTTAATTTGGTTTGCTCAAAAATTCGGGAAAAAAGTTATCAATGGTGTCCTAATTGACATTCGTATTACTCACCAAGATCTTGCAGACATTATGGGTTCAACCAGAGTTACTGTAACTAGATTACTTAATAAATTGGAACAAGAAAGAATGATTATCCGACCTTGCCGATTTACAATCGTGATTAAAGATATTCAATCATTAAAAGCTAACTCTAACTTTTTCTAATAAAATCAATTTAGATAAATGTTGAACAAACTATTAACAGATTTTTTTTAGTAGCCAAAAGTCAATTTGGTTTTGATTAGCTAGAGCGTATGAGTAAGCAGAGAAAAATGCAAGCAAAAAACAAAACAAGAAAATACAATCTAATAAATTCCTGTCAATAACAAAAAATCAAGTAAAAAGAAAACAAATCCACCCTTTCTGAAACAATCATCATCAGAAAAAGGTGGATTTCAAAATTAGATATTTTTAGTAAGCAGCGAAATACTCTGCTCCCGCATTACTATTAATACAACTAGCAAGTTTGTTGCTGTCCAAACTACTTGAACGATGACGACTACCCATGCGAAAACTACTATCAAAACACTCTTTAAAATGAGCATTAAGCGAATTTTGACAGCCACTATCTGTAGAACAAAGACTTAACATTTGCTGTTTAACTTCTTTAGCAATTGCGGATTTGTTGTAACACTGGAACCCGAAAGCGGTAGAAAAACCAATCATTGCAAAGACAAACCTTCCAAATTTACTCATTATCTTATTTTTTAAGCCATCAACATTTTTTCTAGATTAATCACTTGTCTTCAGAATTACAGTGATTTCAGACTCTGAAAAAAATCATTGCCTTTAACATTCAGACTCCGAGTAGTCTTTAAAATTCAACTAATCAAAGAATTTTGCTCTAAAATTTCTACTAACTAATATTATTTCTCAATCCACATAATCCGGCATAACCGATCGCGATCGCATCGACACTGTCATCAATCGGCAAAGTCTCTAGCTCAAACAACATTTGAATCATCGCAGCAACTTCTTTTTTATTGGCTTTACCATTACCCAAATGGCACTTCCAACTCGATTGGTGCAAATAGATCGGCACAACTCCCAATTCTCGGTAACAAACTAAATTAATCACCCCAAAAGCCTGCAAAACCCCACCAGCAGCTTTAATTGTCCGATTGAAAAAAGGCATTTCAATCGCAATATTCTGCGGTTTAAACTCCCGCACCAATTCAGTAATGTCTGTCTCTATCTCTAACAACCTTTGAGGTGTAGCTATTCCTTTCTCTGTTTCGACGGTTCCATAGTCAAGCAAATTAGGAATATTTCCCGTAGCTTCTTCTAAAACAGCCCAACCCACAATGGCTAGACCAGGATCAATCCCCAACCACGATACTTGTGTCATTGAGATTATAGATTGCTAGATTTAAATAACAACGTTGCTGAATCAAAGCATAATTTTTTAGATTTCGTGCTGGTAACCAAATTCACCAACAGCAATTGTCAATTAACCTTTAAAAATCAACAATTAACAACGAACCTAAATCAGGTGCTTCGGATCTCAAATCAGCAACGCCTAAATAACTTCCAACTCACTAGCCTTTAAATGAGCCTTAAAGCGATTGGGAAATTTAACCAAAATAGGTAAATTAGGGCTAATTTTTCGACCTTGCCAATCGGTCATAATTTTGGCGATTTCGCCTTCTAGTCCTTGAATTTCAAAAGCCTTTTGTCTCTGTTCTGGATGATGGTAGACAATTACCGAAGATTTAACTCGAACGCGATCGCCAATGTTCATAATTATGGATTAACCTCCCAAGCAAGCTGACAAAGTTTGCAAACAATTTTTTGTAAAGCGTTTTATGACCCAG
>CALKUU010000294.1 GCA_937996665.1 uncultured Xenococcaceae cyanobacterium | reverse complement strand
TATTGAGTTGCTCTACTCCAGTTTCAACTTCACGATCAAAGCGATCGCTTCTGGCTTCGGCTTTTTTCAATAATTCTTTTTGCTGATCGTTCACTAAGACAATCATCGAAGAATAAGGGGTGACAATGGCATTCCCTTTAGCAACTTGGTGAATATTATCTAATTCTTCCAAAGACAACTTTTGTTTGCTTTGCTGACTGAGATAAGAGACCAATTGTCTAGCTGCAAGGGGTTCAAATTCTTCTTTAATAGTTGGCTTATTGGCTTGATAACTGACATTAGTAGCTTTTGGTATACCCTCAGAACTAGTTTTTGCTATTGACCAACTAAAACCATCGACGATCGCTGCTCCATTTTTTTCTGCGGTGGCAAGTCTTTGGATGACCGTAGTCAAGTTATTGCCAACCCCACCATGGCTATTTTGAATTAGCTCTAGGGTATTGTCATCATAGGCTCTAGGCAGTTCGTTTCCTAAGTGAATCATCCATAAAGGTGCATTGAATGACTTTACTTTTACTTGGTCTTCGGCTAGCTCGTAACTTCCGACATCAGTAATTAAGAAAACTGCATCATATGTTTTATCTTTTGCTTGATCTTGGCTAGCAGCGACAAATTTTTGGAGGATCTCTTGGGTTTTTAAAGAACCAAAGAAGGTCAATTGGTTGACATCACCACCAGTAAGATTGGGTACTAAGTCAGCGCGATCGCTTTGGTTATCGACCAGATAATAATCAACTTGGTTATTTTGCAAATTCTCTTGAGCCGAGCGCAAAGTAGATTGTAGTTGCTCGCGATGTTCTCCCATGCTGTAGGAAGTATCGATAACTAACGCATAGTTTTTCTGGTTTGGTAAGGCATAGTTAGCTTGAGTCAGCGGTTTAATTGCCACACTATAGCCACTGCTAAGCTCAACCTGACGATCTTGTGCCTGATTTTTAGCAAGATTAGCTGGTGCAAAATCTTCTAACCAAACATCGGCAAACCACCATTTTCTCTTCCCATTACGAATTCTGGCAGTTCCTTTATTCCAAAAAATATTTCTTTTCTCGGCTAGTTTGGGTAATGCCCAACCTTCGGGTTGCTGCATCACTTTGTAATTTAACCAGAGATGCATTTTTCTGGGTTTACTTCCTCTTTGGATGTCTTGACTGGAGGGACGTGGAGGCACAGGAAACGCTCTGAGGCGATATTGCCCAGGCCCGACTTGTTCTAGCAAGGCAGGATCGATTGGTCTTTGTCTTTGTACCTGGGAGTTATAAACTTCTTGGGCGGCACCTCTGGGAGAAACGACAAAAGGAAAGCGATCGCTCAATTTATCGGTTTCACCTAGCCACAAACCAGTGATCGCAGCACTTTCTGGCAGCGAGAAATAATAGAAAATCTCTTCGACATCAGGAGTTTTGTTGGCGTAAACTTCGTGAATTTCGACATCTGCCCAATCATTATGGGGGTCGATCTTAACTTCTTGTTTTTCGAGCCACACTCTTTTTTCGTCGATGTTAAGAACACCTGCTTTGGCTTGATCTAAGATTGAGGTTGATTTGAGCGCATGGCGTAAGGAATCGCGTTCGCTCTTTTGAATGGGTGCATCAAAAAAATCTGCATAAAGCTTGGCTGATTTATCTACATCCTGGCTAGAACCTTGATAGAGAAAAGGAGAAAGCAGATGATTGTATTGAGTTTGCACAAAGGTGGCAGTCGATCTGGGTAGTCCCAAATTTCTGTACATCGAACGAATATTATTGCTGTCTTTGCGGGTACTTAGATAGCGATAGGGGTGCAGATTGGCATTAACTAAACCTTTGCGAATTATTTTGCTGGAGGCGAGGAGTTCTCGTTTATTTTGGGGTTGTTGTTCTAGCAGTGAAAAGGCTTTGACTTGAGGTTGTTGATTAAAAAAGAAGAGGAGAACCAACCAGCAACCGATCACTGAAACCCCTAATTTAGTTGCTTTAGCCCGACTAAATTGTTGTGCGAATGAGCGTAAAATTTGTTTGCCAGAATTTATGTAGAGAGCAGGAACAGCGATCGGCATTCCCACAAAAAGGGTAGAGCTAAAGACTACCAGAAACATAAACATAGCTACCCAGAAAGAAGCCCAGATACTATGAACTAGCCAAAGACTATTGCGAAAAAGCTGATTGAACAAAGGTTCTATCCAGGCAAAAGAGAACAATTTAATTAAGAAATAAACAATTCCTCTAGAAATCCAAGCAGAGATTGGAATTGCATAAAATAGCAACACCAAACCTAGATAGATACCCATAAAAAACATCAAACTATGGGCAGCAAGTTGAATGAAGCCATAAATTTTGCGATCTTGCTGATAGCCAATCAAAATATCAACAGCATAAGCAGCAATACAAATTAGTAAACTAACCAGAATCAAACCACTAGCAGCAGTCAACTCACGGATAACAAATAGGCGAACTAAACACCAAACAAACAAAGGAGCTTCCACTCCATAAAACCAACGCATCAGGTTTTTGGGCTGATTGCGTAGATGTTTGCCGCCAATAATTACCGAGACCGTTGGCACTGTAACCAAGGCAAAAAAGGTTATACAAAAGTCGTAAGAAACAAAACCATCAAAGGTTGCCAAAATTAAGGGAATGCCAACAAAGGGAAGAATTCCGAAATAAACGATAAACAGAAAACAAACATTCCAGCTCCAAAAAATACTGGCAAACAATGGGTTAATAAATGATTTCAGCTTATTCATAAGTCGGGCTAGGCAAAGGATTAATTCTCGAACTGAGGGCTGTTTAAGCGTAGGTGGCTAATTTAGGTGACAGGCGATCGCTCTATTTCCTTGACCTGGACAGTTTGCGGATTTAACTCCTGGTCAATAGCTTGATAGATTGTCCTTGTAAAATTCTTGATTTCAGCATCATCAGGTTGTTCTGGGTTATCAAAAAGCACCGAAACCATCACCCAAGTTTTTTGATGTTGGGTGAGGTGATCCCAAATGCGCGCTACAAAATCATCGGTAGTGTTGTGGGCAGACTGAAACCAATATGTTGCAGACAATGTTCCGTCTTGGAGATTGAGCCAGCGAGCATTAATTTGATTGTTTAAGACTTGCGAATTCATTGAATCGACCTTAAAGCCATTGCCTAAAAAGCAAAGCTCTGGGGGGTGATGGGCTTGCCAAGTGTTACTAGCTACCATCAGCATTGAGCCTGAGAGATCTTCAGATTGGAAACGCAGCTTTTGAACTAGGGGGTTAGCTGGGTTATCAAAGAAGTTTGTTTCGGTTTTAGTTAGAGGGATATTTTCGGTAATAATTGTCTTGGGTAAATGTAGGTTGCGAACATCGGTTGTTTCACTGGGATGAGGATTGATTTGTCCGAAAATACCGATCGCTAAGACCGCAACGAGTAACCACTTAAAATTCAAGGAAATTGGTGACCACTTTTCTGGGGCGATCGCCTTATTTAGATCTGTTTGCATGTTGGGGTAGCGAGGGACTGTTTGTAACAATCTCCAGGTGATGGCGCTAGCTAAAACAAAACCCAAAACTCCTAAGGGTAAGTGCAAGACTTCAGCTAGTTGTCTTTGTTGAACAACCTCGATTAGAACAACGAGGGTAAAGACTCGCAGGATATTAGCAACTACTAACCAAAACAAATTAGCGATCGCTACTAGCAACCAACGCCAGCCCAGTTTTCTTTTTTCGAGCCAAGTTGCACCGAGTAAAAAGACCGTTCCTGTCCAGAGGCTTTTCATGCCACTACAAGGCAAGTCAACCTGAGCAATCCCATTTTCCATCACGATAATGTCGTGAGAAGAAGCGGCACTGAGATGGAAGTCAGCTAAGGTTTGAGCAACGGCATGGGCGGTGATAACTCTGACGGGGAAGCCCAAGCCACTATTAAAAGCGATCGCAAATGGTAAGGTGCAAGCGGCAATCAGAGCGACACTTAATCTTTTTTGCCAAGAGCGTTGCGAGATAAATAAGCCCAGCAAGCCATAGCTACCAATGATGAAACACAACAAGGTGAGTTGGGGGATATTGAAAGTCCACTTCAGAGCGATCGCCCCTAGTTCTCCTGCCAGCATAAATAAAACAGGCTGGAGATACACTTGTGGGCTGGTGTGTTCGACTTTGAGATAGTTACTTTGATAGCCATACCACAGTAGACAGAGAGTGGCGATCGCTAGAATGCTGATATTCAGGGGTGATAGGGTTTGAAATGAGGTCAGCCACCACTGAAATGTCCAAAAATTAACTCCCAACCAGGCAACGATTAGAAGAATAGTTGCAAGCTGATTATCTTTGCGGTTAATGGACTTGGGAATTATTGCCATTTTCTAAAATTGAATAAAAATATTTGGGAAGGGTTCTTATTATTTTTTTGTGTAGCTTTCTCGTAGCCTAACAAATTGATTTGCTGACTTTTTGGATCAAGATGACATTTTGCTTAGTGGCACAAATATCTTTTAAGCATTGTATTTGCTTGTTTTGTCTTAATTTGAGTCGCTTATGGTTTGGCTTAGCT
>CALKUU010000293.1 GCA_937996665.1 uncultured Xenococcaceae cyanobacterium | reverse complement strand
AATTGGCGATTGCTTACTCAAAACCGATCAGTTACGTAAATGGATGTGGCCGCAAAATTTGCCAGTTAATCTTCCTGATCGTTTGGAAGTGGGGACTACTTTTGCTAGTAAGCTAGGAATTTTAGAAATTGAGCATGAGGTGGAAACCGTTGATGAGAATTGCTTGCGGTTGCTTCTAAGTAAGGGAATCGATGGTTATCACGAATGGTATTGGGGTGATAATTGGATTCAGTCTAGTTTGGAGGGGATTTCTTTGTTGCCTTTAAATTTGGGTCAGACTGTGAGTTTAGTTCGCTTGCAACAGCATCTTGGTAATGTGCAGAAAAACAATGAGTAGTAGCTAAGTAGTCAGTCTAACTAGCAAAAAAAGCAGGCTATCAATAACCTGCTTTAAAAACTACAACTTAAAACTCATTAAAACTCAAAAATTGTCCTAATCGTCCCGACAAAAATAGTGTCATTATCGCTGTTGTTTTCAGGATTAATCACTGCAAAAAAACCAGGATTAATCGCAACATTATCATTAACTTGATAACGATACTGAGCTTCGATGTGCCAAGCACCATCTTCTTCTTCTCCAGCATCGTTACTACTAACTCTTGGTGGTTGCCCGACAATAATTCCGCCTAAACTACCCTCAGAAAATAGGTCAGGAAAAGCTAAAGTTACTGCCCAGTTAAAGATTGTGGCATCATCGCCATCACTAACAGCAACCCCATCATTATCCCCATCTCCTTGCGCACTAGCGAGGGTCAAACCACCCCAGGCAGAAAGACTAACGCGATCGCTAATTCGATATTTTCCTTGCAACCCGAATTGATCGGCTGTGGTAGCAGTATCCTCTCCAAAAGGAGCGTTGGCAGCTTCGCTTCCCGTCTCACCTGAAACTACTAATTCATCTGGAGCAAAAAACCCTCGTGAATAGGTCAAACCAATACCTAAATTATCAGTAGGCTCGATACTAACTTGGGCGATCGCTGCATAGCTGCCATTAAATAAACCTGCACCTTCTAAGGGTTCGCTCGCACGTGGGGCAAGATAACCCACTGAAAAACCAACTGCATCACTAAAGTTGAAATTAACTGTTGCTCCTGTACCCTCCAAACCTTGATAGTAAATAGGATTAAAACGACCAAAACGAGATACTGCCCCAGTTAACTCTTCAGAGAAAAACTCATTAAAGTTAGCAAAGTTTTCGTTGAACTCTCCGCCAACTGCATCAATTACAAAAGATACTTTCCCCTCTGCTGCCCCGTGCCCGTGTTCAGAATGTCCTCCACCTGATTTTTTTTTCTCACTATGCCCATGCTCATCATGACCATGATCATCATGT
This sequence comes from uncultured Xenococcaceae cyanobacterium, assembly GCA_937996665.1. Lineage (GTDB taxonomy): Bacteria > Cyanobacteriota > Cyanobacteriia > Cyanobacteriales > Xenococcaceae > Hyella. The sequence goes on along the minus strand of CALKUU010000293.1, from coordinate 54,055 downwards.
CCATGTCCTGAATGATCAGACTCACCAGATTTACCTGATTCACCCAGTGCAAAAGTATAGAAAAGTTTGTTGAGTTGAACTGAGCCTTCAGTGCCTTCGTCAAAAGCAGTTCTGGTCGAAGTCGTTCCCGTAATATTCGGGTCATCCCCCTCCCCAGAACCAAAAGGAATAGTATTGAGTGCATCTAGTCTAACTTTCAGCAGGTCTTTGCCTGTAAAGCTGCTATCGAAATGCAAACGAGAGCGAAAATTAAAAACAGTAATGCTATCAAGATCATCGCCACTACCATCAGCTAGCTCATCGCCAAAAACTTGACTGAGGGCAAAGCTAACTTCTCCTCTTAATTTGGTTGTAGTAGAAAACTGATTGTCTTCCAAGAAAGCAGTACGACTTTCGATATCATCAACTCGTCCGCTAAGGGTGGCAAGCTCTGCTTCAAATTCTTGGGTCAAGCGACTAATCGTATCGAGGTCTTCTCTAACTACAGCTTCAGATGAGGCTACTAGTCTTTCGATCTGATTAAGACAGGAATTTAAACCCGCAGCGAATTCGTAGCGAGATAAGGCTTGATTCCCCCGATAAGTTTGATTCGGAAAACCTGCAATACAACCGTAGCGATCTACCAATGAGCGTAAGGCTTCGTATGCCCAGTCCGCAGGGGAAACATCTCTTAGTTGATTGACATTGGTAACTTGACTTAAACCTGCACTGTCCAGTTCAACATTGTTTAGGTCAAAGTCTTGAGCTGATGCCTTGGCATTCCCCAAGCAAGCAGCAAAAAATAGAGAACTTGTTAAACAAGTTCTCCAAAGTAAATTTTTCATTTTCCTCACACCTAATTTAGTTAATCAATAAAAATGATAATCATTATTGTACAGCGATAGTGATAATCATTATCATGATTTTAGAAGTGTCATTATCTGTAAGGAAACTTACCGACTAGAGACATAATTATTTAACGAATTTTAGATATGAGTGAGAAGGAAATTTCTTATTAATAGATTTTTTTTGCTGTCGCAATTCGAGAAATAATATTAGTTACTAATACCAGCATGACCAAAATGAATGCTGCTGCCCAAGCTAACTCTTGCTGGTTTTTGAACGGGACGATCGCAAAGTTGTAAACAAGAACCGCTAATGAAGCAGTCGGCTCCACAAAATAGTTATCTAAGTTGGGCCAAAACTGAGTAAATAGAGCTGTGAAAAGTAGAGGCGCGGTTTCTCCTGCTGCTCTGGCAACAGCCAGAGTTATTCCCGTGATGATGGCTGGGATAGCCGCAGGCAAGACGACTTGTAAAACTGTTTGATAATTATTTGCTCCGACCGCGATCGACGCTTGTCTGACTTCTTGCGGTACTAGCTTGAGTGCTTCGTCTGTCGTTCTCACAATGATGGGTAGCATTAAAATTGCCAGGGCAAACCCACCAGCCCAAGCCGAATATTGCCTAGTAGTTAAGACAATCGCACTATAGGCAAAAACTCCAATAATGATTGAAGGGACTCCACTTAAAACATTGGTTGCAAATCGAATCAAACTGGCAAATTTACTATCTTGAGAAAATTCTGAGAGATAAATAGCTGCCATAATTCCGACGGGAATACTGATTATTCCGCCGATGCCAACCATAATGATAGTTCCCAAAATTGCATTACCAAAGCCGCCACCACTGACTAGAGGGGGTGGAGGAAGTTCGGTAAAAACAGTTAATCTTAGAGAGCTTATCCCTTTGGTAACTAGATAACCCAAAATGATAAACAAGGGGACAATTGCGATCAGGGTGAACAAACCAGCAATCCCTGACATCATTAGCCCGAAGAGAGTGCGGGGAGAAGCAGGATTTTTTTTGAGAACAGAAGGATCAAAATCTTTCATTATTAAGATAGTGAAATTAAAGAGTTTAAAAACAAGGGTGATTAATTAAAGTGATCGCTAAATTGAAAAGGCGTAAATCTCTGAATAATTATGCTGTGAGGGTGGTGAGATTCCCAACAGGTTTTAATTCGGGTTTTTAATTAGATTTTTTGTAATTTGACAATTAAAAATTGAGCTAAAACATTAACAATTAAAGTAATCGCAAATAAGATCAAAGCTGCGTACATGAGGGCTGATATTTGTAACCCGCTAGCTTCTGCAAACTGATTAGCAAGCAAGGAAGAAACCGTATTGGAAGGTGCAAAAACCGAGGTATCTACTTTGTTGGCGTTGCCGATTAGCATCGTAACTGCCATTGTCTCTCCTAAAGCTCTACCCAATGCCAACATAATGCCCCCAATAATTCCTGAAGAAGCTGCTGGGAGAACAATTTGAATGATGGCTTCCCAACGAGTTGCCCCAACGCCGATCGCTGCTTGTCGTAAGCCTTTGGGTACATTCATGATTGCATCGCGAGAGATAACGGCAATGGTCGGTAAAATCATCACCGATAAAATTAAAGCCGCAGGCAACATCCCAGGCCCTCTTAGGGGGGTAATTTTTTTGAGGAAAGGAATTAAAACAAAAATACCCCACAACCCATAAACAACACTGGGGATAGCTGCTAATAGCTCGACTAAAAAAACAACGATTCTTTGAATTGCTGGTGGTAGATAATCATCTTCACTCAAGAAAATAGCGATTCCTAAGCCAATTGGAACTGAGATTGAGAGGGCAATAGCCGAGCTAACTAAGGTGCCATAGATTGCAGGTAAAACCCCATAATCACTTTTGACTGGATTCCAGCTACTATTCGTTAAAAAACCAATTCCAAATTCTTGGATGGCTGGAGTTGCCTTGATCAAAACTTGGACTGTGATCCAAATTAAAACTCCTGCGATCGCAAAGGCAAAAATTTTGGCAGCCCAGTAAAAACTAAAATCCAGATTTCTTTCTAGAGCTGAGCGTTTTTTAATACCTGCTTCAGAATTATCGTGGTGATCTTTGGTGGGCATAAAAATTTTTAAATGCGAATGTATTTCAACTTTCTCAACTCTATCAGGATCTGTCAAACTGGACTTCAAATAGGGGTTAATCCTCATTTGAAAAAAGGTGATTTTAGCTAGTTGCTTTTTTCTGACGACTTTTATCTTTTAGCAAAGTCCGATTGTAATAATTGAGTATAAATAAAGTGGAAATCTGGGCGTAAATTGAGTTGATAGCTAATACAATCGGTAACAGAAGAAGACTTTTATGTTGATTCTCGAACTGTAAGTCCTATTAAACTGTTAATTCTTAAACTATGGTGGAACGACCAGAACCAAATTTTTCTCCTGATGATACTCTCGATAATAATTTAACTGACTTAGATATATCTGAAAATTCAGTTAGAGCTGCAATTGATCAAGATTCTGATTCTGTTCCATTCAATCGTGACTTTATTCCAGCTCAAACAACTCCCATTTCTGCGAACTCCATTTCTCAGAACAAATCTTTGAGTAAACCTCTCAATAAAGCTAATAAGTCCATAATTCGTTTAACTCAATCTCAAGTTATTTCTCTTGCCTTGGTTGCAATGTTTGTTGCTTTGTGGTTGGATTTGTCTTGGTTGGGGATTGGCGGTGCTCTTTTAAGTTTGGTTTTTTCTTTGGGGGTTGTACTCAACTCGGTTAAAAATTGGATTCTTAAATTTTTGACTCCTCAAGAAAGAAGGAATATTCTGGCTTTTCTGGGTTTTATTATTGCGATCGCTGTTTTGCTGAAATATGTTGGGGTTTACAGTTTAGTTGGTTCTTGGTTAACCAATTTTAAATATGATGAATTTGGTTCCTGGGCAGATTGGGTTGGGGCATTAGGTCAAATTTCGATCGCTATTTTGGCGGTCTATGTTGCTTGGGCGCAGTATGTAATTTCTAAGGATTTAACAATCCAACAAAATCGGATTACTCAACAGCAAACTATTGATGCTTACTTTCAGGGAATTTCTGACCTTACTTTGAATGATGAGGGTCTGCTCGAAGATTGGCCACAAGAAAGAGCGATCGCTGAAGGCAGAACTGCCGCAATTTTGTCTAGTGTAGATGCGGTGGGGAAATCAAAAATAATTCGTTTTTTATCTCAGTCTCGTCTTTTAACTCCCCTCAAGCGAGACAATCGTTTGGGGCGAGCAATTTTAGATGGTTCTGGTGGTTATGCCGAAGATCGTAATTATGGAACAAGGGTTATTGATTTGGGTGTAATGCTGGCTGGGACTGACTTGTCTGGACAAGATTTGCGGTGGACAGATTTAAGTGATGCCAACATGGTGAGAACGAATTTGCGCCGTAGCGACCTAATCAAAGCCAACTTGTCTCGTACTGTTCTCTACGAAGCGATTTTAACCGATGCTGATTTAAAAGGAACAAGGTTGTTCTACGGTTCTGCCGAAACCGCTACTCCCCGCACAAGAACAGGAATTCCTAATTACGAAACGGGCGAAAATACAGGGGTTGTAATCGAGCAAGCTAATCTGCATGATGTTAAAAGAATTAGCCAAGAGCAGCGTTATTATCTTTGTGCTTGGTCTGGAGATAAAAGTCGCGATCGTATTCCTGGTGGCTGTGACGATATTCCCAACAAGTTAGGTCGGTAATTTGGAGTTAGGAGTTAGGAATTCGCTTGCCCTTGTTATCCCCATTCGAGGACTTAGTCCCACTTGATGGGACGAATGGGGGGAGTTAGGAGTTGGAAAATTCGATTCTCAACTCAAAATTTTTAGGGCATTAGGTTCAAAAAGTTAAGCTATGAAGCAAATTAAGTGATGAAACAAACTATTATTCAAGTCGATGCCTTTACTGATCAACCTTTTCAGGGTAATCCAGCAGCCGTTTGTGTTCTCGAAGAACCAGCCGATGAAGCTTGGATGCAAAATGTTGCTCAGGAGATGAACCTTTCGGAAACTGCCTTTGTCATTAAAGGAAAAGATGGGTTTAATTTACGTTGGTTTACTCCTACCACCGAAGTTCCGCTTTGTGGTCATGCGACTTTAGCTACTGCTCATGCGCTTTGGTCAGAAGGTCACTTAGCCAAAGAGAAATCGGCGCAGTTTAATACTCTTAGCGGTTTGTTGATTGCTAACTTTGTTTCTAGCGATCAGGGTGATTGGATTGAGCTTGATTTTCCCGCCAATCTTTCGACCGAAACTGCTGCTCCTCCAGATTTGATTACTGCTTTGGGAGTCCCCCTAAAGGTAGTCCAAAAAAATTCTTTGGGTTACTTAGTAGAGGTCGATTCAGCTCAAATTGTTCGTGATTTAAAACCCAATTTTTCTTTATTAAAAACTTTGGCTATTCCTGATGTTGTGGTCACTAGCCTTGCGGAGCAGAATACTGACTATGATTTTGTCTCTCGCTTTTTTGCCCCCGGGCTAGGTATCGATGAAGATCCTGTCACAGGTGCAGCTCATTGTTGTCTTGCCCCTTACTGGCGCTCTAAATTAGGTAAAGATCGGTTTTTGGCTCAGCAAGTTTCGGCTCGTGGTGGGGTTATAAAAGTTAACTATGATGGTGGCTCACGAGTTTTGCTACAGGGTCAAGCCTTGACTATTTTGCGAGGAGAAATACTTTAATTAGATTGGTTTGGGCAGATTTGCCATGGTTTTTTTGGGTTGAGATAGCCTTTATCTTAATCTGATTTGCTTTTTTTTAGCTTGGTCTTATTCGAAAAGCTATTATTCTCTGTAAAGATGACGGTAATTAACTATTTTGATTGAGTTAAACCTTGTTAATGGGCGATCGCCTTAACCTATAATCTAGTTTTGCCAAAATCAAGTCTTTCTTTAACCTTTCACTATTAATACGCCCAGCATAAAGTAATGAGCACAAAGAAAAAATTTAATATTCTGATTAGTAATGACGACGGAATATTTGCGATTGGAGTTCGTACTTTGGCAAATACCTTGGCAAGGGCGGGGCATCAGATAACTGTGGTTTGTCCTGATCGAGAACGTTCTGCTACGGGTCATGGGCTAACGCTGCATCAGCCTTTAAGAGCGCAGCAAGTAGAGTCGATTTTTGATGATTCAGTAATTGCTTGGTCTTGTTCTGGGACTCCTGCTGATTGTGTGAAGTTTGCTTTGAGTGCTGTTTTGGATCAAAAACCAGATTTTGTCGTTTCTGGGATTAATCATGGGCCTAATCTTGGGACAGACGTTCTCTATTCAGGTACTGTTTCCGCTGCGATGGAAGGTACTTTAGAGGGGATTCCCAGCATTGCTATGAGTTTGGCAAGTTTTACTGCCAAAGAATTTCAAGTAGCAGCAGACTTTGCTCTTAAGTTGGTTAATCAATTGGAGTTAGCTAACGCCCCTCAACCTTTATTACTGAGTGTTAATGTTCCCCCGATCGCTGCTGCTGAAATTGCTGGGGTGATGGTCACTCGTCAGGGATTACGGCGCTACATCGAAAACTTTGAAAAAAGATATGATCCTCATGGCAAAAGCTATTACTGGTTAGTTGGCGAAATTATTGAAGATATTCCCCAGCCAGAAGATCCTAATTTACCTCTAGATATTTCCACCGATGTCCAAGCTATTCGCGATCGCTACATTACGATTACACCATTGCGCTACAACCTAACCGATGCCTTAACTACCAAATTTTTACATAGCCAGGAGTTCCTTAACTTGAATTTTAACTAGCTAACGTAGTTGAGATTTGGATATAGAAAAATTTGTTCTAATGTTTAATTGTTCTCTAAGTAAATTGGCTAGAAATATATTCTTGTCGAGAAACAAACATATTACTTGCAATCTCGTTTAGAAAAAATGTTAGCTGGAATCAATATGTTTGAATTACTTACGTGTATGTTTATTTCTTGATAAATTTTAATAAAATTTTAACTTATTTTTATTTTTTTTATGATTATTATTGGTTGCATCTTCAAAAATTGGCATTTATCTTTTTTCTTTAAATTCTAAAATAAGTATAATTACTCATCTTTTTGTCGTGATTTGATAAATGGAAATAGGTAATTAATTTAATATTAAAAAAAAATATCTTAATGTTTCTTGGCAAAGAGAAATAAGTCTACAACCCTCTTTTTAAAAGGTTTTTATGATCGGTGATTTCTCAAAAAAGCAATCGTAATTAAGCTATTTTGAGGGAATCTGTGCTTATTTTTACAAAATACTTATTTACATTAAGTTAGTTTGCTTATAGTATATTTCCAGCAACTTAAATAACTTTACTTAGGCTCTTTAAGTTGCATGAGTATTTATACTCAAAAAGAATTTTTGTTAATAAATTCTTAACCCAATTTTTTTTGTCAATTGTAATTAGATTGATAAACATTTAGACCTCAACTTGTAGTTAATAAATCATTAGCTAGTATTACTTGATAAATGATTTTTTCTGACTATCGGTTTGGGTTCAAATCTTGTGCTGTAATTTATTTCAAGAAAAACTATGTCTTTTCATATGATCGGTACTCAGAGATCTGGGTCTAACTTACTAAGATTGATGCTTAATCAAGTCGATGGCTTAGCTGCTCCCCATCCCCCTCATATTCTTAAGCGCCTCACTCCATTACTTGGGGTATATGGCGATCTGAATCAGTCTTTTAGTCAGCTTGTAGATGATGCTTGTCGTCTAGTAGAGCTTAACCCTGTCAATTGGGAAGGCGTTTCTCTAGATAGAGAAGATGTGGCTAGCCGCTGTCGCGAAAAGTCTTTAGTCGCAATTTACTTTGCTATCTATGATGTTTTGGCAGAAACTTGGGGGGCTAATTCTTGGTGTTGTAAGAGTCTAGCTAATGTGGCATATTTGCCAGAGATTGCTGACTATGCTGACGATGCTAAGTTTATCTACTTGTATCGTGACGGTAGAGATGTGGCTTTATCTTTTCAAAAGGCTGTTGTTGGCGAAAAGCATATCTATCAAATTGCTCAAGCCTGGGCTAAATCTCAACGTTTGGCACTAAAAATGCGCGATCGCATCTCTGCGGATCGTTTTTACAGCATTAGTTATGAAGGTTTGCTTGAAGATCCAGAAACTAATTTAAAAGGTTTGTGTGGATTTTTAGGAGTCGATTACAACCCTCAAATGCTTAACTTCCATAAGTCAAAAGAAGCAACTAGTGCGGCGAAGTCTAGCTCTTTATGGGGTAACGTTACTCAGCCAATTATGAAACAGAACACGAAGAAGTTTCTTAAGCAGGCTACTGATGAAGAAATTACTATTTTTGAGCTAGTTGCTGGCGATGTTCTTGATGCTCTTGACTATGAGAGAGTCAAAATTGCCAAAGGTAGCACTATTGAATTTTGCAGTAGTGCGATCGAGCAATTTAAGACAATCAATGAAGAGTTAAAGCAAAAAATGCGCCAAAAAATGGATCCAGAGGATCTTAAGAGAAGAGATCTTCAAGCTAATTTACTTAAGGAGATCGAGGCAAGAGATATATCTATTGCTGCTTAGTATCTGTTAGTTAATGGCTAATTATAAGATATTCCAAAATTAGTCTTTTGACTTAAAAGCTCTTAAGTTGAGCGATCGAGAAGTTGCGGTGATTAAGTTTGAGGCAAGTATTTACTTGTCTCAGGTGACCCCACGTTTTTCTATTAATTGATATTCACAATCATTTTTTATTGTGAGTTTTTCCGTTTGATCTAGAAGACCTTAATTGTCGAGAAGATGATGAATCAAGTTGATACGCTCCATTCAGTCCAAGAAATGGAGGTTAATCCCAATCAGGAAAAAACAAGGGAAACTGTTTCTTTACCCTATCTATTTGTCAATTTTCTAAAAATAGGAAGTACTGCATTTGGCGGTTTTATGGCGTTGGTTTCGGTTATTGAAAATATTATTGTCGAACGACGTAAACTTCTAACTCATGAGGATATGCTCGATGGCATTTCTCTAGCTAGTATTTTGCCTGGTCCAGTAGCAGCTAATGTTGTTGCTTATGTAGGTTATCGCTTGCGTGGTGGCTGGGGTGCATTAATGACAGCAACTGCTGTTCTCTTACCTTCTTTTTTGTTAGTCGTTGGCTTAACTATTTTCTATTTGCAGGCTGGAGAAGTGCCTGCGATTAATCGAATTTTTGCTGGTTTTATTCCCGCAGTAGTTGCGATTATTATTGGCGCAGCTACGCGGATGAGTAAAAAGGCTATTAAAGGTTGGAAGGAAGTTGGTATTGCTGGCGCAGCGGCTATTTTACTAAAGACGGTTGGTGGTTTTTCAATTACTTTGATGGTGATTTTAGGTTCTGGAGTTGTGGGTTGGTTACTATTCCGCAACCAGATTCCTAAAGATTTAGTTACAAATAATGACAATAAAATTCAAAAGTTATCTCTTAAAAAAATTGCTGTTCCAACAATTATTCTGGTTGGAATTCTGGTACTTTCGATTATTCCTTTACCCGTGGCAGATAACAGCCTGGTTAAATTGTTTACAACTTTTTCAGGAATGAGTTTAGCCTTGTTTGGCGGCGGATATGTTTTTATCCCGATGATTCAAGAAGTTGTCGTTAATGGTTACGGTTGGGTTACTCAAAGTGAGTTTAGTAATGCGATCGCTATGGGGCAAATTACTCCTGGCCCAATTCTAATTAGTGCTGCTTTTATCGGTTATGTAGTCAAGGGTTTTATGGGGGCACTCGTGGCAACGATCGGGATTTTCTTTCCGCCTGCACTGTTGATGGTAACTCTCTCTAATGTTTTGGATAACATCAAACAGTCAGTTGCGATCCAAGCTGCGCTTCGGGGTATTCGTCCTGCGGTAATTGGGATGATTTTTACAGCGGCGATCGTGGTTGCTCAAACTGCTGAGCTTCACTGGGCGAGTTTATTTATCTTGGCTGCTTCTCTAACTGCGATTTGGAAATTCCGTCTAGAAGTTGTTTTGATTATTCCCATTGCTGGAATTTTAGGTCTACTACTCTATTAGGGTTCAATTTTAGTTTTGATCTTTTAGCACACATTACTTAGAACAAAAGGTCTTAGGAAATTAGCGAGATTAAATTCGCTAATTTTTTTGTTTGTAGACAACATTGCCTGGATCTCAATCTAAAATAGCGATCGCCTGAGCTAAATAAAAAGCCAAGGTCGTTTTACCTGATCCTTATTGGAGAGAAGGGAACAAGTAAATAGCGGCTTAAGTTTTCAAAAATGCACCTTTCTATTGCTGCCGTCTAGCAGAAATAACTACTCGTTTGCAATTGTTTTAATAAACTCTTTCTTTGCCAGCCTGGGGCTAGTTTCTGTCATAAGATTGACAAATTTCAAAATTAGTTTTGAGGGCAGATTGGCTAAAACCGAGCTTTGCTCTCTTTTACTGTATTGATTATTGACTAAAGTATAAAAAGTTAGAGTTTCATCTTGCTCCCACATCCACACTTCGGGAACACCTAGCTCTAAATATCTGGCAAGATCGTCAACTCCACCACTACTATAATTAACTTCTACTGCAATATCAGGAATATCTTTGTCTTCCCCTATGGCGTAGCTAATATCAGGCTCTTTAGCAACTTTTCTAGAGTCATTTTTAAGGGTTGTAGAGCCTAGGGGATAATATTCAATATCTTTGGCATCGCAATAGGCGACGATTAAAATACCAGTTAGTTCTTTGATAAATTCATGTTTTTTGCCTGGAGACACAATTTCTAAAACTCCATCTAGATAGGAAATTCTGTAATGGGAATCGTCTTCTCTCTCTGCGGTGATTTTTTGATATTGATGCCAACTAATGCCATTAAATATATGAATTTGGTCATTAGTTGTTTGCTCTGTAAGTAAATCAAAAGTTGTTAAGGTCACGATTTTCGATCACAGCTAATCTGTTATGGATGAAGATTACTTTTCCTAATTTTACAGCTATCTCTTTTGTCGGGAATCGAGATTCCTAATTATGGACAGTTTTTGATAATTCAATAAAACTAACTTCCAAAAATTGTTTATTATCGTTATTTCTGGAGAAAATTGATTGTCTCTACCGAATAAAGTGCGATCGCTTCTAAACTCTATCTACGCTAAGTTTTTACCTGTGGACAATTACCCTGTAATTACTAACTGATTATCAATAACATTGATAGACTTAATTTTTTTAATTATGCTTGCTGTCTCTGGATCTGGTTTAGAAATACTTTTCCCCACTCGATGATCTGGAAGAAAAATAAAGTTAATTAGCAAGCTTTTACGCAATCCAAAAACTTCTTTGTAATCTTCACTATTATATTCTTGATTTAATTTATAGATAACTTTCTTTTTTTGCCTAATTACTCCATCTTCAACCCAAAAATGAATACATACTTCATCGTGCCACATTTTTCTCATAAAGAAATACAAGTTAAAAAAAGTTTTGCCAATTAATGTATTGTCTCTAATTTCATAAGAACCGATCTCTCTCCAGGCTTTGTATTTCTCTGTTTGCTGAGAATAGTTTTCTAATCTATAAATACTCAAATGATTAATGTCTTTTCCTGTTAATTTCAATATAGAACTTTGATTATTTTGCACTTCTTTCTTGAAAAATCTAATTTTCTGAGCCACTCCATAGTAGTAGTCTATATTGAGATTTTCTAATTCTGGTGGAAGCCCTGAATCACGGTTTTTATTATCATTAAATTTAAAAGATAATTCTGAATCCAGAATGCGAATAATTGAGCTTAGATAATAGATAATCGGGTTGAATCTTTTGGGCATTTAATTAACATCTTAGTTTTGCAAAATTATGTTTTGAATATATTATATTCCTCCTATTATCTATCTTGAGTCTCATCCAGCAATCTAGAACTTTAAAAAAGGAAAGCTGTTCGGAACAATGTATCTCCGATTCCAAAGTTAATCGAGAAATTGCCAATTAGAAAAAGTTGCTGCTTGTCCGCACTTTTTTCCCGAAAAATCTTCTAGATTCCAGATAATAGCTTGATTGATATAAAATCTTTGACCATTACTAGCAATTCTAACTCCCGAATAATTATTGATATAGCCTTGGGTTTTTGCTTGATCGAGCATTGATTTTCTCTCTTCTCTGTTGACCGCTTCGGCAGTTAGTCTTGAAGGGGTTGTGGTTAGTTTCTGCCAACTCATCGCCCATAAATCAAGAGCTACCTGATTGCCATAATTTAAAATGGGGTCTGCCTCTGTACCATGGGAAACAACGACAAAATTAGCTTGAAATAGTTCTTTCGCCTGTTGTTGCTGGTTTTCTGAGGGTGCAATTAATTGATAACCCAATAAGCGCTCAAAATTGTTGAGAAGTATTTGAGTCCACTCGATGACTTGAGGTTGTGACCAGATATTTTCTGACATAATCAATTTACTGACTTTCTAGTTGCTGGATTTTGATTCACAATATTCTTTTGTCACTTGGTGACGGTAGCGAAACATTTCTTTTAAGCGAGAATTGACCCACCATCCCAACATAATTTCTGCTAACCAACCACCAGGAATTTCATATTCAATCGAATCAGTCAACCTCATTTGCCCGTTTTCGTCACTAAATTGGTGGCGATGTAACCAGGATTTCATTGGCCCTGTAGTTTGAATGTCAACAAATAACTGATTTTCTCTACATTCGGTATGTTCTGCAACCCATCGGACAGGAATAACTAGGAGCATAATCCTAAACTCGGAAATTGCGCCGACATCTAAACCCCCTTCTCTTCTAATAATTTTTACTGGTTGCCAGGGGGGAGTCAAAATATCGAGAATATCTAGGCGTTGATGAAATTCCCAAACTTGATGGCGGGTTGCATTTATAAGGCTGGAGTGTTGGAAATTTAACATTAAAAATTAGTGATTGATTATCTAAATTGGGGTGGGATTAAAGTGAATTTTTTCTCAAGCTGGCTATTGGTCGTGATTTGTATTTATTTCTTACTTGGCTTTTTATGATATAAGTTGGGGTCGTGAACTAAACTTTGATCAAGAAATAATTATGGTTGGCTCTAACTATCGTATCGAAAAAGATTCCATGGGAGAGAAGCAAATTCCTGCCAATGTTTATTATGGAATTCAAACTCTTAGAGCTACCGAAAATTTTGCGATTAGTGGTCTTAAACCTCTGCCGACTTATGTTGATGCTTGTTTGTTAATCAAAAAAGCTACGGCGATCGCTAATGGAGAACTGGATTGTATTCCCCAAGATATTTCTCAGGCGATTGTCCAAGCTACCGAAGAAATTTTACAGGGAAAATTGCGCGATCAGTTCGTAGTTGATGTTTATCAAGCTGGGGCTGGAACTTCTCACCACATGAATGTGAATGAAGTATTGGCAAATCGGGCATTGGAAATGTTAGGAGCAGAGAAAGGAGATTATCAAAAAGTTAGCCCTAACGATCATGTTAACTATGGTCAATCTACTAATGATGTGATTCCCACCGCAATTCGGGTTGGAACTTTGCTTGCTCTTCAACATTCTTTATATCCTGCTTTAGACTTGGCGATCGCAAATGTAAAGCAAAAGGCAACAAATTTTCAGGATATCGTCAAATCGGGTCGAACCCATATGCAGGATGCCGTGCCGATTCGGTTGGGGGAGAGTTTTCGGGCTTGGGAATATATTCTGCGGGATCATAAAGCGAGAATTATTAGTGCCGAGCAAGGTCTCTATGCTTTAGGTTTAGGTGGGAGTGCTGTTGGTACTGGGTTAAACAGTCATCCTCGTTATCGTCACCGAGTAGCGGAACTACTCAGCGAATTTCTAGATAAACCTTTAGCTCCTGCTGAGCACCTCATGGCAGCGATGCAAAGTATGTCGCCGTTTGTTGCTTTGTCCGGTAGTTTACGTAACCTAGCTCAAGATCTAATTAAAATCTCTCACGATCTGCGGTTAATGGATTCTGGTCCTAAAACTGGTTTCAAAGAAATTCAACTGCCTCCAGTCCAGCCAGGATCTTCAATCATGCCTGGAAAATATAACCCTGTGATGGCTGAGATGACCTCCCAAGTATGTTTTCAGGTTATGGGCTATGATACGGCGATCGCCTTTGCAGCCCAAGCAGGACAACTCGAACTCAATGTGATGATGCCTCTGATTGCCTATGATTTAATTCATAGCGTGGAGATTTTGGGTAATACGATTTCGGCATTAACTACTAAGTGTATAGCTGGGATCACTGCTAACCGCGATCGTGCCCAAAGCTATGCCGAAGGGAGTTTAGCTTTAGTTACCGCCCTTAATACTCACATCGGTTATCTCAATGCTGCTAAAGTAGCAAAAGAATCCTTAGAAACTGGAAAATCGATTCGAGAAATAGTCTTGGCAGCAGGTCTTATGGATGAGAATCAATTATCAGAAGTATTAAACTTAGAGAAGATGAGCCAAATAATTGATAGCTAGGTTCTTTATTTCTAACTCTTCTTAATCGATAAACTTGAACATAAATAAATTCAGCAATGGCTTGGCAAGAAATTTCTGGTGGGTGGGTTTATCTTCCCCAAACAAAAGTCTTAGGGATTATTCATTTTCTGGGTGGTGCCTTTGTTGCTACCGCTCCTCAAATATCCTACCGAACGTTATTAGAGAAAGTTGGGCAGGAAGGTTATGTGATCGTAGCTATTCCTTTTCTTAATACCTTTAACCATCTGACTATTGCTCGCGATGTTTTAAACCGCTTCGAAACCATCCTTGATCGGTTGTATGCCAGAAATAGTTTTGGGAGAAGTAGTCTTCCTATTTATGGTATTGGTCATAGTATGGGTTGCAAATTGCATTTGATTATTGGGAGTCTCTTTGAAGTAAAAAGAGCAGGAAATATTCTCATTTCTTTTAATAATTATCCTGCAAAAAAAGCAATTCCCTTTGGGGATAAGATTCAAATTAATCCAGCTTTTGACGTTGAATTTAGTCCTTCCCCTGAAGAAACCAATCAATTGATTGGTGATGAGTATTTAGTATCTCGAAATCTTTTAATTCGGTTTCACAACGATACTATTGATCAAACAATTAACTTAAACCCAGTTTTACAAGAAAAATACCCAAGAACTACTGCCTTAAAAGCTTTGCCTGGAAATCATCTAACTCCCTTAGGTCAAGAGGTTAGCTGGAAAGCTGGTGAGGTTTTTACTCCCTTGGATGCAGTAGGACAATTTTTGAAAAAAGGTTTATCAAATGAGATTTCACCACTCAAGAAAGAAATACTTATGTGGTTAAATCCGATCGCTTTTTTATCTTAAGTAGGTTCTTATACCTTGTCGTTTTTTTGAAAATTAATGACTATGAAATTCTTTACTGAAACTTTAATTTAGTAAAGATTAAGTATAGGTAAAATCATTTGTGTTGGTTTTAAATGCTTGATTTTGCTTAAGTGTAGGATTGCTTCGTGCCTAAATTTAACAAAAAGTATTGTCATGTAGCATTGTAAGATTTATGAATAGCACATAAAGTATCTGTTTTTTACTAGTCTGTTATCTACATAATTAAAGTAACTAAAGTTAAACACAAATTTAGCAAATTGGGAGAGACCCGTGAAAGTAGGTATTCTTGCTGGAGGATTAGGAACGCGAATCTCTGAAGAAACAGAAAATAAACCGAAGCCGATGGTAGAAATTGGTGGTAAGCCGATTATTTGGCACATTATGAAGCACTACCACACTTACGGGTTTAAAGATTTTGTCATTGCTTTGGGCTACAAAGGTCATGTCATTAAAAAGTATATGGTGGACTACTGTACCCTCAATCGCAATCTTACTGTTAATCTCGGCGAGGGTGTTATCCAACCTCATAATGGTGCCAGGCTAGATTGGACGATTGACCTAATCGATACAGGTTTGCCGACCAATACGGGTGGAAGAATTAAGCGTTTGGTTCCCTACATGGGTAATGAGACCTTTATGATGACTTGGGGTGATGGCGTATCTGATATCAATCTCAATGAACTACTTGCTTTTCATAAAAAACACGGTAAGTTAGCTACTCTTACTGCTGTTAGACCTCCTGCTAGGTTTGGTCACCTAGAATTTGATGGCGATCGCATTGGTAAGTTTTCAGAAAAGCCGCAAACCGCAGAAGGTTGGATTAATGGCGCGTTTTTTGTCTTAGAGCCAGAAGTTTATGACTATATACAAGGGGATGATACCCAATTTGAGAAAGAGCCTTTAGAAAGATTAGCCGCAGACGGTCAGTTGATGGCATACAAGCATGATTCTTTCTGGCAGTGTATGGATACTTTAAGAGATAAAAAACGTTTAGAAAAAATGTGGGATGGCGGTAACGCACCCTGGAAAACATGGAAGGATAATCACAATAATGAAAATTCTAGTAACGGGTCACAAGGGTTATATCGGAACGTTGATGGTTCCTATGTTGCTCAATAAGGGTTATGAAGTTGTTGGACTTGATACTGACTATTATCAGCGCTGTACTTTCGGATCAGGCATTGTCGAAATTCCTGAAGTTAAAAAAGATATTAGAAATGTTGAGTTAAGCGATGTAGAAGGCTGTGATGCTGTTATTCATTTAGCAGGTCTTTCCAATGATCCTCTCGGGAACTACGAAGCTAATTTAACCGAAGATATTAATTTTAAGGCCTCCCTCAAATTGGCAGAACTAGCCAAGCAAGCTGGTGTTAAAAGATTTATCTTTTCATCTTCTTGCAGTAACTATGGTGCAGGCGGTACAGATTGGCTAACAGAGGAATCTGCTTTTAATCCGGTAACTCCTTATGGTGTTTCCAAAGTTCGAGTTGAGCAAGAAGTTAGTAAGTTGGCAGATGATAACTTTAGCCCTACTTATTTAAGAAATGCCACTGCCTATGGTGTTTCGCCGCGCTTGCGTTTTGATTTGGTGCTGAACAATTTGGTTGCTTGGGCTTTGACTACTGGCAAAGTATTTATCAAAAGTGATGGTACTCCTTGGCGCCCAATAGTTCATATTGAAGACATTTCCCGAGCATTTCTTGCTGTTTTGGAAGCTCCGATCGCCAGTGTTCACAACGAGGCGTTTAACATCGGACGCAATGAAGATAACTACCAAATTAGTGAGCTTGCCGACATAGTAAAAGAAACAGTACCCAACTGCCGGATTGAGTATGATCCCAATGGTGGGCCTGATACTCGTTGCTATCGGGTGAATTGTGACAAGGTGATGAAAGCTTTGCCCAATTTTCAACCACAGTGGAACGCGAGAAAAGGCGCCCAAGAGCTATACGAAGCCTATACCAAAGTTGGTTTAACTCTTGATGAATTTGAAGGTGAAAAGTATAAGCGGATTGCTCATATCAAATACCTAATTAGTGAAGGTAAACTTGATGGTTCACTTCGTTGGCAGCAAGAAGAGTTAGCTTTAACCAACTAACTATTTACTATCGCTCAGTTAGCTGCCCAAAACTTGGGGTTAACTGATTTCTCTTGTAAAAGGGTTTAGAAATGCCTAGAATCTTGGTATTTCTACAATCTTCTTTTTATTATTTATTTTAAAAAACTTTTTTTACTTTCCACGATAATTAAATTTAGATGAGCAACAATCAATCAAGCTGCATTTCTTGCGCAGATAAAAATTTAGAAATAATTATTGATTTTGGCTACACGCCTTTAGCCGATAATTTATTAGCCAAAGATCAGTTAGCAGAACCAGAATATACTGCTCCTTTAGATTTAGCTTTCTGCCCAAACTGTGGCATGGTTCAGATTACTGAATATGTACCACCAGAGATTTTGTTTTGCCAGGACTATCCTTATTTTTCTTCTATTTCTCCCTCATTGATGAAGCATTTTGGTGATAGTGCCAAAAATTTGATTAAAACCAGAAATTTAGATAGCAATAGTTTAGTCATCGAAGCTGCGAGTAATGACGGCTACATGCTGAAGAACTTTGTTGAGTCAGGAATTCCTGTGTTTGGAATTGACCCTGCCTCTGGCCCTGCTGAGGCTGCTCAGGAAAAAGGAATTGACACTATGTGTACCTTTTTTACCGAAGAATTAGCGAGTAACCTCAAAGCAGAAGGAAAAGCTGCCGATTTATTTTTAGCAAATAATGTTTTGGCTCATGTCCCCGACCTCAATGGCTTTGTTAAAGGGATTAAGGCTCTGCTCAAAGATACTGGGGTCGCAGTAGTTGAAGCTCCCTATTTGGTTGATTTAGTTGAGCATTGTGAATTTGATACGATCTACCATCAACATATCTGTTATTTTTCAGTGACGGCTCTTGATAATCTGTTTCGCAGACATGGCTTGTATTTTAACCACGTAGAGCGAACTAAGATTCATGGTGGTTCCTTACGCATCTATGTCGAACCCCAAGAAGATGTTCAAGATTCAGTTAAATCTTTACTCGACCTAGAGCGTAAATTAGGGGTTGCTAGCTCTGGTTACTATCACGATTTTGCGAGTAGGGTAGCTAGTTTTAAAGACTCGATGCTAGAAATTCTCTGGGATCTTAAAAAACAAGGCAAGAGGGTTGTGGGCTATGGGGCTGCGGCTAAAGCTAATACGATGTTGAGTTACTTAGGAATCGATAAAACTCTGCTCGATTATGTAGTCGACCTAAATACTTTTAAGCAAGGTCGGTTCTATAGTATTAGTCATTTACCTATTTTTGACCCCAGTAAACTAATGGAAGACAAGCCAGACTACGTTCTAATTTTGGCTTGGAATTTTGCTCAGGAAATTATGCGTCAGCAAGAAGCTTATCGAGCAGCAGGTGGAAAGTTTATTGTGCCTATTCCTCAGCCGAAAATTTATGAATAGTGGGCGATCGCTTATTTTTGGTGTGGAAATCTAATACTTGTTTGGCAAGTTCACTTAAGCAAACCAAATTAAGCTCAATATTTAAAGATATGCCCTAGCTAGCAAAATCTTTTTTAAAAAATTTTTTTATAAATCTATTAAGTAAATAAGAACATGGTTAATATTTTGAGCAAAGTAGAATCTCAATTTGGAGATCTCAACAAGGAACATAGTTGCCCCAATTGTGGCAGTCAAGGATTGCACTCTTTTTACGAGGTAAAAAACGTTCCTGTTCATAGTTGTCTGATGATGGATTCACGGGAACAAGCTTTAGATTTTCCTTGCGGAGATGTGAGTTTAGGTTTTTGTCCTGAGTGTGGTTTTATTACGAATACACTTTTTGATTCTCATTGGTCAGCTTATGCTCCCAACTATGAAGATCAACAGAGCTTTTCGCCGACATTTAACAAGTTTGCTCTCAACCTAGCTAAAAAATGGCAAGCAAAATATGATCTCAACGATAAAGATATTGTCGAGATTGGCTGTAGTAAAGGGGATTTTTTGTTTCTGATTTGTGAGTTGGGCAAGAATCGGGGTGTGGGGATCGATCCTAGCGTTGTGCCTGGGAGAGTGATTAGTGAAGCGAGCGATCGCGTCAAGTTTATTCAGGAATATTACAGAAAGGATCATGCTGAATATGTTGGTGATTTTATTTGTTGTCGCCATACTCTAGAGCATATTCAACCCACCAAGGAATTTATTCAAACAGTTAGAGACTCAATCGGTGAGCGCACAGAAGTGGCATTTTGCTTAGAAATTCCTGACAATACTAGGGTTATGCAAGAGCTAGCTTTTGAAGATATTTATTACGAACATTGCTCTTACTTTAGTCCTGGAACTTTGGCTCGCCTGTTCCGCTCTTGTGGCTTTGAAGTTACCGAGCTTTACAAAGAATATGGGGATCAATATTTGATTGTTGAAGCAAGACCAGTGGCGACTAAAACTTCCGACTTGGTTCACCCGAACGAAGAGACTGTCGCTGAAGTGGCTCAGGATGTGGCTCATTTTGCAGCTAACATTGATGCTAAATTGCAGCATTGGAAAGATTATTTAACTCAGCAAAAAGAGGCTCGGAAAAAGGTTGTGGTTTGGGGGTCAGGCTCAAAGTGTGTAGCTTTTCTAACTACTCTGGATACAATCGACAAAATTGAATATGTGGTGGATATTAACCCCAATCGTCATGGCAAGTTTATCCCTGGAGTCGGTAAAGAAATTATGTCTCCCGAATTTCTCAAAGAGTATCAACCCGATACGGTGATTGTGATGAACGCTATCTATTGCGATGAAATTGGCACAATGCTTAAGGAGATGGGTGTGGAAACTGAAGTTGTTGCTTTGTAGGAGTTCGGAGTTAGGAATTCGGAGTTCGGAATTTGGAGTTGAGAAATTTAACTGTTGATTGCAACTTTTTAAATTACTAGCTCTGTTGGATATCTAACTTAATTAAGGGGTGGGGTCTGCAAAAAACCCTGCCCGTAATTATTTTTGCCGATAGTTAATCAAGCCATAAGTTAAAAAAGGTTTCTGAGAATGTATGATTTTGCCATAGTTGGCGGTGGAATTGTGGGTCTGTCTACAGCTATGGCGCTGGGTCAGCAATATCCCAATAAGAAAATAGTTTTGCTAGAGAAGGAATCCTCCTGGGCTGCTCACCAAACAGGTAACAACAGTGGGGTGATTCATTCGGGGATTTACTATAAGCCTGGCAGCTATAAGGCAAAGTTTTGTCGGGAAGGGAATAATATTCTGGTGGAATTTTGTCAGCAACATGATATTCCCTATGAAATTTGTGGCAAGGTGATTGTAGCCACTGAGCAGGAGGAGTTAACTCGTCTCGAAAACATCTATCAACGAGGACTTGCTAACGGTCTTGAGGTAAAGATGTTGAACCAGGCAGAGGCTAAAGAAGTTGAACCTCATGTCAATTCTTTGGCAGCAATCTTGGTCAAGTCGACAGGAATTGTTGATTATAAGCAGGTGGCTAATAAATATGCTGAGATCGCTGCTGATCAGGGTGCAGAGCTGATTAATAATTGCTTGGTTCAGGATATTCGCGCAACCAGTGAAGGCTATGTGCTGACTACGAGCCAAGAAGAATATCAAACTCGTTTTTTGATTAACTGTGCTGGTCTGTTTAGCGATCGCCTTGCCAAACTTGCAGGGGTTGAACCTCCTGCCAAAATCGTTCCTTTTCGGGGAGAATATTATGAGCTAAAGCCTGAAAAACGTTATTTAGCTAGTAATACTCTGATTTATCCAGTGCCTAATCCTAATTTCCCATTTTTAGGAGTTCACTTTACTAAAATTATCGATGGTAGCGTTCACGCTGGGCCGAATGCTGTTTTGAGTTTTAAGCGGGAGGGCTATCGCAAAACCGATTTTAATTTGGGTGACTTTGTTGAAACCATGACCTATCCCGGTTTCTGGAAACTAAGTGCCAAGCATGGTCTTGATGGTTTGCAAGAGATGGCTCGTTCTTGGAGTAAGTCTTTATTTGTGGCAAGTTTGCAGCGTTTAATTCCTGAAGTGCAGGCAGAAGATGTGATTCCTACTCATGCTGGGGTGAGAGCGCAGGCTTTGGCAACTGATGGCAAGTTAGTGGATGATTTTCTGATTCTTGATCGCCCAAGGGCAATGCATATTTGTAACGCACCTTCGCCTGCGGCGACTTCTTCTTTAGCAATTGGTAAGGCGATCGCGCAAAGGGTTACTATCTGATAATTAATGACTCGTGTATTACAAATGCTTATTGAAAGTTTATCTTTAGTAAGTTGCTCTCGACTAGGTTAAAAGACTTTTGGCGTCGATGTTTGAGGCTTAAAAAAGGTAAAGATTTCTCTGTTTGAGGAATTCAGTTTAACCAATGGCAATTATTTTCGATTAGGATGGAGCTTCCAAGTGTTTTTGATTAAAACCTTGGCAGTTAAATAAGGTCTTGATTAAGATAGGCTCTGAGATATTCGGAAATCATGAGTATGGACAGCGATCGCAAAGTTGGGCTAAAGGACAGCGGCTATAGTGAAGCTGCCGAAAGGAACTATCGGAATGGCCGCCAGCTAGCGGCTGAGCAAAAACAAGATTTAGCTACAATAATTAGGAGCCAGGGTCTGAATGGTCGAAGTCTGAGTGGTTTTGATCTAAGTGGAGTTGACTTACACCAAGCAAATTTAAGTGGCTCTGACCTCAGCGATATTAATCTTTGTGATGCCAATCTCAAGGAAGCGAATCTGAGTAATGTTAATTTGCAAAATGCGGATTTGATTCGTGCTAATTTGCGTGATGCTGATTTGAGTGGTGCTGAGTTGCAAAACTCTTATTTAAATGATGCCACCCTTAAGAGATCTATCTTTAAGGGGGCAAATCTGACTAATGCTTATCTTAGTGATGCCTGTCTCAAGTGTGCGGATCTGAGTGATTCTAATTTGAGTGGGGCGATTTTGTTTGATGCTGACTTGCGAGAATGTAAGTTGGATGGGGCGATCGTTGAAGGGGCTTCTTTTAGTGATAATCGAGGGGTTTCTAAATCTTTGAAGCAAAATTTGCGCAGACGAGGCGCAATTTTTGAGGATTCTGCGAGTGGGTCTGAGTTTTTTGATCGTGCTTAGGCGATCTATATTACTAGTGATCAAATATTTTTAAACTATTTCCTTTCATTAATATTTGCTAGGGATGTTAATTTAGCTTGTCCTGATTACTCCTGTGAAGAGGGTAACGGTATTTTTTTGATTTAGGAATCGACAATAACGAGGTTTTTTCGATGTATTAGCGTACTTCTTGGGAAATATCGCAATCTGGCTGGAGGCACTGGAATAGTTGATTGGCTCAATAATATTGCCTTAATTTCTCTTTTTGACCATCTTTAAAATGCCAATCGTGATCGATATTAGGATGGTCGATCCTCAACCTTCAATAATTATTGCAGTTGAGTAATCTGCAATCGGCTAAGTCTGATCAAGTTATTGTCTCTTAATCATTCAAAACTTGCGGCAGGGTTTTCCCCAGGTATATCTCTATTCGAGGACAATATGGGTCGCTCGCCAGATATGGGGCGCGGGGGATATTTCCCCCGATATGGTCTGGTTTTTATTTATCCAAAGAGCTAATCCTACTTATTCTTAAACCCAACTAGTCAAAAAAATCCAAAAAAAATTATCAATCTGTTTACCTTTGATGGGAAAATGCAAGCTGGCAAGTTATTCCAAAAGCAAAGATGAAAGTATTAGTAGTTGGTAGTGGTGGTAGAGAACATGCGATCGCCTGGACATTATTAAACTCCCCCAATGTCACCCAAGTTTTTTGCGCCCCAGGCAATGGTGGCACCGCAACCCTGGAAAACTGCCAAAATCTAACTATCAGCGTCGATGACTTTGCTGGTATTGTTCAAGCCGTAACCACCCATCAGATTGATCTGGTTGCCGTAGGCCCCGAAGTTCCCTTATCGATGGGGATCGCAGACTACTTGCAAGAGCGTAATATTTCAGTTTTTGGTCCCGTCAAAGCAGGAGCAGAAATCGAAGCTAGCAAAACCTGGGCAAAAGACCTGATGATCGAAGGCAAGATCCCCACTGCCAAAGCTGCTACTTTCCAAGATGCCAACTCAGCCAAAAACTACATCAACCAAGAAGGCGCACCGATTGTTATTAAAGCCGATGGTTTAGCTGCTGGGAAAGGTGTAATTGTCGCTATGACCCAAGCAGAAGCTCTAGCCGCAGTCGATGAGTTGTTTAACCAAAAATTTGAGACTCTGGTAATCGAAGAATTTTTAGTTGGTGAAGAAGCTTCCGTCCTTGCTTTTACCGATGGGAAAACCATTCTCCCCCTTGTCGCTGCCCAAGACCATAAACGAGTCGGCGAAGGAGACACGGGCAAAAATACAGGTGGGATGGGTGCATATGCCCCTGCACCTTTAGTAACTCCCGAGATTAGCCAAAGAATTAAAACCGAAGTCCTCGAACCTGCGATCGCTACTCTCAACAAACGAGGTATTGATTATCGCGGCATTTTGTATGCAGGCTTAATGATTACTCCCGAAGGCAAACCCAATGTCGTTGAGTTTAATTGTCGGTTTGGCGACCCTGAAACTCAAGTAGTTTTACCTCTACTCGCAACACCTTTAGATGAATTGATGCTTGCTTGTGTCAACCAAACCCTAGATCAAGTTGAGTTGCAGTGGCGAGACGGTAGCGCAGTCTGTGTCGTAGCAGCCGCAGGTGGCTACCCTGATGCTTATGCTAAAGGTAAGCAAATTAAGGGATTAGATCAGGTGACCGAAGCGATCGCTTTTCATGCAGGCACAAAGTTAGTAGATCAACAGGTAGTTACCAATGGCGGTCGAGTTCTGGGGATCACTGCCTTGGGTGCAGATTTTCAAGAAGCGATCGCTAAAGTCTATACAGAAGTTGAAAAAGTTAACTTCGAGCAAATGTATTATCGTCGCGATATTGGACACCGCGCGCGCTAAGAATGGGATTAATTCCTTAACTCTGTTGAGTTAATTGTTGTTGGTTTAATACTTGATTAATGCGGTCGATATCAATATCTGCCAGATAATCTACAGTCCAACCAGTTTTTCTTTGCAGCATATGTAAAGGATACTGATGAGAAATTCCGACTACTTGCATCCCTAATTGTTGGGCAGCAGTAATTTTGGGATAAGTTGATTCGATTACCAAGCATTCTTGCGGTTGAAGATTCAAGTGAGCAAATTGCTGATTGATGATCTTGAGCGCGATCTCGTAATAGTTTGGTTCTAGATCAACAGCTTGGCTAACAATTTCAGGATTGTCGGCGGTAATAAGTATAGAAAAGAAATTAGCGATCGCCAATTTCCTTAAAATAAATTCAGTTTCTTGCTGAGAAGTTCCTGTTACCAGTCCGATAACTACTTCTTGTTCTTGTAGCTTAGTTAAAAATTCTAAAAACCCTGAATAGAGGGGTAAATTTTCAAGTTGAGATAGTTTTTGCAGATAAGCAGTGGTTTTTTCCTGGCTTAATTTATCTAGGTAGTCTGCGGTGACTATCCGACCACGAGACTTAAGAACATCTCTTAGTGCTTGGCGATCGCTTTTGCCAACACAAAAATTCTGAAAGTCGTCGGTCTCTGGGCGCAAATTTTCGCGAAGCAGAATATCGGCAATCAATTCTTGCTGAATTTCCTGATCATCAATAATTACGCCTTTGACGTCAAACAGAACCGCGCTCAAACTCATAGTAAATCAATAATTGCTGGCACAAATAATTGTCCGATCTTTTGCAGTTAATTGCTAGTTTAAATTCACAAATTCGAGATCTTGGAGTGAACTTATAGTCTGAAAGTTTTTGCGTTCTACCAGAATTGGTTTGATGCCCCAACTTAGTTGATTCATCCACCAAACTGGGTTTGTCCGGATCACTTCAAATCCAGCAACACCAAGCCAGCCATCGAGGTTGCCTTGGGCATATTCTTGGATATAGGGTTCTTCAAAAACGTTAGTTAACCAAGGTGTTTGGCGTAGGCTTTCTTGGTTTCCATCCAGGATGATGGCTTGTCCCCCAGGCGTTAAAAGACGATAAGCTTCTTTGATAATTGCTTTTGAAATTGAAGCTGGGGTTTCGTGAAATAACAAACTGGCAGTAACCAGATCAAACCTCTCTGCTAAAAGATTGGTTTTTTCTGCTAAACCATGAAGCCACTTAATTTTTAGCCCAGCACGATTAGCTTTGTGTTTGGCGATCGCTAACATGAATGGAGATAGGTCTAAACCGATGACCTCTGCATTAGGAAAAGCTTGTTTTAGTAAAATAGTGCTAGACCCAGTTCCACAACCAAGATCGAGAATTTTTTGTGGTTGTCCTTGAACAGAATTAATTAGTTCCTGTCTGATCCAAGTTTCATTGGGCGCTAAAACATATTGGGTTATTTCATCATAGGTAACTGCGGCACTAGAAGTTAGATAACCGCCTGCAATGCCATGGAAATTCTGAGACTGATAATAATCTGGATAGACTAGGTTCTCATCTTTGAGCAAGTCGCATTCTTGTTTCCAGTTGATGCCATTGGATAGACTTTTGAGCTTGTTTTCGTCTATCAATAGGCTAAATATAGGTTGCAGAAATCGCTGCCAAATAGTTTCTTCTTCCATAATCAATCCTAAATTAATCCTAATTTATAAATTTCTTTCAAAAAAGTGTGTCTAATTTATGTCTAAACTACCTTACAATAATCATTTTTTTGATAAGACTGAGGTTAAGAATTACTGAAATTGAGATTCATTTTTTCTCAGTAGATTTTTGGGCAAAGTACCAGTAGTTAGACTAGTACTCTGAATTTGCCACAGTCTACCTGCTGATTTTCAGTTCCTAGCAAACAACCTGGTGAGTTTTTGGGGTCTAGTGTTTTGCTCTGGATTGGTTCTGACTTTGTTGCTAGAGATCTTATTGCGATCGCACACTCAGATAACGGTCTTCTCTAATCTCATCTAAGACATGATTAACCATCGGTTTTGCTTCGCCTAGAGTCGTTAAAATTTGACTACCCATTTCGAGTGCTGCTTCAAACTCTGGTTGAACAACTTCCTTGGCTCCCATTTGGGCTAAAATATCAATCTCTTGATTGGTATGAGAACGAGCCACAATTGCTAAATCGGGGGCAATTTCGAGGGCATGTTTGAGTAAAATTCTCGTACTAGCTGGGTTGGGTAGAGCGATCGCTAGAGCTTTAGCCTGGGTCAGATGAGCTTTTTCTAAAACTAGTTCGGCATCTGCATCTCCAAAAATATGCGAAATTTTTTCTTGGCGAAGTTTTTTGGCTGCGGCTTCACTATTTTCGATTACCAAAACCGGATAATTACGGTTATGCAAAACACTTACAATTACTTGCCCTACTCTGCCATAACCAGCTACGACAACATGATCACAGATGGTATCGGGGAGAAAAACATCTTTGTCTTTTGGCTCCAAATTGAAATGGCGTTTTATCAGCGGTAATCTGGCTAACCAATCAGCAATTTCTGGAGCAAATCTCATTCCCAGTGGAGTTAAAACAAGTGTGATTGCCGTAGTTCCGATTAACAGTAAATATTTTTCTTGACTGATCAACCCCAATTCTTGACCCATCAAAGCTAGAACAAAAGAAAATTCACCTATCTGATTAAGTCCTAAAGATGCTTCAATTGCTGTTTTAAAAGAGTAGCCAAAGCGATAAATAATCGGGAAAATAATGCAGGCTTTGCCCAACATAATCAGGGCGACTAAACCTAAAATTAGTCCCAGGTTATCTAATAAAATATTGGGTTCGATCAACATGCCAATTGAGGCAAAAAAGAGGCTGGCAAAGGTATCCCTGAGAGGAATAACCTTGGCTAGAGCTTGATCAGAATATTCAATTTCGGCAATTATTAACCCTGCAACAAAGGCTCCCATCTCAATCGACAAACCTAATTTAGCTGTAACTAGTGCTATTCCCAGGCAAATCGTAATTGTGGTCAGGATGAATAACTCGCTGTTTTCAGTTTGGGCAACTGTTTTCATCAAGGGTGGAATCAGCCAATAGCCAACTACAAAAGCACTGGCAAAAAAGATCAAGGCTTTTAAAATTGCTGCCATGATTGCCATGGCTAAATTATCTGGCTGATTTAGCGCTGGAAGTATTGCTAGCATGAGACCAAGTGCCAAATCTTGGGTAATGAGAATTGCCAACATTACCTGTCCATGAATGGTATTGATCTCGCCTTTTTCGGTCAGGGTTTTGAGGACTACTGCTGTTGAAGATAAAGAGATAACCGCCCCTAAAAAAATACCCTGAATTGGGTTGTCAACCCATCCTGAAAATAGGGCGAATATTGCGACAAAGCCAATGGTGATCCCGATTTGGAGAAAGCTTCCTTTAAGGGCAATATCTTTGACTCTTTTTAACTCCGCTAGGGAAAATTCCACTCCAAGGGTAAAAAGCAGTAACGCCACGCCGATTTCTGCTAAAGATTTAATATCTTCAACATTACTAATTAGCCCGAAACCAAATGGACCAATAATGAAGCCTGAGAGTAAATAGCCGATTAGTAATGGCTGTTTTAAACGATTGGTTATAAATCCGCCAACAACCGAAGCACCTAAAACTACTGTTAAATCGATAATAAAACTATCTACATTTGCCATTGATATTGTTGGGGATACGATTTCGAGATTAGAGGTGAATAGTAACTAAAAAAACTACTTGCTAATCTATAACTAACACACTTCTTTTGAGGGCTAATTAAAATAGGCTTAAGTTAAATAAAAATTAATTTATTTGCTAATAATTGAAAATTAATTAATTAAGGTTTTTAGATAAAAGATCTTGTGGGTTTTTTCTTTGTTAAATTTAGATGGCAAGTAATTGAGATACTTTAAGATAATAATTAATGAAAAATAGTTTTTTGCAATTTATCTTTTCTAATCATATTTGAAGCGTTGATTTTATTAATTGCATTTTTGTTCTTGGCGTTTTATTTTGAGCTTAACTTGATTGGATAATCCTAAATTAGCGTCTTGATATAGTCTGGTAAATTCTTGTTTAAATTGTTTGGCAACTGTTTGATTGTCAATAATTAAAACTGCCTCTTCATTTTGATGATTGGCTGCGGCTGACCAATTTTGTGAGCCTGTAATGACAATCTGTTCATCAATAATTGCTAATTTATGATGGAGTTTATCTCCCTTGGCTAAATTAGCCGTGCCAATGGTTTTAATTGGGCTTGTCCACAAATTGTTATTTGGTTCATATTGACATTTTCTGGCGATCGCAACTCCTAACATATCGAGTGCTTCGCTATAGTAGCGAAAAATAAATTCAGCATCAATGAGACCACGGATTCTAATCCCTTGTCGATAGCGCTTTTGGAGGAGATCGGCTATGTTTTGGTCGCTAAAGACGAATAGGGCTAAATCAATTGAATTATTAGCTTGCGAAATAAACTCCCCAATTAACCCATTAGTAGAAGTTGTCCAATCAGCCTTGCGAGAGGTTGGTGAAAATTGAACGGTAACGCGGCTCTTGCCAACTATCACTTCTTGGGGCGATCGATAGGGCTTAGCTAACCCAAAGCGACTATCCAGCTTACCCCCTACTCCATCACCCCACATCAACTCAAATTCTTGGGCAAACAATTCAGCCAACTCTGGACTATTTATTTGGAGGAGGTGATTGGCATTGCCTCTAGTATTAGGATTATGCTCGTCTCCGTGAACTCCGCTCAGAGTCAGGTTCGTAGAGCCTGTGATCAGAGTTTGACGGTCAATAATGATGAATTTGTGGTGCATTAAGCCACTGCCCTTAGAGCCGTCGGCGCGATCATCAAGAATTGGGATGTTTGCTTGTTGTAAAATTTTGAGAGCATCTCTAGTAGCAATTTCTTGGTTGCTTAGGTTATCGCTGTGGTCAAAATCGATAAACCGAAAATAGCGATTGTAGCGATCGCGTTCCCGAGCAGATAAATTGTTAATTTCTGTTTGAGAATAATCGCTAATTGCCTGACTGTAATTATTCTCCAAAATTACTCTGACTTTCACTCCTGCGCGCGCTTTTTTTGCTAGCTCCAAAGCAATGTTTGGAAGTTGTAGTTCTTGAATTGCGATCTCAATCTGAGACTCAGCTTGTTTGATTGATTTGATAATTAATTCTTCCAAATTATCCCCTTCTCGCTTAATTTTGCGATAGGGATCGGTATAGCTCTTATTTCCCGTTTTTCGGTTATTAAAATAAGCTTGAATCTGGGGATCTTGTTGATTAGGACTTGAAGCTTTTGCTAAATATTTACAACTGCTAAGGGATAGAACAAAGAAGAATAGTAACCAGTAGTATCTGCACTGCATAAACTCAGAACTTACCAATATTAAAGATGAAAAAGAATTGAAAATATTGATTCTCAGTGAAATCTTAGCCCTTTAAATGTGAGTGTAAAGTGATAATTGATTTAGAAGAATAATTATTGAATTTTTTAATTAATTTATCCTTGTCGTGGTTTGAATATCACTCTTTTCTTTGCTTATTGGCAATGAACTTAATTTCAATGGTCTAGTTAAGTTAAAATATTGCCCGATTCTAACTGAGACTTATCTTCATTTTGATCTATTTAAAACTAATAAACTGGTTCTTGAAAATCTGAGATTAATGCTTAAGTTAATATTTATTGATCTTGAGCCAGTGTCGATAAACAACTAGAATTAATTACTTATGTTGATGATTTTCATCTGTTTACCTCAATTTAGATTCAGTATTTGCCAGTGACTCAAACTAACTTAGATTTTCTTACTCAAGCCGATCCTGAAATTACCGCAGCTATCAATTCAGAGCTACATCGTCAGCAAACTCATTTAGAGTTGATCGCCAGCGAAAACTTTACTTCTCCTGCTGTTTTAGCTGCTCAAGGTTCTGTCCTTACTAACAAATATGCAGAAGGTTTGCCTAGAAAAAGATACTATGGCGGCTGTGAATTTGTTGATATAGCTGAACAGCTAGCGATCGACAGAGTGAAAAAGCTTTTCGGTGCAGAAATGGCAAATGTTCAGCCTCATTCAGGCGCACAAGCTAATTTCGCCGTATTTTTAACTCTTTTAAAACCTGGGGATACGATCATGGGTATGGACTTGTCCCATGGTGGACATTTGACTCATGGTTCTCCTGTAAACGTTTCGGGAAAATGGTTTAATGTTGTTCAGTATGGAGTCAATAAAGAAACTGAGCAGCTTGATTTCGATCAAATTAGGGAAATTGCTCTCAAAGAAAAACCTAAGTTAATTATTTGTGGCTATTCTGCCTATCCTCGAACTATTGACTTTGCTGCCTTTAGAGCGATCGCCGATGAAGTTGGCGCTTATCTACTCGCTGATATTGCTCATATTGCTGGGCTAGTTGCAACTGGACATCACCCCAATCCTATTCCTCATTGTGACGTGGTAACTACTACGACTCATAAAACCCTTAGAGGTCCTAGGGGGGGATTGATTTTGACTAAAGATGCTGATCTAGGCAAAAAGCTTAACAAGTCAGTTTTTCCTGGCACCCAAGGTGGGCCTTTAGAGCATGTAATTGCGGCTAAGGCAGTTGCCTTTGGTGAAGCACTTAAGCCAGAGTTTAAAACTTATTCAGCCCAAGTTATTGCTAATGCTCAGGCGATGGCAGCCGGATTTAAAGAGAGAGGAATTAAACTAGTTTCCGATGGTACCGATAATCATCTTATTCTTCTTGATTTACGCTCAATTGGGATGACTGGAAAAGAAGCAGATCGCCTAGTTAGTCAAATTAAGATTACTGCCAATAAGAATACGGTTCCCTTTGATCCTGAGTCTCCTTTTGTAACAAGTGGTCTTCGTTTAGGATCTCCTGCTATGACAACTAGGGGAATGGGGGCGACAGAATTTAAAGAGATTGCTAACATTGTGTCAGATTGCCTGCTTAAGCCTGCAAATGAAGATGTAATCGAAGACTGTTTAAAGAGAGTTGCCAATCTATGTGAAAGCTTCCCTCTATATAGTCATCTAAAAGCTTCTGTTGCCGCGAGAGTTTAGGGAAAATTGCAAACCTAATTATTATCTAAATAACTCAGATGCCAGTTGAACCGTATCATCTGATTGCTTTCCTTATCGCTCTCACCATTGTTTTATGGACTATTCCTGATGTTAAGAATGTTGGGTTGAAATTTGGAATTGTAGATAAGCCAAACTCACGTAAAATTCACCAAAGTCCTGTTGTTCGGGTTGGTGGTGTTTCTATTTTCACAGGAACATTTATTGCTTTATTGATCGTCTGGCGGCTTGGTGGTTTTGATTCCATTCCTTCCTATCAGCAGGGTGGAATTTGGGGTTTGGTTATTGGCAGTATTTTATTTTTCTGCATTGGGTTTGCTGATGATATTTTTAGCCTGTCTCCCTTTTCTCGGTTGGTAATGCAAACAGTTGTTGCTACCTTGTCTTGGTTTATGGGAGTCAGGATTGATTTTTTGTCTGTCCCTTTTAGTAGTTTGATTCAAACTGAGTTTCTCAGTTTGCCAATTACTATTATTTGGTTAGTGGGTATGGCAAATGCTATCAATTGGATTGATGGCGTTGATGGTTTAGCTGCGGGGGTCACAGGTATTGCCGCAGTTGTAATGCTAATTGTGACCATGTTTATGAAGCAACCAGCCGCTGCTTTATTTGCCGCAGCTTTGGCTGGCTCTGCTTTGGGTTTTTTGCGCTATAACTTCAATCCTGCCCAAATTTTTATGGGTGATGGTGGCGCTTATTTTATGGGATTTACTCTGGCTGGAGTTGGCGTAATTGGCTTGGTGAAAACCACTGCAATTACGGCTGTCTTGCTTCCCTATCTAATTTTGGCAGTGCCTATTTTGGATATGTCGGCGGTAATTGTTTCTCGAATTAGTAAGGGGAAATCTCCTTTTACTGCTGATAAGAGTCATTTACATCACTGGTTATTAAATGCTGGGGTTTCTCAGCGTTTAACAGTGTTGTTTATTTATGCTTTAACTTTCTGGGTTGGTGGCTTAGCTCTCGGTTTTTCTAATATTCCTAGCGGTTGGGGCTATGCGATCGCTGCTACTTTTTTGTTAGGTTCTGTCGGTTGGCAAGTTTACCGTAATTTTCAGCTAGGATTTGGAACCCAAAGAGATCGTAAGGTGTCCGCTCCGAAAGTAAAAAGTAAGTAACTGACTTTTTATTCTTGAGTTCGATTTTTTAGTCAAGACATAATTACCTTTTCAGATTGATCTGTTTTTTGTTGAGCTACTAGAAATATATTTGTATTAAGCATGAGTGCAGAAATTATTTGTATAGGCACTGAGTTGTTGCTTGGGGATATTCTCAATACTAATTGTCATTATTTAGCTCAAGAGTTAGCTGCCTTGGGTATTCCCCATTATTACCAGTCTGTTGTTGGTGATAATATTGAGCGAATTCATCAGGTAATCTCAATTGCGATCGCTCGTTCTTCGATGTTGATTTTTACGGGCGGTTTAGGCCCTACTCCTGACGATTTAACCACTGAAGCGATCGCTAGTTTTTTCAATACCCCTCTCGAAGAAAAAGCAAATATTGTTGCTGATATCGAAGCAAAATTTGCAAGTACTGGTCGTGTTATGACCTCTAGCAACCGTAAACAGGCTTTAGTTCCTCAGGGAGCAGAAACTCTGCCTAATCCTTTGGGGACTGCTCCAGGGATCATTTGGCAAATACCAAGGGAAGATCAAGAATCGCTGACGATTATGACCTTTCCTGGGGTGCCCTCAGAAATGAAGCGAATGTGGCGCGATACTTCTGTTCCCTATCTCAAAAATCAAGGTTGGGGACAAGACCTTATTCATAGTCAAATGTTGCGGTTTCGGGGTATTTCTGAATCGGCTTTGGCGGAAAAAGTTGCTGAAGTATTTACTTTGAGCAATCCCACCGTCGCCCCTTATGCTTCTTTAGGAGAGGTGCGCTTACGAGTATCTGCTAAGGCAAAATCGGAGTCAGAGGCGATCGCTCTGATTGAGCCTGTCGCTCAAAAAATTAAGGATATTGTCGGACTAGATTACTTTGGTAAGGACGAAGAAAGTCTCTCTTCGGTAGTGGGCAGTCTTTTAAAGTCGGAAAACAGAACTGTGGCGGTTGCTGAGTCTTGTACAGGGGGAGGACTCGGATCGATTTTGACTGAGAATGCTGGTAGCTCAGCTTATTTCAAAGGTGGTGTGATTGCCTATGATAATCTGATTAAAATTAATCTATTAGAAGTAAACTCCGACGACTTAGATCAGTTTGGAGCTGTTAGCTCGGCGATCGCCTATCAAATGGCAAATGGAGTCAAAAAGATTTTTCAAAGTGACTATGGGATTAGTATTACAGGAATTGCTGGTCCTGATGGGGGTACGGAGCTTAAGCCTGTGGGTTTGATTTATATCGGTTTAGCTGTTCCTGAAAAGCAAACTATTGTCAAACAATTCCAGTTAGGAAACAAAAGAGAGCGTAGTTTAATCAGAAAATTGAGTGCTTATCAAGCTCTTGATTTGTTGCGTCGTTATTTACTGAGCGATTGATATTTTCTCTAGGTTTGCCAACTACTGCTGATACTTATACGATGGGTTAGCTGTTTAGAATTGAGAGCAAAATAAGCGATTTTTTAGTTATGTACTTTCAACTTGATCAACAGAACTAAATCAGGCAGTTTCGAGCCAATCATAGATACGGTCTAATTCTTCTAGCGTAACTAGTCCATATTTCCAGAGAACCATCGGAATTGGCTCTGTAATTTTGTGTTCAGATTTTTGGATGATCGCCAAGGCATCTTTAGACAAGCCTAAATCCTCTTGGAGAAACCGAACAAATTTTTGATAGATGGAGTTATTCACTTACTTTTTTAACTCCCGATTTTTCAACCGGTGTGTTTAATAACGATACTTATTATGAAAATAATTCTCTAGGTAGTTAGCAGTTGGTAATTTTGTCCTCAATTATTAGGCTAAAATCTCTAACTGCAAGTGATCTTAATCACTGATCATTCAAGATTTGAACCCTTCGGTTGACAAACTATCTTAATTCTGGGATTTGAGTTACATAGGCAGTGCTTACGTAATTCAAATTGACTGCTCGTCGCAACAGAATCAGACTAACAGATTTTAGTAATAAAAGATAATGAAATAATATTAAAATTTAAGTAAGGTTTAGTTTTGTTTCATAAGATCTACTTCACAGGATCTAAGAATTTGATTGTCACTGAATCTCCTTTGCTTAAGCCTAATTCCTTGGCTCTACCGGCTCTAAGTTCAATTACTCCATCTACAAGAGCATCTGGACCGTAAGTGGGACAATCTTTTGGTTCTACATTACAAGGAGGTACTGAGTTGGCGATTTCAATTACCTTGCGAGTCGATTCCTTATTTTGGCTCTGATCAGATTTTTGCTGCTGCTTTAGAAAAACCATATCTAGTGCCACGGGAACTTGGTACATCCAAAAACTAGTAAGTCTTTCTTCTCTAAATGGAAAGAACATCCCTCGATTATCTGCTAAGGCTTCTCTAAACATTAAGCCTTTTGACTGCTGTTGAGGTGTTTGGGCTACTTCTAAATCAATAATAATTTTTTGATTGATAACTGCTTGGGCTGAAACTGGCAAATATTGACCCTGAGTAGAAGCTGTCTTTTGACTCAACTCAATGGCGGGTTGTTTTTCTTGCTGAATTTTGTTCTTTTGACTAGAGATAAAATCACCATTTCCTGCTTGGCAAGCAGCGAAAAGCAAGCAAATTAGAGATAAGAAAACATAACTAATTTTCTTAGCTGGTAGGTTTTTCATCATCATAAACTTGTTTTAATAAGTGTAAATTAAGGCTCTTTAAGAACATAACCAACACCTCGAACAGTTTGGATTAGCCTTTTTTGCCCTTTGAGCTCAATTTTTAATCTTAGATAGCGAATATAAACTTCGATGACGTTTGAAGCTCCGCGATAATCATAACCCCAAACATTTTCTAGAATTTCTTCTCTGGTTAAAACCTTGGCTGAATTAGTCATAAAATATTTGAGCAGCTCAAACTCTTTCATCGTCAAATCAATGGTTTTATCATTTCTAATAACCTGACGAGTAGTCAAATCAAGCACCAAGTCTTGAAAACGTAATTGCTCTTTGGGTTCTTCTGCTGGCTCTAGATATAAACGAGCGAGATTAAGAAGCCGTTCTTTGTTATATGGTTTTAGTAAGTAGTCATCCGCTCCAATTTCTAAACAAAAAACTCTTTCTTTAACTGTTTCTTCATCGACAAGTAGCAAGATTGGTATTCTTGAGCCTTGATTACGTAACTGACGACAGATATTTATTTCTTCTTTTGCAAACAACAACTTGTCGAGAATCAACATAGCTGGTTCGAGCGCCTGGAACTTCTTGAACCCAAGAGTGACATCTGACTCAATCACAGGAAAATAGCCCGCTTGTTGCAAGTCAATAATTGCTGTTTGGGCAAAATTTTCTTCTGTTATTAGTAAAACTCGATAATTATTATTCATTTTTATTTCAAGGCAGCTCTACCGAAGTTGGTTTAGCAATGTGGGGTAATCCCCAGCCCAATTTTTCTCTGAGGATTCGAAAAAATTCGGGTGATTTTAAGCGAATGAATTTTGCTTTGTATGCTGATTTTTGAATACTAATGCGATCATCGGGCAGGATATGACAACCGCCATTGCCATCTACTACCATTACCATTGGATTCTGAGTTGCGGGAAAAACATTTACTGCCTCACTATCACTAAAAACTAAAGCCCTAGAAGCTAAAGAATGAGGACAGATAGGCGCAAGTTGCAGTACTGGAACTTCTGGAGTTACGACCGGTCCTCCCGCGCTCAAGGAATAGGCTGTAGAACCAGTAGGCGTTGAGATGATAATCCCATCAGCAGCAATATCTACTGGTGCATGTCCACCAATTTGAATTTCAAAGTGGCACATGCTAGTTAGCGGCTCTCGATGCAAAACCATTTCGTTGAGACAAAGAGCTTCCCACAACAAGGCCTCATGTCGATAGACTTGTACCGTTAACATCGATCGCTCTTCAACTGTATAGTCTTCTTGTAGCAACTGTTCTATTGCTTGAGGAACTTGATTGATATAAGTTTCCGTCAAAAATCCCATATGACCTGTGTTCACGGTCAATAAAGGTATATTGCAAGGCGCCAACTGCCGAAAAGCAGACAAAACCGTCCCATCACCACCTAAAACGACGGCAAAAGAAATATCTTGATCAAAATTATCTGGTATTAACTCTTTAATGCGAGTGTTGCTCAGTGGACTACCAGGGGAGGCGTAGTCTAAAATGCCGCCTATCCCTGTCCCTAATTCAACTTCCCAGCCATGGTCATGTAATTTTGATTCGATTTCTGAGGCTATTTCACAAGCTACAGGCTTAACGCTGTTATATATAATGCCTGCTTTGGGCTTTGGCACAATTGAAATTAATCCTTGTCTATGACAGATAATTGGTTATTTATTTACGGTGATTGTATCTTATTCGCTCCCAATTTTAAGTAACTTTCAATCAATATTTGGAAAAAGACCTCTCTTTAACCAATCCTTGACTATGCATAATCTTCTCTTAATTGATCGCTTTTCTTTTCGAAGAAGCGGAATGCATTTTAAGGAGATGATCAGTCGAAAATTAATTTAGTTATCTTGTCTATTTTTTTTTCTTTTTTCAAATAAGGGTGTTGACTTTCTTTTTTTATTCTCTTTTTCAATTGAAGGAAGAGGGTTGCTGCTTTGTTCCCACTCTTTAATCAGTGACTGAGCCTCAGGATAGGCAATTGTGCCAATGGGGACAATTTTAGCGATCGCCAGTCCTTCTTGAGTAGATTTTCTCGCAGCTCTTTCTGCCAAGTTAAGAATTTCGTTACTCCACTCGTTAACACTAGGGACAACTTGATAGCCCAGCGCACTTTTCGGGGCAATTTGTCTAACTGTTCTAATCGCTTTAACCAAAGATTCGGGAGTATTTTGGCGAGCCAAGTATTGAGCATCGCTCAAGAATTTCTCGGCATTAAGCTCATCACGCCAGGAGCGAATTTTTTTCAGAGCCTCTCCAGACAAGGCTCTGTTTTTACCGATTGAAGCGGCAATTTCAATAGCTCGTTCATAATCCCCTATCTGCGCTACTGAGATTGCCTGTTCCAGAATTGGTTGATCTTCTTCTGTTTCGATATTTGTTCGCCAACCTTTTACTAATTCTTGTGCTTCTGAGTGGAGAGGGCTACTCGATGAGATGAGATTGGCTTCGGCG
This sequence comes from uncultured Xenococcaceae cyanobacterium, assembly GCA_937996665.1. GTDB lineage: Bacteria > Cyanobacteriota > Cyanobacteriia > Cyanobacteriales > Xenococcaceae > Hyella. The sequence goes on along the minus strand of CALKUU010000293.1, from coordinate 16,695 downwards.
ATCGCGCTGCGCCAAGCTGAAATGTCACCAGGACGAGCAAGCTCTTTCGCTTGACGAATAATTGGGCGATCCTCGATGATTCTTATTTCTCGACGCCAATTAGCAATTTTAGTCTGTGCCTCTTGATAACGAGGATTTCCCCTTGGGATTAAACCCACCTCAATAATCGCTTTATTGTAGGCAGGAATATTAGCTGGTCTAGCAAGTTCCTCTGCCTTAGCAATAAGGCGAACATCATCGATTTCAAAATCCCATCTTTTGATCAAACTTTGAGCCTTTTCATAAAGAGGACTATCCGATTCCAGTTTTTGAGCTTCGGCGATCGCGTCTTCTAAGCCCAGTACCGTATCTAAAGAAGCACTAGTGCCAGCATTAGCCAAAACCTTCCAATCTTTCACCTGATCTTCTAATCCTAAAAAATTAGGGATCCGATAGGTGGCATTTTGTAGTTGAGACCATTTTTGTTGGGCAATCAGTTGATCGATTGTCTTTAAGAGCTTTGCTTTCCCTTGAGTTAAGATTTGTTGGGCATTGTCGAATGTATAACTAGTTTCCGGGATGTCATAGGCCTTGTTAATGGCATTGAATAAACTATCGATATCGCCATCATTTAACTGACTAGCTGCTTTATCTAAAGTTATGGTTTCTTCTTGGGCAAGATTTATTTTATCGATCGCCTCAGAGTACTTATCCGTAGCCCAATAATCATTTTTACTGTCAGTAAGTCTTACTGCCCAAGAGAATGCCTCACTCCAGCGGAATTTTCTCAGATTTTCCTCTACTTTTTCATAGTTCTGAGAACCTTGATCCCAAATTTTATTCCAATCAGCAATTTGTGATTCCACCAACTCATAGGCTTCAACATTGTCAGGTATTTGCTTAGCGATGGCGATCGCTGCATCTAGATTTCCTTCCTGGAACTTGCTTTCGCCAATGTCCAAGATTCCCTGAGACCATTTTTCAACATTGCGATTAATTTCTTTGCGCAAAGGATGATCAGTCGGTAATTTTTCTACCAACGCAATTGCTTGAAGTAATGAACCTACGGTTTTTTCTTCAGATAATGTTTGCGCACAGTATAAACGAACCGAGGCTGATGCTACTGGCCAAAAAACTGTGCTACAGCTTTGTGTTTTCGGTAATTTGAGTAATAAAGATGTCGCAGTAAACCCAATCCCTCCAGAACAAATAACTAGTAAAACCCCCCAGAACTGCCAATTTCGCCACCAACGATTAACTCTAGGAAGTTTGACTGCCATGGTACTGGGTAATTTTAGTTTGGGTCTTACTGTGATTTGACTAGCTTCTTGCTGAGATGATTTAATCGTATCTTCTCTACTTGGATTTACTTTGCTTTGGTTTATCTTGCGCTTATTTACTTTGCCAATCGAATTGCGTTGGTTAGTATAAGGATGTTGATCGGTTGGGGAGTCAATTTTAGAATCATTGAATTCTTCGGGTTCGTTTTTCCGCAACATAAACTACTCCATCATTACTACTAACATCCTTTTGGGAAGTCGGTGGAATCGTATTTCATACTAACATCTGTTTTTTCTCTCAGCTCTTTCTCGCTACATTTGCCAATTTTCTTATTGGTCTAGCTTACTTCCTCTAAATATTGCAATCACCTATTTGGTTTAGTTGACTATTGGCAAAATAAATTTTGTATCTTTTCTGCCCAGAAATTTAAATATTGCTCAACTCTTATTAACAATTAGGGAAATAATTAGTCATCGGTACAAATTTTAGAACTTTTTTCTAATTAAGCTTTTCTCTAGAGTCTGTTTCTATGTCGAGAATTAATTGATTTAGTTCCTTTGCCGATGCTCGATAGATTTCATTACAAAATTGGCAGGTTGCCTCTGCACCTTCATCTTTGTCAATCATGTCTGTCAATTCCTCTGTTCCCAACATTTTTAGAGCGCCTAGAACCCGGTCAAAGGAGCAACGACATTGAAAGCGAACCATCTTGGTCTCAGGGATGATTGCTAGATCCAAATCTCCCAGCAGTTCTTCCATAATTTCAGAAAGATTTTTCCCCGCTCTGAGTAAGGGGGTAAACCCAGATAGGTGAGCGACTCTAGATTCGAGCAACGTAATTAGCGACTCGTCTCTTGCTGCTTTTGGTAAGATTTGCAGTAGTAAGCCTCCTGCTGCGGTAACTCCATTCGCGCCGACAAAAACGCCTAGCAGCAAAGCCGATGGGGTTTGTTCTGAAGTAACCAAATAATTTGCCAAGTCGTCGCCAATTTCACCAGATATCAGCTCAACCGTACTAGAGTAGGGAAAACCAAAGCCCACATCCCTAATGACGTACAAATAACCATCTTTGCCTACTGCCCCACCAACATCTAATTTCCCCATTTTGTTGGGTGGTAATTCTATCTGTGGATTCTGGACATAGCCTCTGACTGTTCCGTCTACCCCGGCATCAACAAAAACTCTTCCTAAAGGGCCATTGCCCTCAATTTTGATGTTGATTCTTGATTCTTCTGTTTTCATCATGCTGGAAGATAACAATAATCCTGCTGTCATCGTTCTGCCTAGGGCTGCTGTTGCCACATAAGATAGTTTGTGGCGTTGGCGTGCTTCTTCTGTAAGGTTAGTGGTGATTACGCCGACTGCTCTAATTCCACCTTGAGCGGCTGTTGCGCGAATTAATTTATCTGCCATTTTTCTATGATCGTTGCTGTGATAGATAGGGTTACTAAAGATTGAGTTGAGTTGATGCTACAAGAGTTTACAAACATTCATATTATCTTGTCGTTTCCCAAGGTCATAATTTGTTTGGTTTCTTTATTTGTTAGCTCACTATATTTAGTGGTTCACTATGGTTGATTAATTATGAAAGATTGTCTCTACCCGAAAATAATTGTCCTAGTGATAGAGGAACTAACTTTTGGAGGTGATGCATTTTGGAGGTAATGCAATCGTCTGAATTCAAATTATTATTTAGTCTTTTTTTTTACTAAGATTATGCATTTAATTCTCTACACCAAGCCGGGTTGTCATCTCTGTGAAGGTTTACAAGAAAAATTGAGTAAGGTAACTCTGCTCCAATTTGAATTAGAGATCCGTGACATTACAACTAATGATCGCTGGTGGCAACTTTATCAATTCGAAGTACCTGTCCTAGCTCAAAAGTTAGATTCTGCGGAAAATGCCGCAGAAAAGATCTTACCTCGGCTTTCCCCTCGTGCTTCTGTAACTCAACTGGAACAATTGTTACAGAAATATTTATTTATTTGATGATATTAAGACAAAAAGGTAAAACAGAGGCGACGACAATAGACTAGGTTCACTATGATGAAGCTGCGAGATTTACTAGCTAAGGTGGAGACTATTAACCCAATAAGGGAGCATCAAGCACTGGAGCAAGAGGTTGCTAATTTGTGCACCAATTCTCAGGTCTGTGAATCTGGTGACTTGTTTATTGGTATGCCGGGGACTAAGGTCGATGGTGGTGAGTTTTGGCAAAATGCCGTTTCGGCGGGGGCGATCGCTGCATTAGTTACTCCCCAAGCAGCTTCTCAAAAACCACCTCAAGAAGATCAATATTTAATCCAGTCTCAAGATATTGTTACTGCTTGTGGGGAAATCGCCGCTGCATTTCACGATCATCCCAGCAAAAAACTCAAATTAGTAGGTGTTACTGGTACTAATGGCAAAACAACCACTACTCATCTAATTGAATACTTTTTAATTCAGTCTCAGTTACCAACTGCCTTGATTGGAACCCTTTATACTCGCTGGCAAGGTTATCAGCAAACTTCTAGCCACACGACTCCTTTTGCTGTCGATCTGCAATCGCAACTGGCAGCAGCAGTTAATGCAGCCTGTAAATATGGTGTCTTTGAGGTTAGTTCTCATGCTTTAGATCAAGGGCGGGTTAAAGGCTGTGAATTTGAAATTGGGGTTTTTACCAACTTGACCCAAGATCACCTGGATTATCATCAGGATATGGAGGCTTATTTTCAAGCCAAAGCTCTTCTCTTTTCCTCAGAGTATTTGCAAGGTCGTGCCATTATCAATTTAGATGATGATTATGGAAAAAGACTAATTGCTCAGCTGCCCTCTGAGCGGGTTTGGAGTTACAGCGTTAATGATTCTCAAGCCGACTTGTATATGAGTGGCTTGAATTATCAGGCGACTGGTGTCAGCGGTGTTTTACATACTCCTGAAGGGGAAATTCCTTTCACTTCGCCTTTAGTTGGACAGTTTAATTTGGCTAACTTGTTGGCTGCAACAGGTGCTGCTCTCCACTTAGGAGTGAAACTATCGGTAGTTGCGGCTACTTTAACTCAGTTCCAGGGTGTTCCTGGCAGAATGGAGCGGGTTCAAATCAAGGAAAATCAAGATATTAGTGTCATTGTTGATTATGCTCATACTCCCGATAGTTTAGAAAACCTCTTACTTGCTTCTCGTCCTTTTATTAGCGGGAAAATGATTTGTGTTTTTGGTTGTGGTGGCGATCGCGATCGCACTAAACGTCCTTTAATGGGAAAAATTGCTTCTAGGTTAGCAGACCGCACAATTATCACTTCTGATAATCCCCGCACAGAAAAACCACAAACTATTTTGGATGACGTTTTTGCCGGGATTGAGCAAGCCGACTTTGTTGAAGTTATCGGTGATCGCGCTTTGGCGATTGCCCAGGCAATCAAGTCTGCACAACCGGGTGACGGAATTCTGATCGCAGGTAAGGGTCATGAAGACTATCAGATCTTAGGTACTGAAAAAGTCCACTTCGACGACCGCGAGCAGGCCAGAGAAGCTTTAAGCAATCGTTTTCAAGCCATTTAACGATCGATCAAAATCAACAGAACAAAAGCAATAGCAATAGATAGCAAAATACCCCTAGAAGTAAGCTCTAAGGGTATTTTGCTACTTTTATATATCTACTTAATATAATTATTAAAATAGACTCTAATTTAAAGTTTTACTTCAATGTCTACACCTGCAGGTAGATCTAATTTCATCAAAGCGTCAATAGTTTTAGAGGAAGGCTGGTAAATATCAATAATTCTGCGGTGAGTGCGAGTTTCAAAGTGTTCGCGAGAGTCTTTATCGACGTGAGGAGAACGCAAAACACAATAAATTTTACGCTTAGTTGGTAGAGGAATGGGCCCTACAGGAGTTGCATTAGTTCTACCTGCTGTATCGACTATTTTTTCACAAGATGTGTCGAGCAAACGACGGTCAAAAGCTTTTAGGCGGATACGAATTTTTTGTTGTTGGATAGTTGCCATAATTTTTTAGTTTTCAAGGTACAGACAAAAATTGTTTGAGGTTGCTAAAGGCTAAGCTTTAAAATTTTACAACCTTACAGAGTCAAAGACAGACTGAAAATCCAAAGTTAAGGTTTCCAGCCTGTCTTCTTTTACTTCATCCCTAGGGCTACTTGACAATCTTAGAGACTACACCCGCACCAATAGTGCGACCACCTTCACGAATTGCAAAACGCATTCCGTCTTCAATTGCGATGGGGTTGATAAGTTGAACAGTCATCTTGATGCGATCGCCAGGCATAACCATTTCTACTGCGCTACCATCATCAGCTGTGTAGTCAGTAATAGTTCCGGTTACATCAGTTGTTCTTACATAGAACTGAGGGCGGTAGTTTTTGAAGAAAGGAGTATGACGACCACCTTCTTCTTTAGTCAAAACATAAACCTCTCCCTCAAACTCAGTGTGAGGAGTGATTGACTTAGGTTTAGCAAGAACCATACCGCGTTCGATAGCTTCTTTTTCAATACCACGGAGTAGTAAACCAACGTTATCTCCAGCCATACCTGTATCCAAGGTTTTTTGGAACATTTCTACTCCAGTAACAGTGGAAGTCGCAGTATCTTTGATACCAACGATTTCTACAGTTTCGCCAACCTTAACGATTCCACGTTCGATACGTCCTGTTGCAACAGTACCACGACCAGTAATCGAGAAAACATCCTCAATCGCCATTAAGAAAGGTTTGTCAGTTTCGCGCTCAGGAGTAGGAATGAAGGAATCAACTTCTTCCATAAGCTTCAAAATTTTGTCTACCCATGGGTTTTCCCCTGCCGAAATGTCAGGTTTTTCGGTTAGTGCTTCTACGGCTTTAAGCGCAGAACCAGAAACGATCGGAATATCGTCACCTGGGAAATCATATTCGCTTAGGAGTTCGCGAATTTCTAATTCTACTAATTCTAGTAACTCTTCGTCATCCACTTGGTCTTCTTTGTTCATGAAAACAACCAAGCTAGGAACACCTACTTGTTTTGCAAGCAAAATATGCTCACGAGTCTGAGGCATAGGACCATCAGCTGCTGATACTACTAGGATTCCTCCATCCATTTGGGCTGCACCAGTGATCATGTTTTTGACATAATCAGCATGTCCGGGGCAGTCAACGTGAGCGTAGTGACGATTATCAGTTTCGTACTCTACGTGTGCTGTATTGATCGTGATACCACGTTCTTTTTCTTCAGGAGCTGCATCAATATCTGCGTAACCTCTTGCTTTAGCTTTACCACTAGCCGCGAGCGACATGGTGATTGCTGCGGTCAAAGTAGTTTTGCCATGGTCTACATGACCAACTGTGCCGATGTTAGCGTGTTCTTTCGTGCGTTCAAACTTTTCGCGTGCCATTCGTATTTATTCCTTAATATAATTGTGCGTTCCCTTGGTTTTTGGCGATAATTACCTCTGCAACATTGCGAGGTATCTCACTGTATTCACTGAACTCCATAGAAAATATACCGCGTCCTTGGGTTTTAGAGCGAATATCTGTGGCATAACCAAACATTGAGGCTAAAGGTACTTTAGCCAAAACCTTCGATTGTCCACTCTCGGAGTCCATTCCTTCGATGTTACCGCGACGAGAGTTAAGATCGCCCATAACCTCGCCAAGAAATTCTTCGGGTACCTCAACCTCGACTTTCATCGTCGGTTCTAATAATACAGGAGAAGCTTTTTGAACTGCTGCTTTTACTGCTAATTTGCCAGCAATTTTAAATGCCATTTCGTTGGAGTCAACGTCGTGATAAGAACCATCTAACAGAGTGGCTTTGACGTCAATCAAAGGATAACCTGCGATGACACCAGATTCACATGACTCTTTGACTCCTTGCTGAACCGCAGGGATGTACTCTTTAGGAATGGTTCCACCAACAATTTTGGAAACAAACTCAAAGCCACTTCCCGGTTCACCAGGCTCTAGTTCAATGACAGCATGTCCGTATTGACCCTTCCCTCCACTCTGTTTAATCCACTTACCTTCAGCTTCTCCACTAGCACGGCGAATCGTTTCCCGATAAGCAACTTGTGGTTTGCCGACGGTCGCCTCGACGTTGAACTCTCTGAGCATTCTATCAACAAGAATCTCAAGATGAAGTTCACCCATCCCCGCGATAACCGTTTGATTGGTTTCTGGGTTAGTACTGACTCGAAAGGTAGGATCTTCATCAGAAAGAGACTGTAGAGCTTTTGCTAATTTCTCTACGTCACTCTTGGTTTCAGGCTCTACTGCAACAGAAATGACTGGTTCTGGAACAAACAAGGATTCTAGAACAATTGGCTTGTTTTTGTCGCACAGGGTGTCCCCCGTTGTGGCAAATTTTAAACCTACTGCTGCTCCCAAATCTCCTGCTCTTAGTTCATCGACCTCGATCCGCTCGTTGGATTTCAGAATTACTAAACGAGATATTCGTTCTTTTTTATCTTTGGTTGCATTATAAATATAGCTACCTTTTGATAAAACACCTGAGTAAACTCGTAAAAATGTTAGTCTTCCGAACTGATCAGTGGCAATCTTAAAGGCTAAAGCAGAAAAAGGTTCATCGTCGGATGACTTCCTTTCTGCCTCGCCACCTTTAGGCAAAGTTCCTTTTATTGCTGGGACATCTATCGGTGCAGGTAAATAATCTATTACCGCATCCAACAATTGCTGAACGCCTTTATTCTTAAAGGCAGAACCGCAAAGCATAGGCATAATTTGTCCACTGATAGTGCCGATGCGGATAGCTCTATTAATTTCTGCCTCGGAAAATTCTTCCTCAAGCATAAATTTCTCTAATAGATCTTCATCTATCTCAGCGATCGCTTCAATTAGTTGACTACGGTGTTCCTGCGCAAGATCTTTGAGATCTTCTGGAATCTCAACCTCCTCAAAATCTTTACCCAAATCATCTTTGTAGATTTGGGCCCGCATTTTCACCAAATCCACAATTCCTTGGAAATCTGCCTCATTGCCAATCGGGATCTGCACCAAAACTGGATTTGCTTTCAGGCGTTCTTTTATCTGTTCGTAAACGCGATAAAAATTTGCTCCTGTCCGATCCATTTTGTTGACAAAAGCTATTCGGGGTACTTGATATCGATCCGCTTGACGCCACACTGTCTCGGATTGAGGTTGAACACCACCAACAGAACAGAAAACAGCTATCACACCATCCAAAACCCTCATTGACCTTTCAACTTCAATAGTGAAGTCAACATGTCCAGGGGTATCAATAATGTTGATCCGATGATCCTGCCAACTAGTACTTATGGCTGCTGCTGTGATAGTTATGCCTCTTTCTTTCTCTTGAGGCATCCAGTCAGTAATAGCTGCACCATCGTGAACTTCGCCCATTTTATGGGCAATGCCTGTATAAAAGAGAATTCTTTCGGTTGTTGTTGTTTTGCCTGCATCAATGTGGGCTGCGATACCTATATTTCGTACCCTTTCTAATGGGATACTTCGTACCACGAATATCTACCTCCTGATTTATTTCGGAAATAAGCGCATACTCAAGTCATTATCAATGCGCTAGCTGCTAGTAAAACTATCAAGCCAATTCAAATAAATTAGCTTAGAACCTTACCAAACAATAGTTTGCTACTCTTATGAATCGACATACCTTTAGACTTTTAAGCCAAGTCAATACTCCCCATTGAAAGGATAAATAACTAGTTTTTAAACTTATACGGCTTAATATCTATAGTGAGCAAAGGCTTTATTTGCTTCTGCCATGCGATGAGTTTCCTCTCTCTTCTTCATAGCTGCGCCAGTCTCATTAGCTGCATCAATTATCTCGTTTGCTAATTTGCTAGACATTGTTCTTCCCCCTCTAGAACGAGAGAATTTAATGAGCCATCTCAAAGCCAAAGTTGTTCCTCTTGAAGCTTTGACTTCCATCGGAACCTGGTAGGTAGCACCACCGACACGGCGAGCCTTTACTTCTACCAAAGGAGTTAAATTCTTAATTGCTTCCTCAAAAACCTCAAGAGCTTCCTTTCCAGTTTTCTCAGCAATCATGGTGAAGGCATCATAAATAATGCGAGATGCCAGGGAATTTTTACCAGATCTCATTACCCTTCTGATGGTCATATTAACCAATCGGCTGTTATACACTGGATCTGGTGGAACTTGGCGCTTTTTTCTAGTTGATCTACGAGACATACTTTTACTGTTTACAAAAAATAATGATTACTTGAATAACGGAAAGGACAAGTATTTTAACTAAAACATTTGATAAGACTAAAATATGTTAAACCTTATGTCTGCCGTATCAATCCCGAAGAGGTCTTACGGCTAAAAATTAAATTGCTTTAGATAAAAAAATACAGCCAAAATTCTAATCCCTAGGTCTTTCAACATAAATCTTGTGAAAAATTTGTGTGAAAAATCTCTGTAAATGATTTTCCAGAGATAAACCTGGTCAAAATTAAAATAAGTTTAGCCTTTTTTGGGGCGCTTAGTTCCATATTTGGAGCGACTTTGCATTCTATCTTTAACCCCTGTCGTGTCAAGAGTTCCTCTGACAATATGATATCTAACCCCTGGTAAATCCTTAACTCTGCCACCACGGATTAGGACTACAGAATGCTCTTGTAGATTATGTCCTATTCCAGGGATATAAGCTGTAACCTCAAATCCAGATGTTAGACGAACCCTTGCTACTTTTCTCAAAGCTGAATTCGGCTTCTTGGGAGTGGTGGTGTAGACCCTAGTGCATACTCCACGACGCTGAGGACACTCTTTAAGAGCAGGAGATTTCGTCTTCTTTTTTAATTTGTAACGTTCGCTGCGAATTAGTTGCTGGATAGTAGGCATAATCTATAGTATATTTTTGCTGGAGTCGATCCTCTGCCGAGTAGGAAAGTCGATCAAATATTTTGGCGGACAAATTCTGATTATAAGTAGAACAAGTTTTTAGTGTCAAGCTTGTTGGGTAAATTCCTGAATTTAATCGCTTTTCTTGATCTCAAAAGAGTTGCCGCAACTGCAAGAGTTCTGAGAATGGGGATTGTCAAAGCGAAACCCACCTCCCATTAAATCCTCAGCATAATCTATCTTAATTCCTTTCAGGGAAGGATAGTCGCTTGCGTTTACAACAACTTTAATGCCATTACTTTCAAATTCAAATTTCTTTTGGTCTTCACTCTCCAGAGCTTCTGCGTCTAAACTTAAACGATAAATCAGTCCAGAGCATCCACCCTCTTCAATTCCGACTTTAAGTTTGCTATCTGGTTGTTTTTTTGTTGACTTGATTCTGATAATTTCTTCAGCGGCAACTTGGCTAATTTCAATCATCTAATTCAGATTAAGGGCTAATAAAATTTTTTAGAGAGTAACTTAGCTAATGCTACTACTTTCTTGGCTCAAATTTGTGACTAATGGAAGTCCTAATTTGAGCTTGATTTTTGAGCAATTATCCCTATCTTTGTCCAGATTCTACTTTGCTGCTCTGGCGTAATCATCTTGATAGCGAACAATATCGTCTTCTCCGAGGTACTGACCATTTTGAACCTCAATAAGGACCAATTTAATTACTCCAGGGTTTTCTAGTCGATGAGAGGTGCATTGGGGAACATAAGTGGATTGATTACTGCTAAGAATTTTTTCCTCGTCTCCGCAAACTACCTTGGCTGTTCCTGATACAACAATCCAATGTTCGCTGCGATGGTGGTGCATCTGTAGGCTTAATCTATGTCCAGGATTAACTTCGATCCTTTTAATCTTGTACCCATTTCCCTCTTCTAAAGTCGTAAAGGAACCCCATGGTCGAATTTCTGTTGTAGCAACTCCTTGTTGAACCAAGGACTCTGATGATTTAATTGCTGTTTCTTGGTTAAGTTTGGCTTTGGTAGATTGAGACATTTTACTTAAATATTAATTGCTTAAATATTACAGAATATCGATTTGTCTTGATGCTGGTTTGCAGGAATTACTGCTGGGGCTGTTCGAGGAATGATTGTTGTTTAGAGAAAATTCACTTAATTTATTATCTAGATAATTGCTATTCTGGGTCTGAATTTTGACTTCTCTATATAGCAACGATAACAATAAAAATTTGAAAAGAGAATGTAAATTGAATCTAAATTGATACATTACATCCAATCTTTACAAAGTTGAGATTTAGTTTATTTGTGAGTTCACAGTTATTTGATAAACCAACTACTTGAAAATGCCTAGCTTCTTTTAGAATCTATTTTTTTGTGCAGTAACTTTTTGTTATGGCTAGGATAAATTCTAAGACCACTTTAAGTTATTTTCTGTCTGGCTGCTAATTTTCTAGTGTTAGCTGGGTGGAAAAAGTTGGTGGTCATTATCGTAACTTGTTAGTAGGTAAATTTAGGTAAAAAACTTGGCTAACTCCTAAAATCTACATCAACTAGGGAGGCTAATTTTATTTTCTGCTCAAAATCAATAACAGTTAAGCCTTGGAATTCTTGTTCTGTTGTTGCCAAGTTGAAACTATAAATTTTAACTACTTCTCTTTAACTGGGGTCACTTCGCTTAAAGGTTTAATTTTGCGCCAAATATCTTGTTAACTATGTGATGATTGTCTTTACTTTGCCCTAATTGGGATTGTGTGAGAATTTTGCAACCTTACATTTAGGCTGTTCGTTTTCTTCCTCAATGTCTTAAATTTTGTAATAATGAAACTACCAAGGATTCTTTCGGGATTATTCGGGGTGATTTTGTTACTGCCTAAAGAAGATTTTTTCGATTGAGTCTGGTCGTCGTCTGGGTTGGAATAATGTACTATTTTATAATTATTAACGATTAGGTAAGTAAGTCCCAAGCAAACTTACAGTCTAGCTGTAAAGGCTCTTAATATTTTTTAGATCGGCTGCTTGTGCGCGAAGCATTAAACGCAACGACGATAGACTAAATTAATTTAGCTTCAAAATATTAATTTTTATCTAACCGACTTTATACGAATTGATACCTGTTTATGAGTGAGTTAAATATGGATAATGAATTCTTGGCGCAAGTTGATTACAATGCTGATCGAGAAACATCTTCTTCGCTGAAACCTTTTGCGGGTCAGAGATGGTTGGTTGAAGAGAGAGATGCTTGTGGAGTTGGATTTATTGCTTATCAGGATGCTAGATCGAGCCATCAGATTTTAGAGCAGGCTCTTGTGGGTTTAGGCTGTATGGAGCATCGGGGTGGGTGTAGTGCGGATAGTGATTCTGGTGATGGTGCTGGGATCATGACGGCGATTCCTCATCGCTTGTTGGAGTCTTGGTTTCGTGAACAGGGATTGGCTGTTCCCTCGAAGGAAAGCTATGGAGTGGGGATGGTTTTTCTGCCCCAGGATCAGCAAGGGCGGAAGGATTGCAGAGACTTTGTCGAAGCTGCTGTTGCGCAGGAAGGTTTGCTTGTCGCCGGTTGGCGAACTGTACCAGTAGAAGCGCAGGTATTGGGTATTCAGGCAAAAGAATATCAGCCTCATATTGAACAAGTCTTGGTTACTTCTTCTGAAGGATTATCGGGAGATGAGCTTGATCGCAAGCTATACATTGCGCGATCGCGGGTGGGCAAGAAGTTATCTGATGATTTTTATATTTGTTCCTTTTCCTGTCGCACTATTGTCTATAAGGGGATGGTTCGCTCTGAAATACTGGGCGAATTTTATCTCGATCTTAAAGACCCCACCTTTGAAACTAATTTTGCAGTTTATCATCGGCGCTTTAGTACTAATACGATGCCTAAATGGCCGTTTGCTCAGCCAATGAGGTTGCTTGGTCATAACGGCGAGATTAATACTCTTTTGGGGAATATTAACTGGATGGCAACCAGAGAGCAGAATCTATCAGCTCCTAACTGGAGTGATGCTGAGTTGGAAGGGCTTACTCCAATTGTTAATACAAATAATAGTGATTCCTATAATTTGGATAGCTCAATGGAGTTGTTGGTAAAAACTGGGAGAAGCTTGCCAGAAGCAGCCATGATTTTGGTGCCTGAAGCTTATAAGAATCAGCCAGATTTGCAGCAATATCCAGAGATTACTGATTTTTACGAATACTATAGTGGGTTGCAAGAGCCTTGGGATGGCCCTGCTCTGCTGGTTTATAGCGATGGGAAAACTGTAGGTGCAAGTTTGGATCGTAATGGTTTGCGCCCAGCTCGTTACACAATTACTAAAGATGGTTATGTCATAGTTGCTTCTGAGACAGGCGTTGTCGAAATTCCCGATAGTGAAGTGGTCGAAAAAGGTCGATTGGGCCCTGGACAAACTATTGTTGTTGATTTGCAATCTCAGGAAATCTTGCGTAATTGGGATATTAAGAAGAGGGTTGCTCAGGCTCAGCCCTATGGTGAGTGGGTAGGTCAACATCGTCAGACTGTCACCCATCAAGAATTTTCTCTAGATCTACAACTCAGTGCTGAAGAGCTATTGAGTCAGCAGGCAGCCTTTGGTTATACAGCAGAAGATCTGGATATGATTATTCAGTCGATGGCAATTCAGGGCAAAGAACCTACTTATTGTATGGGAGATGATATCCCGTTAGCTGTTCTTTCGGATAAAGCTCATCTACTTTATGACTATTTCAAGCAGAGGTTTGCCCAGGTAACCAACCCTCCGATTGATCCCCTTCGAGAAAGTTTGGTGATGTCTCTGGAGATGAAGTTGGGATCTAAGGGGAATTTACTGGCTGTTAAACCTGAAGATGCTTGTTTGTTAAAACTGGAAAGTCCTTTACTTAACGATGCTGAGTTGGGACTAATTAAAGATTCTTCGATTAAGAGTGAGATTCTTTCTACTCTCTATGAAATTGCGACTGGTCCTCAAGGTTTGGCTCAGGCAATTAAGCAGCTTTGTGCTCAGGCAGTTAAGGCAGTGAATGATGGGGTGGAAATTCTGATTCTTAGCGATCGCGCTGATCATCAGATCGGTACAGATTATAGCTACATTCCTCCTTTAGCGGCGGTTGGGGCTGTACATCATCATCTGATTAAGGCTGGATTGAGGTTAAAAACTTCTTTGGTGGTAGATACGGCTCAATGTTGGAATACTCATCACTATGCTTGTCTAGTTGGCTATGGTGCTTCTGCTGTCTGTCCTTATTTGGCTTTGGAAAGTGTCCGTCAATGGTGGAGTAGTTCTAAGACTCAAAAATTGATGACCAATCAAAAAATTGAGTCGATTTCGCTAATTCAAGCTCAGAAAAATTATCGTAAAGCGATTGAGGCAGGATTACTCAAAATTCTCTCGAAAATGGGAATCTCCTTGCTCGCTTCTTATCATGGGGCGCAAATCTTCGAAGCGATCGGCTTGGGGATGGATTTAGTTAATCTTTGTTTTGTGGGTACGACTTCCCGTCTAGGTGGTCTGACTCTTGAAGAATTAGCCCAAGAAGTAATTACGATTCATCAACGGGCTTTTCCTGAATTGCAAAAGAAAAAGCTAGAAAACTTCGGTTTTATTGCTTATCGACGGGGTGGAGAGTATCACATGAATACTCCTGAGATGTCAAAAGCTTTGCACCAAGCGGTTAAAACTAAGCAGTACGATCATTACGAACTCTACAAACAATATTTGCAAGGTCGCCCGGCAACTGCTCTGCGAGATTTATTAGACTTTAATAGCGATCGCGAATCGATCCCTGTTGATCAAGTTGAGTCGGTTGAAACGATTGTTAAACGCTTTTGTACTGGGGGGATGTCGCTGGGATCTTTATCTCGTGAAGCTCATGAAACTCTAGCGATCGCCATGAATCGGATCGGTGGTAAATCTAACTCGGGCGAAGGTGGCGAAGATAAAGTTCGCTTTAAAATTTTGCAAGATGTTGATGCTGAAGGTAATTCTGTCACCTTGCCCCACTTGCATGGGTTGAAAAATAACGATACTGCTAGCTCGGCGATTAAGCAGGTAGCTTCAGGAAGATTTGGGGTAACACCTGAATATTTAATGAGCGGTCGGCAATTAGAAATTAAAGTTGCTCAGGGGGCAAAACCTGGTGAGGGTGGACAGTTGCCTGGCAAAAAAGTGAGTCAGTATATTGCTTCGCTGCGTCGTTCTAAGCCTGGAGTTACCCTAATTTCTCCTCCTCCACATCACGATATTTATTCAATTGAAGATCTCGCCCAACTAATTCATGATCTGCATCAAATTAATCCTCAGGCTGGAGTTTCGGTAAAACTAGTTGCTGAGATCGGGATCGGTACGATCGCTGCTGGGGTTGCTAAAGCTAATGCCGACGTGATTCAAATTTCTGGTCATGATGGTGGTACTGGTGCTTCTCCTCTAAGCTCGATTAAGCATGCTGGTGCGCCTTGGGAACTTGGCTTGACTGAAGTCCATCGGGTTTTGCTAGAAAATCAATTGCGGAATCGTGTTTTATTGCGGGCTGATGGCGGCTTAAAAACTGGTTGGGATGTGATGATGGCAGCTCTGATGGGAGCAGAAGAGTACGGCTTTGGTTCAATTGCGATGATTGCCGAAGGTTGTCGCATGGCTAGAGTTTGTCATATGAATACTTGTCCTGTGGGGGTTGCTACTCAGCAAGAAGCACTGCGAGCAAGATTTACGGGGATTCCTGAAGATGTCGTGAATTTCTTCTATTTTGTAGCGGAAGAAACTCGCTCTCTTCTGGCAAAACTTGGTTATCGCAGTCTTAAAGAGATTATTGGTCGTGCTGATCTTTTAACTCAAAGAGGTGATGCGAGTTTAACTAAAACTAAGGGGATGAATCTTGATTGCTTGATCAATTTACCTGATGTGAAAAGCGATCGCACTTGGTTAGACCATGGTGAGATTAATACTAATGGTGATGTCTTAGACGACCAAATTCTGGCTGATTCCCAAATTGCGGCTGCGATTAGTAGCCAAGGTAAGGCAACTAAAGATCTCAAGATTGTGAATACGGATCGCTCAGTCGGAGCCAGGGTTTCTGGGGCGATCGCTAAACAATATGGGGATAATCGTTTTGGTGGGGAAATCACCCTTAACTTTCAAGGTTATGCTGGTCAAAGTTTTGGCGCTTTCAACCATCCTGGCATGAAAATTACTCTAACAGGAGAAGCCAATGACTATGTAGGTAAAGGAATGCATGGTGGAGAGATTGTGATTAAACCGCCTGCTACTGCTGCCTACGATACTTCCCAGAGTGCGATCGTTGGGAATACCTGCTTATATGGTGCTACTGGGGGAACTCTTTACGCTAATGGCAGAGCTGGAGAACGTTTTGGCGTGCGTAACTCAGTTGGTAAAGCGGTTATTGAAGGTGCTGGGGATCACTGTTGTGAGTACATGACTGGTGGGGTCATCGTGGTCTTAGGTAAAGTTGGTCGCAATGTCGGCGCAGGGATGACTGGGGGAATTGGTTATTTTCTTGATGAGGATGATTCTTTCTCTCAGAAAGTTAACCCCGAAATTGTCAAGATTCAACGCATTATGTCCGAGGCTGGTAAGCAACAGCTTAAGGAAATGATTACCG
>CALKUU010000292.1 GCA_937996665.1 uncultured Xenococcaceae cyanobacterium | reverse complement strand
ATATCACTAGCTGAGACTGTTGCGCCTGCCTCTGCTAAAGGAAGACTAAGGCTCCCAACTCCGCAACCTGCATCACAGACAGAAATACTTGCTAAATTATTGTCTGCTTTAAGCCAATCAATTACTGTATCTATGGTTTGTTGATGTCCCAGGCGAATGTTTTTTTGGACCTTATTGACATCTTCTGTTTCACCGTAAATTCTCCGCCAGCGATCGAAACCAGTAGCATTAAAATAATCTTTTACAATTGTCTTATCGTTAGTTGCGGTCATGAATTTATCTATATTTTTATGAATCCTGAAAAATTATTGTATCTTGCTATCTCGACTCAATAAAATATATTGAGTCGATTCTCAATCTTTAAATTCAGACTCTAAATTCAGATGGGAAAGAATTTAGTGGAAACAAACATCGAAATTTTTTTGAGAATAATCTTACCGTTAGAAAAATAAACTGTTAACCTTAAATCGACATATCGACCAATATATCGACCAAGATACAAGCCATTTTAATAGGAGTTAATTTATGGAATTTGTCACTTCTAGCCTCATGCTTAAAAGACCAATCACTGTGAAGGCGATCGTCACTGATCGCTGGAAACAGGAAGTGCAACAACAACTCCAAAATCAAATTGCCCAATTAGATAAACAAATTCAACAGATTGAATCTCAAGGGAAGAATGCGGTTGTCGAAATTCAGAAGCAATCCAAGGATGCAAATAGCCCTCAAGTGCTCAAACAACTTGAGAATATTAAAGGACAAGTAAATCAGAAAAAAAGCGAATTGCTCAATAAAAAAAATCAACTTCTTCAGCAATTGCAGCAAATACAAACTCTTGAATTAGACCAAGAAGTTGTTCAAGCTCAGATGGAAAGCTTTTTCCGAATTGAGAAAGGAGATAATCTAGTTCAAAAACTCAATGTAGAAGTCGTTATTAGAGACGGTATTGTTGAGGATATCCGAGGTGAATTGTAGATAAGAGGGATGGGATTCTAGAGAATAAATTCCTTCTCGATTTCTTGTTTAAAGAGGAGACCGTAGCTCCTCTTTATTATCAATTTAAGAACATTGCCAATCTAAAGAAGTTGGTCATCATTTCAGTTGTTTTGAGAGTTGTTTTGAGGGAGAAGGATTGAAAACTGACGTTATCTCTTATGTTCCTAGTCGTGTAATTTGCCTAGGAGAGATACTATTCGATTATTTAGCCGATCAATTGGGTAAATCTTTAAGCCAAATACAGTCTTGGACTACTTATCCTGGCGGTGCTCCGGCTAATGTAGCTTGTGGATTGAGTAAGCTTGGTACAAATACAGCTTTTATTGGTTGCATCGCTCAGGATGTTTTGGGCGATGCTTTATTACAATTATTAAAAGATCAACAGGTCAACATTCAAGGTCTTCAACGCATAGATAGATTTTCGACTAGACAGGTTTATGTTTTGCGTTCTGATCGCGGCGATCGCACATTTGCTGCTTTTAGTGACAAGAGACCTGAAGCTTTTGCCGATGCTCATTTAAGTGCCAAACTACTTCCAGAAAAATTATTTTTGGAAGCAGAGTATCTAGTTATTGGGACTTTGAGTCTTGCTTATGAAAATAGTCGTCAAGCAGTTTTTCGGGCTTTAGAATTAGCAGAAAAATATCATCTTAAGGTGGTTGTAGATATCAATCACCGCCCCTTTTTCTGGCAAGACGAGACTCAAGCTAAGCCCTTAATTCAAAAATTGTGGCAGTATGTCGACTTTCTCAAAGTATCTAAGGAAGAAGCGCTTTGGCTTTTTGATACTAGCGAAGCTAATTTGATTAATAATCGCCTTGATTCTTTAGAAGGCGTTTTGGTTACAGATGGAGGAAATGAAGTCAACTATTGCATTAGTAATCAGATTGGCAAAGTTAAGCCTTTTCCCGTCACTGTTAAGGATTCAACCGGGGCGGGGGATGCTTTTCTAGCAGGTTTTATCCATCAATTGTGTCAAAGAAAGCTTAGTGAACTTAATAACCCTCAAGTGGTTAAGGCGATCGTTTATTATGCCTGTGCAGTAGGAAGCTTTACGACCCAAGCAGAAGGGGCTATTAGCGCTCAACCAACAAAGGAAGAGTTACTTGCCTTTTTGAAAACGCATTCGGATGGTACTTATCCAAGTCAAATTATTTAGGACAAATTGTTTAAATCAAAATTTGCTCGGCTGAGTAGCATTTTTAAGCACCAGGCATAAAGAGCAATCAAGCCCAATCTGATCTTGGCTAAATCCTTGCTCTGTTCTTTGATTTCACCACAGAATCGACAATTACTTATGAATTGAGTCCAGATCTGACATGTATTTTTAAGCAGAAAATCTTGATTTTTCCGAAAATAATTTTCATTGTTTAATAACAGATCAATTAGCCACAGTACTTGCCAACTGAGTTGAATTGCTTCAATGGTAGCAATATCGCTTTTTTGCTGAAAACTAAAGTCATAAAAATTACTTGGTTGACTAATTGCCCAATCCAAATTTTGTGAATTCCTAGCTTTTAAGTTAATTAAATTCTCCTGTATTCCTACGCTCAATAGAGAACAACAACGTTTGTAAATGTAGTACAGAGGGAATAAAAAGTCTAACTGTTGATTATCTTTTTGGGAAAAAGTAATTAATTGTGGAAATGGATAATTAGAAATACTTAAGACTAAATAATCAAGCCATAGATAAATATTATGATTACACAAATAAAAGTCTATATATCCAGGCTCTGAGATGCTTACCTCCAAATTCAAACTGGAAATTATCGAGCTTCTCTTTTTTGGAGAAACCAATAATAGACTTAACTTTTTCGCTACTAATAATGGGGGGAAACTAACTAGTTTCGATAGATAAAATGATATTGCACAACGATAGCCAATTCTGAAATCCAAATTTAAAAAAGGGCAGAGAATAGTTTTTTCTGATAAATAGGTGTCTAATTGTTTCCAATTGTTAACTTCAATTTTGAAGAATTGGTCTTGGGTGATTGTCTCCAAAAGTTCTTGCTGTAATAGCTTTTTCAAGGATAATGTTTCTGGAAAAAAAACCGAATTGGAAAGCTTCGGCAAAAAAGTTTTTTTCGATACATTATTCACAATGTAAAATCCAATATATGCTTAAAACTAATACCCTGACCCTTAACTATGCAAATTCCTGATTCTTCACCTGAAGTATCAAGTCCTTTTGTAGTTTGGCAAAAAATCGCTAGTTGGGCAACTACTCATTATCGTGGACGAACTTTCGCCAAAGACGATCCTATTCCTGCTCGACAAGGGTTGCTTTACTTAGTTTGTAAAGGTGCAATCCGACTTAATGGAACTGCCTTGGCTATAGATTCAGAAAAAGAGTCTGCCATTCAAAATGGGCAAGAAACTGATAGACAAGACCAAGTTGAATCTACTCGATCTGGAGACATTGATGAATTACTGGAAAACCAAAATGAGATAGAGGAAGCTTTTTTAGGTTTTATTTTACCTGGTAATCCTTTCGAGATCGTCACTGAATCTTGCTTTTCTCTACAAGCTTATGCCCATATTGATGGGACTGAAGTTGTTTGGCTTTATTGGGAGGATGTTGAGAATTGGCCCGATTTCAAACAGGAAGTTTATGAGGCGATTCGGTATCAAAATCAGCGTAAACTTTTGTGGATATCCGCATTAGGTCAGCGGAAAGCGATTGATCGCTTGCTTAGCTTTATCCTTTTGTTAATGAAAGAGTATGGTCAACATTGTGATGAAGGTTGTTATTTACCTTACATACTTACTCACGCCCAAATTGGGAGTACCATCGGCTCGACGAGGGTAACTGTAACTCGTTTGATGGGAAAACTTCGTCGCCAAGGTCTAATTACAATCAAAGAAGACAATATTATTTGTCTGCCAGCTTCGACTAAGGAACTGATCAGTTAGCAATTTGCTTTGCTTGTAGATGAGGAAGCCCCTGTCTAGGATGAAAGGGACTTCCTACATTAGCAACTAGCAACCAAAAAGATTAACTGTTTACTTAGCCATCCATTCTGTATGGAAAAACTCACCTCTTGGTTTGTCAACTCGCTCGTAAGTATGGGCACCAAAGTAATCTCTTTGGGCTTGAGTCAAGTTTTGGGGCAAGCGATCGCGTCTATAGCTATCGAAGTAATCCAAAGAAGCACTAAAAGCAGGAACAGGAATACCCAAAGTATTGGAAACAGAGAGAACCTCGCGCCATGCTTCCTGACGATCCAAGATAGTTTGTCTAAATTCAGGCGCAAGCAGTAAGTTAGCTAGGCGAGGATTTTCTCGATAGGCATTCTTAATTTTATCGAGGAACCCAGCGCGAATAATACAACCACCTTTCCAAATTCGAGCTGTCTCAGCCAAGTCAAGATTGTAGTTAAACTCTTGGGAAGCTTTACTCAAAAGAGCCATTCCCTGAGCATAAGAACACATCTTGGAGCAGTAAAGAGCATCTCTAATTTTGTTGATAAAGGCTTGTTTGTCACCTTCGTAAACTCCAGTTGAGATCGTTAAATCTTTAGCGGCGGCCATTCTTTCGTCTTTATAGGCAGACATTACTCTGGCATTAACCGCAGCGTACATAGTTGGGATCGGTACTCCCAATTCTAGGGAGCTGACTACTGTCCAACGACCAGTCCCTTTTTGTCCAGCCGCATCAAGAATTAGATCTACTAGAGGTAAATCTGTTTCGCTGTCGCGATTAGTGAAAATATCGGCAGTAATTTCAATCAAAAATGAGTTTAGCTCATCAGTTTTATTCCACTGCGCAAATACTTGATGTAACTCTTCACTGCTGAGATTCAAGGCATTTTTCATCAAGTCATAAGCTTCAGCAATGAGTTGCATATCGCCATACTCAATGCCGTTGTGAACCATTTTGACGTAGTGCCCAGCACCACGAGGACCAACATAAGTTACACAGGCTCCATCATCTACTTGAGCAGCAATCTTGGTGAGAATTGGTTCTAGTTCTCTGTAAGCAGCTTCAGTTCCTCCAGGCATAAGACTAGGCCCATTAAGGGCGCCTTCTTCTCCGCCACTAACACCCATACCAACAAAACCTAAACCTGTTGCTTCAAGGTCATTGGTACGTCTCTCGGTGTCGTTGTATAGAGAGTTCCCCCCATCAATGATCATATCCCCTTCATCTAGAAGTGGTTTTAATTGATCGATAACTGCGTCTACAGGTTTTCCTGCTTTGACCATTACCAAGATTTTGCGAGGACACTCTAGTGCATTTACAAATTCCTCTAGAGAGTAGGTAGGAACAACATCTTTCCCTACTGCTCTTTTTGCCATGAAAGCTTCTGTTTTTGAAGCTGTACGATTGTAGACAGCGATCGGGAAACCACGGCTCTCAACGTTAAGAGCTAGGTTCTCTCCCATTACTGCTAACCCTATTACACCAAAAGTTCTTTTAGCCATTAGATCTGAAAATTATTGCGAAGTTCTCGGTTGCCTCTAGGCTAGCGTGAGGAATTGCTAATCTGCCGTAAAAATGATCTTAAGTTTTTATTACATCTATGATAATTTGAGGTGTGTAATTGAGACTTAAGTCCTTGAGAACAAATGATTGAGCGATTCTGTGTGATTGTGATCTTTTGAAAAGAAAACTTACGAAAAAACCATAGACGACAGATCACGCCCAATGACTTAAATTAAACTTATGCAGGTGAACAAAAAGCTATTAATAAAAAACCTATGGATAATGCTCAACTTTGGCAACGTTATCAAGATTGGCTCTACTACAACCAAGAATTAGAATTTTTCTTAGATGTCAGTCGTATGAGTTTTGATGATGCTTTTGTCGCAGCTATGCAGCCGAAGTTTGACAAGGCATTTAAAGATATTGAAGCTTTAGAGGGGGGCAAAATTGCCAATCCCGATGAAGGTCGAATGGTCGGTCACTATTGGCTTCGTGATCCCAATTTAGCGCCAACCACTGAACTCAAAACAGATATTTTAGAAACTCAATATCAGATTATTGATTTTAAACAAAAAGTTCATAGTGGTGTTATTGCGCCTCCGAGCGGAGGTAAGTTTACCGAGATCCTTTCGATTGGGATTGGCGGGTCGGCATTAGGTCCTCAGTTTGTGGCGCAAGCGCTTGCTCCTGAGAATCCGCCTCTGAAGATTCATTTTATTGATAACACCGACCCTGCTGGTATTGACACGGTCTTAAATGAAATTGGCGATCGCCTTCCCTATACGTTGGTTTCGGTAATTTCCAAATCTGGGGGAACTCCTGAGACTCGTAACGGGATGTTAGAGGTCAAAAAAGTCTATGAAGATAATGGTTTGAATTTCTCAGCTCATGCTTTTGCGATTACAGGCAAAAGTAGTAAGTTAGAAGCGATCGCTGAAAGAGAAGGTTGGTTAGCCATTTTCCCAATGCGAGATTGGGTTGGTGGTAGAACTTCGGAATTATCCGCAGTAGGCTTGGCCGCAGCAGCACTTCAAGGTATTCACATCAGAAGTATGCTCAATGGCGCCAGAATGATGGATGCCCTAACTCGCACACCCAGGATTAAAGAAAATCCAGCAGCTCTGATGGCTCTGGCTTGGTACGCAGCAGGTGGAGGTAAAGGGGACAAGGATATGGTTATTCTTCCCTACAAAGATAGCCTCTTGTTGTTTAGTCGCTATTTGCAGCAACTAATCATGGAGTCTTTGGGTAAAGAAAAAGATCTTGATGGCAATAAAGTTAATCAAGGTATTGCTGTTTACGGCAATAAAGGCTCTACCGATCAGCATGCTTATGTGCAGCAACTTAGAGAAGGAGCAAATAATTTCTTCCTTACCTTTGTTGAAGTTCTCCAAGATCGTAAAGGTGAAACAGTAGAAATTGAGCCAGAAGTTAGTTCTGGTGATTACCTACTTGGTTTTCTGTTAGGAACTAGAGAGGCTTTGTCAGAAAATGAGCGCGACTCGATTACGATTACGATTCCTGAAGTCAACGAATATACGGTTGGTGCTTTGATTGCTCTTTATGAGCGAGCAGTAAGTATCTATGCTTCTTTGGTTAACATTAATGCTTATCATCAACCAGGTGTAGAAGCTGGGAAAAAAGCTGCGGCTGCGGTTCTCAACTTACAAACCCAAATTGTGAGAGAACTAAAAACAGTTAAGGAGCCAATTTCAATTCGAGACTTATCGATGAGAGCCAGAGCAGGCGATCGCGTTGAAATTGTTTACAAAATCCTCCGCCATCTAGCAGCTAACGAAAGAAACGTAGTCTTAAAAGGTAATTTAGGAAAGCCCAGTGAGTTGGAGGTTTACTGGCGAGAATAATTAGGGAACTTGTTCTGTCTGACTTTTTCCTGAATTATTGTTTTTGCTAGTAACTTTTGTGAAAGAAAGTTATTCCGAGCTGGGTTTTCTAGGTTAATTTTGATTTGCTAGGTAAGAGTATGTGCATTCTTGCTATGTGCTATCAACCTAGCAACCTAGTAACTAATTTGATTTTGATCTTTCCTTGCCCAGTTACCATTTAAAGCTCAAAAATTTGCTCAAATTCTGTACGAAGGCTATCTAAATTGGCAACTCTGCCGACAACTAAGGCTTGTTCATTTACTTCTTTTAGCTCGGCTTGCCAATGACGAATATTGCTCTCATGTTTAAGCCAGAAGCTGATTATGCTTTCGGTAACCTCATCCCAATTCCACTCAGGTTTTTTGGGGATAATTTGCATTGACTCGATGAAAGAATCAAGCGTGCATTTATAGCTACCTAAATAGGTTTTACTCCTTTTTGGGCTGGTTTCTAGCCTTTGCTGATAGTCAAAGAAAGTCAAAATTGGCGTGATACCAATAATTTCAAAGTTATAGGACATGATGAGCTTTTAAAACAGAATTAAAACAACAAAGTAATTATCAAAAAATTAGATTTATCTAGTTAGTTTTGAGTGCTTTCTACACTCTATACTTCCCAGCTAGAATAATAAAATTAGTACTTTATTAATAATTTTAATCAACCAAAATTATTATTAGATTAGCTTAATTGTAATTAAACTATTATCTTGTTGGTGTTTCTTTAATTACAAATAGGGATCGATTTTTTTGATAGAATATCAATATCTGCGGCTAAATAAATATGACTAGGCAAGTATATCTAAATTTTATTATTTGCTAATTTTAAATTTTACTAGTCAACTAATTGCTAATTTCTTAATAGCACCTCATATATGATTCCTAATTGGCTAATCATTGGTTTAGTAACTCTTGCTGTTCCTTTTGTTTGTAATCGTTTTATTTCTAGTCGAGATTTCCGTTGGTTTAAGCGTCTTCGTCGTCCAGCTTGGTTAACTTTTGAATGGGCGATTCCAGCGATTTGGATTGCAATTTTTATTTGTGGTGCTTGGTCTGCTTATAATGTTTGGATTCAAAATCCTGGTACGCAGAAAACGTGGTTTTTGATGGGTTGTTATCTTTTAGTAGAAATCACGATCTCTCTTTACACCCTGGGGATGTGCAAAACTAAAAGCTTGATGGTAGGGACTATTATCGGAGCAACGGGTTTTTTCTTGGGATTAATTTTGGCTATTTTGGTTTTTCCTGTTTCTACGGTTGCTTTTTGGTTACTTGTTCCTTATTTGCTGTGGAGTCCTGTGGGAACTTTTGTAACCTGGCAAATGATGCGCTTAAATCCAATGGATGTTTAGTTAGGGTTTGTGGTTAGCTGTTTTTAGAGAGCGATCGCAAATTAATCTGTAACCAAACTCTTTGCCATTATTATCAGAAACTTTAAACCATCTGCTCAAATTCAACAATTTGACTACGATCTAGAATATAAATTATGTGTATCTTGCAATATGAAACTGTGCAAGATTACTGACTCGTGTAGTTGTTTTCTGATGTTGCTATGACTATATCTCTTTATAAGTGGACAATCCAAGACTGGCATACTCTGGTGGAGTCTGGAGTATTAGCAGAAAAGAAAGTAGAACTATTAGCAGGAGATATTGTCCAGATGAGTCCTGAAGGTTTTAAGCATAGCGGAACTAATAGCAGCGTTGCTGATTATTTACGGGAATTATTGTCTGGTAAAGCTTATATTCGAGAAGGTCATCCTATCACTCTAGATGAGTCTCGTCAGGGCGGGATAATAAGCGCAAGTGAACCCGAACCAGATATCGCAATAGTTAAATTGCCAAGAGAAATTTATTTAAGACGTCATCCATTAATAGATGATATCTATTGGTTGATAGAGGTTAGCGATCGCACTTTAGCTAAAGACTTAGGAAGCAAAGCTAATATTTACGCTCAAAATGGTATTCCAGAATATTGGATCATCGATTTAAGAAATAATAAGGTGATTGTGCATCTTCAACCAAGTTCTGGCAAATATCAATCAATTAAAGAATATCGTTCAGGAGAAGTTCAGCCCCTAGCTTTTCCTGAGTTAAATGTGCAGTTGAATAAGTTGCTTTTGTATTGATTGGAGGCTTGTGCGATCGCCAATTAATAATGTCTAGGCAAATATTTCGGTCAAATCAACAATCAGCTTAGGCAAAATATCCTCTCCAGAAATGGTTTGTGGATTATTGAGAATTTCTTTATCTTTTCCTTGACGATAAATTTCAACCTGTTTGCTGCGGGGGTCAATTAACCAGCCTAGATTAACTCCACAGTTTAAGTATTCCTCC
>CALKUU010000291.1 GCA_937996665.1 uncultured Xenococcaceae cyanobacterium | reverse complement strand
ATAACTCAGAGGCAGCTTTAACCTGTTGCGCATTAAATCCTAAATTCTCTGCCCCCGCCTAAGTCCGAGTAAGGTAGTACCCAATTGCCCAGTACCCACAGCTTCGCGAATACGACTAATTGACAATCTGCGACCGTAATGCAAACATACCGTCGCTAGACAAGCCGCACCACAGTCTTCTTCACTGTGTTGTCGGACAATTGGGTATTTCATTAGTTATTGGACAATTGAAAATTGGTTTTTAACTCTGACTAGATATCACCATTATCTGATGCAGGATTGTCCATAGAGACTGCTTGACCAATATTCTTAACAGCACCACCAGATAACTGTTGAATAGACTCTCTTAGAGATATCTCGCGAGATTTAGCAATAATTTTGAGAAATCTGAGATTGTCTTTAACCTCTTGACCAGAGTTATCTGGTTTCGTTCCCCCAGTAATTTGTTCGGCGGTGCGATCACTTAATTTAGTAAAAAATTCCATTATACTTCTTCTTCAATTATTAATCATTTAATTACTAATTGGAGATTAGCATTAAACTGTGTCGAAATAAAATCTAGTTTTAGGCGTTATTTGACCTTATTCTGTGTTGCTCGGTAATTTCCAAAAACAAATGAAATGTATTTTTACACAATAAAACGCTGTTAATTATTTAATCCTCAAGGAAATAGTTGAATAGGCTAGGGCGGTAATACTTACAATATGAATAAAATAAGGCGACTTCCTGTAGCTTAATGAATTATCAAGGTGATCATTTTTAGGAGTTTAGTAATAGCGATTGTCGGTTTATATTGCAGCTAGATTAATTTCAGTCTTTTTTTTTACTGAAATGTTTGGTGATCGGGCATTTCATCACCAATCAAACTAACTTTGTTGGGTTGCAGCGAATAGAAACTTAGAAGATAGATTTGAAAATAACACTCGCCTAACCCAACCTACTGGACTACTGTCGCCAGACAAGCTGCGCCAAAATCTTCTTCGCTATGTTGGCGGACAATTGAGTATTTCCTTAATTTAATACAGATTAAAGCGATCGCCCAATGCTGGATTAACATCAACAAGTGATCGCTCTACTAAACATGGTTTAATTAATTGCCGTAAGCTAACAAAGAAATCAAACCTATAGACGAATCAATATTGGCTTGACCTAAACTAATTTTAGAGATCAACTGTACTGAAACTACCACCATTCACGGAATTTCCTGGTGCGCCTTTTCCTCTTGCTGTAAAAGCAAAACCTTTAGTTGCTCGACTTTTGCCATTTCCTGGGCCAAAAATCCCTTGTCCTGGTGGAGTTTTACCACTATTTCCGCCAAGGATTGTTCCTGAATTACCAGGAGGAGTAGTATCAGTAAAATCCGTGTTGTTAACAATTCGAGTCGGACCCGTAACAGTCGTGGGCAATACTGAACCACCACTAATATTTTCGGCAGCACAATCGCTTAATTTGGTGAAAAAACTCATTATACTTCCTCTGAATTACTATTTGATTACTAGTTATGAAATAAACACCAAACCCCTTTGAATAAATAAACTATCCAGTTTTGGATGTTATTTATGGTCAGTATACATTTATTAAGTAATTATTAAAATGAGAAAATAATATTTTTTTTCAATTAAGACGCTCTTAACTACATAACCTTAAAAGTAAATAGATAAACGAGTGAAAGCGATTGCTTAAGCTGAATGGATAAAAATGGAGTAAAACGGGAAACTTTAACCCCTTGAGTCACACTTGAACCGGTTCTGGTTTCGACCATCAAAGTGAATCGAACTTGAAAATTAACCTGTTGTCACTCTTCTTTATCGATGACTAGTGTCCGATTACCTTGCTAAAAAACAAAATCATGAGTAATTAAAGTTTCGTTTTTCCGCTTTAACTCCACCTTCACCTCAACACTCGCTCCATCATCACTAAAGTTCAAAACCCCCCATTGCCCAAGTCCATAAATTGACTCATAAATGTTTGTTACCCTACAGCAGATTAAAGAGCCAAATTTTATCTAAAATGAAAGCAAGAGCAACTTTAATCACCTTTCAAAGGTATAAAACTCAATAAAGATCTATTAGCGAATTCAGTCTCAAAAAATAACTTGGATAATTCACCAGACAAAGCAAAAATTGATGCCAGAAGAATCCTAAATTCTTTATCCCCTCATCAGGCTCAAGAAATAGTCAACAAAGTACTCAATGCTAAAGAGCTAAAACCAGATTTTGAGCAAGAAATAGATTGGGACGAGATTCCCATTCCATCTTTTTGGCAAGAAAAAGATGATTAAAAAATCACCATTAAAAATACAAGGCATTCTGAGCAAAATTCCCTCAGAAACCGAAATAATTCTTGTTGGCGGTCATGCTATCAATTTATGGGCGATCGCTAGTATATCCAACTACAAGGAATGATCTATATAGTTGATTGATCTAGAATGCACCATCTAACAGACTATAATCGCTATTAATATTTAAAAAACAAAAATATTTAAGATTTAGCATTAGTAATGCTACTATAAATAAAAATTATAAAACAATGTTACTTTAATAACTAAATGTATCATGAAATACACCTATTTGTAGTTGTAAATGGTCTTGAATTATTTGTAATATTATATGACAAGCCATCAAGATAGATTGTTTTTCATTGATTTCTTAAAGGCAATAAGTATAATCTCTGTAGTTTCATTTCATTCTATTTTTGTTCCTCCTAATACATACGATAGCAGTGCATTATTATTAGAGACTTTGTTTGTTCCACTAAGATTTTGTGTCCCAACATTTTTAGTGATTTCTTTCTTTTTACTTGAACAAAGTTTCCATGGAAATGGTCAAAACTCTTTTATAAAGACATTTCTTTTGCTAAGAAAAAGGTTATATAGGCTTTTTATTCCAACTCTGTTTTGGTTTACTTTAGCTGGATTTAAGTTTTTAGTTCAAAATAAAACACGTTCAGAAATAGCCAGTATGTATCTACGAGGAACTATTTTCTCCGGAGCATATTACTTGCTAGTTTTATTTCAGTTTTTCCCAATATTTTTCTTGATTAGAGGTAAATTTAGAGAGCTTAAAAATATTCTTTTTCTAATACTTTTCCAATCTCTACTTTCTTTGTCACTTCATTATCTAATAAGGGTAGATGCTTGTGAATCGATTGAACAAATATTAATAAAGTTAGGTCTACCTTTCTTCCTATATTGGTTTGCCTATATGGCAATCGGAGCTTATTTTTACCATAATTACTCTCGCATTTTAAGCTTATCTAAGCGACTCTCAAAAAAAAAGAACCTTCTTATTTTAACTGTCACTATTATATTTTTTTTAGTAGAGTACCAGTGGTTATATCGGAGTTTATCCCCTCCGTTTGAATATACGATGTTGTCATGTATTTTAAGCTCGATAACGGTTTTTTTATGCTTTATCCAAATAAAAAAAAGTCATTTTAATCAAGTATTTTTAAAATTAATTAATTTATTAGCCAAATATAGTCTTGGTATCTTTTGTATTAATGGTATTGTCGGCAGGATTTTAAGCTTTGTGGGTAAGTCACTATTTGAAAATGCTATCTTTACGTTTCCAGAGATTCTATTTATTAAATTAATAGGCTGGATGTTTCTACTTTCTATTTCACTTATTTTATCGATTTTATTAGATAGGTTTGGCTTAAAAAGTATAGTTAGTTGACAATTATAATTCTTGCTCTAACCGTCTATTTCGTAGCTATATTAAGGGAATGATTTTGAATCCAATATCAACGGAAAGTTTATAATTTTTGTTTAGTTGAATAAAATTATTGACTTTAAACTGTTTTCTCTATTCCCAAAACCTCTTGGAAATTAAGATTAAGCTTAATTTTGCTTCTAAATAACTTTTTTGGATGTAAACAATAATTTGCTTTTCCTCTTTAACTCTAATCTTCCTCTACTGTTTACCCCCGTAATAAACTCTAGAACCTGTCAAATTAAATTATGTGGTACATGAGCTACCTTTTATTCGCAGCAATAGAACCAGAAGAAAATGGGGAATATGTTTGCGAGATCTGTAATGTTCTCTTAGAAGCGACAAACTCGGAAAAGGCATTATAGCCAAATAGTTTGTATATTAGTCATTAGAAATTAATTGGGGGCTAATTCGCTAATTTTGAATTTTACATTTGAACCTAGTGCCAATTTTGCTCAACCTTGGTGCTCCCAATAAGGAGCATTTAAAGAGGCGAGAAAAGGAGACGGACGAGAAGCAGAACCACAAACTATTAAAAAGCGCATAGCGCGAGAACAACCGACATAAAGCAAACGACGATGTTGCTCGAAAATTTTAGCAATCTCTTCTCTAGGAATAGTTCGCGCAAGATAAGGAAATCTACCCTTATCCAAACCCATAATCGCCACAAAGGGAAACTCTAATCCTTTAGCCGAATGAAGAGTCATAACCTTAAGAGAAGGAGAATCAAGTTCAATCTTTTTCCTAGCAGAAAACTCCGCCTTAATTCCCATCTTTTCTAACCGAAGAGCAATATCCTGACCCAATCGAGTTGAGGGACATAAAATTGCGCCACTATGTAAGGGTAAACGGAATTTTTTAGCAGCAACCATAAATCCTTGATAGACGCTTTTCAGTAAAAATTCAAGATCATCGGCAAGCAGAACTTGAGGTATTTCGCCAAGATGGGGAGAAGGTTGTGGGGAAATACAGTCTGGATCTCCGGCTTCTGTGCCCTCAAGAATTTGACTACAAGCTTGGACAATCTGCTGAGTATTACGGTAATTGCGCTTTAAGATAATGGTGCGCCCAGCTACTTGCAAATCTTGATGAATTTGTTTCCAACTAAACCCTCTTTGATAAAGAGATTGAGAAGCATCAGCAGTCAAGTACACTCCTTTAGTGTCGGCAACCAGATTAAGCAAAAAACGTAAGGCAACAGGAGACAAATCTTGAGCTTCATCAATAACGATCGCTTGGAAGGGCTTCTTCGCTAATTCACTGGCTATTTGATTAGCTTTTTGGCGTAATTGTGACCAAGTAAGATGATGCTCTTTACTCATTAAGGTACACCAAGTCTGATATACAGCCCAAACGGCTTCCCTTGGTCGAGCTTTTAAAGCCACCCCTCTGCCTTTGCGTGACAATTTTAAATACGCCTCAAGAGTGGTAATATTCCAAGCGATAATAACGTCTTCAAATTCTTCAAGGAGGTAAGCAGTGCCTAACTGTTCTAAATATTGACGGCGTTTTTTTTCCTCAGAAGCATTTTGGGCAGGAATTTTGGCTGTCTTTAGAGCTGTTTGTAACAAATAAAGACTCTGCTCTGCTTTCACAAATTTTGGTCTAAAACCCCAAGAATCATAACAGTGGGCAAAAGCAAGAGAATCAACTGTGGCTACTTTGACACCTAAGGTGGAAGGAGGTCTTCCGAGTAATTGGGCTAAAAGTTGTTCGGAATAGTTAACTAAGGCGTTGGTAAAGGTAGTAAAAAGAATCGACTCGTAACCAAGTTCTAGCAATTTTTTGACTCGATATAAAGCCAAAGTTGATTTACCAGTACCAGCCCCACCTTTAACTAAAATAGCCCCGTTATTTTTTTGAGAGTTGATGAGTTTTTCTTGTTCTGGATCTAGCTTGAGTAAAAAAGCCCCAATTTCCCCGGCAACATATTTTTCTAAGTCTTCTGGTTTGCTTAGTTGATAGTCAGGCGATCGCTCTATTTCAGCCAAATCTCTAGGAAAACAGTTATCTAAGATTCTGCTGATCAGCCGATCAGGAAGAGATAGATTGAGAATGTCATCTGCATATTTAACCTTTGCTAATTCTTGCCAATACGCTTGGGGAATTGCCCACTTTTGAAATAAAGAAGTTGTTAACTCAAAGGGTAAGTCTGATTTTTTAACGCGCTTGGCTGGCTGATTATTGGGAGTTTTTGCCTGTTGAGAGAGAGTACTTTTTGCGGATAATAAAATCGGTTCAGAGAGAGCATCAGGCTTTTGAACAAGAGGATTGGGAAGCTCAAATTCGGGGATCTCTAGTTCATAGGTGCGCTCATCTCGCTTGCGAATACTTAGGAGTTTTACCCAACCATTACCAAAGCTATAAAAGAGGCGATAGTCTCCTAAACGAACCCGATAGATATTGTTGCGATACCTCTTGAGTTTTTTGGCATCTCCCTGAGCCGTAATCGGATCTTGTTCGAGGATTTTGATTTTTTTGGTTACTTTTCTGATAATACTTTTGGGAGCGTTGTGGAGTTCGTTGAGAAAAGTATTAGCAAAGGTAATTGTCCAAGTAGACATGAGGTTTTAAGTTTAAAAACTATTTGACATACCCGACTTTGAACTCGGTAATAATGCTTTGGTTCTTGCCAGTATGAGTTAGGATGAGCAAAATTTAGTTGTTTTAAATTGGCGCTGCTGCTCTTGTTTGGCTTAACTAAAGACAGCCTTAAGAATTAAGCGCATAAAAAAGCCGAACCAACTTCAATGTGATTAACAATTAATTAACACAAGGAAGGTTTCGACTTTACCGAGATAAAATTGCTTAGGAGATATTTGGCTCTATACTATGCTGAATATCGCTTAAAGATTAACAAACGAACTCAACCAAGTTAGAAAATAAACGATGAGAAATTAGCTCAAGGATTGTAGTAGGAAATATCCCCACTATAAGGCTGGAAGCCGATCGCTGGATATTCATCATCGGTAGGACTAAAAATGCGGAGAAATCCCTCAGTCAGATATTGAACTACATCTTTTAGGGTTTTACTAACAACCATGACTTTGTTGCTCCTAAATTCAATATATTTGTTCCAAACCAATTCTAGATAGTTAATTGTTAGATTCTTACAAAACCTAATTAATATCTATACCCCTATATAATGCCGCATAAAATGAGAAAGAAGTCTTTTTATAAACAAAAATTGACTTTATTATGAAGATTAATTTCTTTTATATCTTTAATTAATAGAAAATATAAATTTTGTAGCATTAAATTTTACTAAAGATCCTAACCACTTTCCCCAGAATTGGTACTTAATTTGAAAATACGATTGTTTAATTGTGACTTTATCTCCAAAAAATATTGCTTTATTTGGCACTAGTGCCAATCCACCGACAATTGCTCATCAAAAGATTATTTGTTGGCTATCTGAGTATTATGACTTAGTAGCTGTTTGGGCATCAAACAATCCTTCTAAGCAACAGCAAGTAAGTCTAAAAGTTAGAGTCGAAATGCTAGATTTATTGATTAAAGAACTTAATGAGCGAGCCTCAAATGCTCATTTATATACCAATATTAGCGATCGCAAAACAGTCAACACAATCACAAAAGCTCAAGCAATCTGGTCAGATGCCGAACTCACACTCATTGTCGGCTCCGATTTAGTCAAACAAATATCGAAGTGGTATCAAATTCAAAAGATATTCGAGCAAGTCAAAGTTCTAATCGTAAGCAGAATAGGTTACGAGTTGACAACTTCAGACCTAGAAAATTTAAAGGCTTTAGGGTCAAGATATGAAGTTGCAGAGCTTCTTCTTGCCGAGGTTTCATCTTCTCAATATAGAGAGACTAAAGACAGCAAACTGCTCACCCCCGCAATTCAGGACTACCTTCAGCAAAGTCAACTCTACTAACTTCCTAACAAGAGAAGACCTCCACGAGAGAAAACCCAGCAATCTATTGTGAATTTCTTGCCTCGGTTAGGGAAAACTAGGGTAGTTAGATGATTTAGCTATTAGATTATAGGCAAGAAAATGAGTCAGATAGCGCATCTTGATATCACTTTATGATTTTAAAGTTGACCAACATAGGACAATGGATTTCCTGATAATTCTTGATAAATAATGCTATCTCGAAAAAAAAATTATTTCTTCCTTTTAATTAATTTAATTTTCTTCTGCTTAGTTGGTAATGGAAAAGCACATGCCGAAAAGAATATCTTAGTTGTTCATTCCTACCACTCAGGATTTTCTTGGACGAATAGCATCCATAAAGAAATAAATAACTCTTTTTCGAAAGATAATGATGAGGTTAATATCTTTCACGAGTTTCTTGATGCCAAAAGATACCCAGATCTCGATCATGGCAAAGAATTTATCGACCACCTTCAATCGAAATATAAGGAGACAAATATAGATATCTTGATGGTATCTGATGATCCAGGGCTAGAAATGATCCTAGGTCATAGGAATAATTATTTTGCGAATATTCCCTTAGTTTTTCTTGGCATAAATCATGTAGATCCCAAGATCCTAAATTTGACTAACGCCACTGGAGTCTTTGAACATCGAGATTTAAAAGAGACTGCTGATGAGGCAATGCGTCAAACAGGATCTGACAAAATAATTATCATTAACGATACAACTGAAACTGGGAAGGCAAATCTCAAAGTAATTGAGAAATATCAACAAACTTCTGGTTGTTGGCAATGTGTGGAAATTATCAACGATTTGATCCCCAGCAAGATAAACTCATCATTGAGTAAATATTCCCCAAAAACTCCTATTTTATTAGTAGGACAGCTCAGAAAAAATATTTTGACTGGAGAATTATGTGATCTTGAAGAAGGCGTTAGGATACTTCGAACA
The DNA here is from genome assembly GCA_937996665.1 of uncultured Xenococcaceae cyanobacterium. GTDB lineage: Bacteria > Cyanobacteriota > Cyanobacteriia > Cyanobacteriales > Xenococcaceae > Hyella. The sequence continues at coordinate 74 of CALKUU010000291.1, read as the reverse complement.
CAAGTAAAAAATCCGATCTATGCATTAAATACTAGTATGCTAAATAATGGCGTAGTTGGGGGTAAATTCTTAAC
>CALKUU010000290.1 GCA_937996665.1 uncultured Xenococcaceae cyanobacterium | reverse complement strand
AATAGTCCCCAAGTCGATCTTGATCCTGTCGAAAATGCTGGTAAAGATGCTGCTGCTAATCTTGGTGGAGCCGCTGGTGATGTAGCTGGCAAAGCTGGTGAACTTGGTTCTGGTGCAGTTGATGCTGGTAAGGATGCTGCTGCTAATCTTGGTGGAGCCGCTGGTGATGTAGCTGGTAAAGCTGGAAAACTTGGTTCTGGTGCAGTTGATGCTGGTAAGGATGCTGCGGCTAATCTTGGTGGAGCCGCTGGTGATGTAGCTGGTAAAGCTGGAAAACTTGGTTCTGGTGCAGTTGATGCTGGTAAAGATGCTGCTGCTAATCTTGGTGGAGCGGGTCTAGGGATTGCGAGTAAATTAAATTCTTCTCTCCAATCAGACAAGTGGGCAGTAAATCAGGCTGTTCCGGTTGAATTAAAAGAGCCAATTCAGTTTGATTACAATTCCTCAATTCTTACTGGAGAAGGAAAAAGGGCTGTTGGTCTTTTAGCAGAGGATATTAAAGGGATTGATGCCGATAAAGTTGTTGTCCAAATTATTGGTCATACTTCTAAAACTGGTAATGCTCAGGCCAATCTACTTTTGAGTCGCCAAAGAGCAGAAGCCGTAGCTAGAGAATTACAGAATTTAAAAATCGATAATAGCTTGCAAACTGAAGGCAAAGGGTTTAGTGCTCCATTAGCTAATGTCGCGCCCTCTAATTCTAGTCAACAAAGAACGGAAGTTAATTTAATTAGAGTTAAATAGATTTCTAGCTCCAAACACAGAATTTAGAGAAACAGGAGATTAATTTATCGATCTCCTGTTTTTTTTGCTGATTCTTTCGACAAAAAAGCAAAAAATATTAAGAAATGTTAAATAAAGAGACGACAAAATTCAGAAAAACCAAGAAACTTGCAAATAACTCTTCTCAGATGTAGTCAATATTTGGTAGCTTTATTACACAGGGATAAAATTAACTAAATAAAGTTGTTATTTAGATTTCTCGTTTATTAAATTTGCGATTTTAAGGAGAATTAAAAAAAGTGACAATTATCTTTCAATTTGTATTAGCACTTTTAGTATTATTTTCATTTGTAATGGTTGTCGCCGTTCCCGTAGCCTATGCTTCTCCCCAGAATTGGGAACAATCCAAAACTTTGCTTTATCTTGGCTCTGGAGTTTGGACAGCATTGGTTGTGTTAGTAGCAGTTTTAAACTTTTTTGTTATTTAAGGTCGATCTAACTGTTATTTTTGTTACATTTGGTGCGATCGCCTTTAGAGCTGCGATCGCTTTTTCATTTTTATCAATCAAGATTTATTTATGGCCACATTTGAAGGTAATTTCACTGGCGACTCGTCCTCATTTCGCTTTGCTATCGTTATTGGCCGTTTTAATGATCTAGTTACTGGCAAGCTGTTATCTGGGTGCCAAGACTGTCTTAAACGTCATGGCATAGATGTAGATCCTCAGGGTACTCAGGTGGATTATGTTTGGGTTCCTGGAAGTTTTGAGGTATCCATGTTGGCGAAAAAATTAGCCCTGACAAAACAATACGATGCCATTATTTGTTTAGGTGCAGTTATTCGCGGTCAGACTCCTCACTTCGACTATGTTTCTTCAGAAGCAGCGAAAGGAATAGCCGCAGCCAGTTTTCAAACCGGAGTCCCCGTTATCTTCGGAGTGCTAACGACAGACACAATGCAACAAGCACTTGAGAGAGCAGGAATAAAAAGTAATTTGGGTTGGAATTATGCCCTAGATGCTTTAGAAATGGCAAACTTGATGCGTCAAGTCGAGACAATCAACAAATAATACGTTCTTCTGGTTGAGAGAAGCTATTGACGAATATTTAGCTTGTTTTTTGCTCATCTAAGTTCACCAACTTGGATTATGAGATCGAATAAAGCACTTTTTCGGATGCAATTTCAAAATTTTCTTTTAGCCAAACCAGACTACATTTAATCACCAGATCATTTTGGAGAGTCACGAGCGAGAAGTTTCGTTCTTTTCCCTGTGCTGATTCAATAATTCTGGGAACCGACGCAGCATTAAGATAAACAGTTCCTCGAGAGTTTTTATTGATAATTGTTCTGAGACGGTCTTTACGGTGGCGTAATTGGTGGTGCATATGCCCAAAAGTCACCAGGGGAATTGATTTCCCGAACTCAAAGGCTCGCTCAATCGCTTCGGCTAAGTCAGGATCTCCATGATCTCCCTCTAGAGGAGACCAGTCTCTGCCACAGGTATCTTCTGGTTGATCGCCTAAACCAAAAGGGCCATTATGACCGACGAAAATCAGATTATGGCAACTGGTTTGCTCGACTTGTGTCAATATTTTGGCAGAAGACTCCTCGAAACTGCTCACCCCAAAGAAACGATGATAAAACTCGGTGTTTTTCCACTCCGAGCCGCCCCAACTAAAAGGACGACCACCAACAAGAGAAAGGTTAAATTCAGGCAAGTCTAATTTGCCATAACCAATGTGGCTTGCTCCTAAAATATCTAGCTGCTTCTGAACTCTATCTTCCTTTGTGCGATCGTAAGGAGCCTTTTTTTGTCCCCAGGGTGTAGCTGTATACCAAGCATCGTGATTACCCAAAATAACTGCTTTAGGAATATCTAAATTGGCAATAAGAGAGACAACCTCTATCGACTCATTACCAAAGTCACCTACAAAAATCGCTAAATCTACTCCCAAATGATGTAGTGCTTGATTATCTTTTTCTTCCCAGCGATCGTGGACGTCCCCAATAACAGCAATCAGTACTTGCTTATCCATATCAACTCTCTAGATTAAAACTTTGTCCAAGATAAACTTTTCTCTATTCTAAATACCTAATAATATTATTTAAATTAATTTAGATATTTAAGAATAGAATAGTTTAATATTTTTTTATCTATAAACCACCCTAAATAAAGTGATTAAGTTTAGATTTTATTTTCATAAATAAGATTAAAATCAAACATAAAATCACCTAATCAAGTCTACACCATACACTTGGTCAAGAATATAAACCCCCCAAATAAAGAGCCAAGAAATTATCGCAATTGACCAGTATCCATGCCAGCTATGCTCTTTAGTCCTCACATTTCTCTTTAGCAAATTTGATTTAATAAAAATATAAAAAATATCAGCTAAGCCAATAGTAAATAAAAAAATAACTATATTGTTAAAGACTTTTAAGTCCGGATGATCTGGAAATATTTGCATACCAATTAGATACCACTCTTATTTTTTTGATTTTGCCACAAAAAAAAGACATCAACCACGTAAACACATGATTAATGCCTAACTCTAATTTTTTAGAGTTTTCAAAAAATATCCTAAATTATTGAAATTCAACTAATAATTTACTATCTACAAATTACAAGAAGTAAAAAAAAAGCCTTACTTTCACTAGGGAGTATGATTTTCCTCAAAAACATCACTTCTTACCAAGACAACATTATCAGTCACATCAAATCCTGGATGCTGCTCAGTATCGCCATCGCCATCATAATCAACCCCATCAGATCCATTATCCGTCTGACCAATTTCAAAAGCAATAATTCGCTCGTCATCATCTAAGTTGACTTGATAAACAGCGTCACCACCAGCGATACTTCCTGAAATAAGAGTTGCATAAGAATTACCATTATCATCTACAGATGCGGCAAGAAACTCCCCTAATGTTGGTTTGGGAGCAACTCCCCCAGGTCCATCGGGATCAAAACCTTCATAAAGAGGTGCAGAAGCTTGGTCACTAGTAGTGTCGATAGCAGCGCCAGCAGCTATAGTGCTACCGTTTTTGAGGACAAGCACTCTTCCATCCGCAGTTACATTAGGATTATTATAATTACCAGCATCTGAAGGATCTGCATTGTTCCCATTAAAAGTCTCCCAGAAATCGGCGTCAGAGTTATTTCCATCCGGACGGTTGTCAACATCTGCCTGAAATCTAATTGTATGGGAAAGATTAAAGTTATTCTGGAGGATGCCGTCAAGAGATGCATTTTCAGCCAGAAGCTCATTTTCTGTACGACTACCACAGCCAGCAGAGGTAACAGGAACACTATAAATAGTTAGATCGTTGGTTTCATCAATATTAATTGGTTGTGGTTTTCTATTTGCGTCATGAATCCATCTAGTTGCACTATTTAGATTTGCGGCGGTTCTTGAAGAATCAGCACCAGCACTATTATCAGCAACGGTAGTATCCACAGCAGGATCACTGAAGGGACTATTGGCAAAGTCCATTCGCATTGTCCATTCACTACCTGTACTTGAATCACAAATGAAGTCTGCCCCCAAAGATCTAAAAAAGATTGGAGTAGTAGCGGTTGGGATTGAACTCGCAACTGTAGCATTTTTTGCTCTGGCTACAACCTGAGTCGCTGCGGTATAGCTAGTATCGTTACTAGTGCCATTGTTAGCGATCGTATCAATACCACCAGTCAAATAAAGTTGAGCAGAAGTTTGAGCAGCATTAACACAGGCATAAAAACCGCTAGGACTACTTGCGATAGGTGGAGTTAAGGCATCTCCTCCAGTACAAGGACTAGCGCCAATTACATTATCGTCAATCCCATCAATCAAAGCTTCATTAGTCCAGCTAGCCACTGTGCCAACATTCGTATAATTTCCATTGGCATCGAGAGGGGGACCCCAGCGATAAAGTACTTGAGGACCTTGCCAGTTAGCTGTATTAGTATCTAGGTAATAAATTACTCTTCCTGCTGGGACTTCAGGTATGTCTAGAGCTAAAACCAAAGTTTGACTTCCAGTAAGCGCGGTAGGACGATTTGCGTTGGTTGCATCTAACTCAATCGTTCTTGCTCTTCTCACTTCATCTGAGATAAATTCGATCGCCCTAGAAGTTTCACGTCTAGCATTGGATTTAGCTTGCTCAGATCCGGTTGTCCTTAATATTTGAACTAGAGCAAAACCCAAAGCACCTACAACAAATGTACTCATGAATAGCCCAGCCAGCACTTCAGTAAGAGTAAAACCAGAATTAGGTTGATTTTTTTTGAGAAGTTTTCTGATTTTTTTGCCCAACATAATGGATTTTTATAAAAGTAAATGAATATCAAAAATCGAAAGCCAAAAACTTAAAAGATTTTAGGCTGCGATCAGTTAGAGAAAAATACTGATTTTTTTATTGTCTGTTTTAAATTTAAAATAAGACAAAGTAAACATTTTTTAATACAGCTCAGTTAACATTCTAGAAACTGTCAAATCAGATTGTAAATTAGGGAAGTTACTGACAAGAAGATAAAAAACAGTTCAAAATGAGTCTTACTCAAATAGAATCAAGATAAATTAAGCCTAAAAGCTCTTTTAAAATAAGCTTTCTAGCCTAATTAAGAAAATTATATTTCTCAGTATTTTCACAAACGAAAGTTTACGTAAAAAAACTTTTTTTCACCTTTATAAAATTAAAATTTTCTGAGAAAATCAAACACAATAAATCCTATTCAAAAAAAATAGATCAAGATCATAAATTAGCAGTGACCTTGATCATTCATGAAAAAAGTAGAGAGTATTTTACCTATTTAGCCTGTTTCTTATCTAAAAGGAATTTATACAAAAATATTTTGACATTGATAACTTTTTTATTGACAACATTCCCAAATTTTATTGAAAGTCTAACTGCTAATGAGAAGAAAAGAATTTTCAGCCTGAATAGCGCTAAAAAATAACTAGCTCATTATTTACAAAATGTACGCGATTGGAAATCGAAGCAAGATTAATCATCCATTTGCCAAGGTTGGGTAATATTGCCTTCGTCAATAATCTTTTTGGGACGGACAACCGTGACCAGTTGACCAAGAATTGGAACTTGCGGCTCAACCTCTGACCATTGCAGCTTCAGGCAATCTTCGGTCTCTACTAAAAAATATCCATTAATATCCCATTTTTGCTTGGCTCGATCAATTATTACTAAAACTTTTTCAACCTTGCCAGATAAAGTTTTTGGTAAAAGATCGCTAGTACAGACATAGGCAACCGGATCGGTTGCTCCCAAAACTGATTGCCAACCAGGAATAGGAACAAAAGTGCCTTGTGTTGTAATAGTTACACTCCGAAAAGGCTCCTGAATTTCAACATTATTAACAGCTTTTATCTCTTCACTGGTCAAAGGATAAGTTCCCGCCAAAGGAATAATCCGAATGATTTCCTCTTCGGTATCTAGACGATAAATAGGCAGAAGTGGTGCTGAGTGGGTTTTGACAACAGTAAAATCACTTAAAAGTTTCTCAATTGTTTCCCTAGCCGAATCTGAGTGAGCAAACTTTAGTGCTTTAGCAATTAAGCGGGTTTTCTCTTGTAAGTCTTTGCGATTACGAGCATGTTTCCAACAAGTGTAGGCAACCATATCGCCAGGATGCTTCGTAAATCCTTGTGGCAGTTGGGACATCCGCGAAACATCTTGAATTATCTTAGCAATCTCATGAGCACCATCAACATCTACTTTTTTGGCAAAGGCGAGTTGGGCAGCACTAGCTCTTTGTTCTTGATTAAGAATCCGAAATTCATAAAGAACATCGGTTTTTGGACCTTGATAATAAGTTAAAACTTCTGTCTGGGGTTCTGCCTTCGCAACGCTCTCGTAAACTTGAGCAGCGACAATAATAATATTCTGCTGACTTGCCTGAAAACCTGAAGCTTCAAAGATATCAGCAGGATTACAACCCGCCTTTTGCAATTCTTGGCAAGTTTTACCCCAATCGATCCAATTGCCTTCTTTATGTAAAAGTGATTTTAGTTTTGCTTTTATTTCAGTTTCAGAGAGTTTAATCGAATTTGGGATTGAAGGGCTATTCATATCGCTTAATTTCCGTTGAAATACCAATAAATAATTACTTCTAGATCTTCGCTTTTAGACAAATCTGCTACTAATGATAATGAGTTAAAGAATGAGGAACTTCCAAATTATTGGCTTCCATCAGATTTTTATCACTCATAATTACCGAGATTTTCCCATCAGCAATTACTCTTCCCTGGTTAAGGAGAATCGCGCGATCGCAAACTTCGATCAACAATTCTAAATCATGAGAAGAGACAAAGATCGTTTCTTGAGAAGCTCGTAAAAATTTAATTAACCTTCTTCTTGCCTTTAAATCTAAGTTGGCACTAGGCTCGTCATAAAGAATAACCTGTGGTTGCATTGCCAAAACCGAAGCGATCGCTACCATACATTTTTCACCGCCAGAAAGATGATGAGGTGTTCGCTCTAGTAAATGAGATACACCTGTTAAAGCCAAAGCTGTTTCTACCCGCTCAGCAACTTCTCCTTCAGACAAACCCATATTTTCAGGGCCAAAAGCGACATCATCTCTAACAGTAGGACAAAATAATTGATCTTCAGGATTTTGAAAGACTAGACCAACATTCGGATTGAACGCGCCAGGATCCATAGTCTGACCTAGGATTTTGATACTTCCCAAACTAGGAGTTAAGACACCACAAATCGACATAAATAAACTAGTCTTGCCCGCACCATTTGCCCCAATCAGACCAACTTTCTCCCCCATAGAAATCTCAACATTGATATCGGTCAAAGCTGCCCGACCCTGACCATAATTTAGACAGAGGTTTTGTGTCGCAATGCCACTAAGCTTAGTATTTGATGCCCAATTATTTCTGGTTAATTCTTTCATCAATATTTCCTTGTCTACTCTCTTGCCTATTTTCCCAACTGTGCAAACAACCTGATACTTGTATTAATTTTGGTTTTTGTCCATTAAAAAACCTTGTCTAGGTAAAAACGAAATTGTCTGTAAATACGATAGTCACTGCTAACAACAAGCACACAACAAGACCCAAAATGTTGGCTAGTTTTATCTTATTAGATGACATCCTATTACTTAATAAGTAATCATTTCTTCGGTCACTAACTTCCTGGTTATGACCATATCCTCGCAAAATCATGGCATGATAAATTCGATTTGAACGTTCATAGCTTCTGACAAACAGACTACCTAGTACACTGGCTAAAACCTTAAGGTAGGAATAATTAATTTTATGATGGTTAAAACCTCTGAGCTTAATTGCAGTTTGCATAGTACTGAGGGTTGCGCCTAGCTCTTCTAGATAGCGATAAGATAATAAAGCAATATCGACAATAACTTTTGACAAACCTAAATTTTTCAATGCCTTAATACTCTTAAGGAAAGGCGCAGTTCCAAACAAGACAATACTAGTTGTAAAAACACACAAAAAACGAACCGTAATTAGAACTGCACTTCGACAGCCTTCCTGACTTAAACTCAGCCATCGCCATTGCCAAATAATCGTATCTCCTGTGGTGAAAGGAATCAACAAAACCACTGCCAAGATAAACCAGCCAGGATAACGTAGACGAGAGATTAGATAAGAAAAAGGCAAGCTGGATAAGATGAAAAGTACAACAGAAATAACAACGATTATTGGCAACAGAACCAGACTTTTGACAAAAGAAAAAGCAAAAACTAGTCCCAATAGTCCAATCAACTTATATTCTTGCTGCCAACTATGGATAGGCGATTTCAGATGGGCATAGCGATCAAGGGCTAACTTCATTATTAGTTCAAGGGTAATCCTGGTATCAAACGAATACATTCTCGATTTTAAATTTTTAGCAATTCCGGCTTCACCCTTTCTAAAAAGGAAACAATCATCACAGTAAAAAGCCCTTCAATGAACGCCTGAATAAGATAACTACCTAAAGAAATATAGATAGCAAATTTTTCGGCATCGGCATCAAACTCAGGAGAAATTGTGGAGATGGAGATCGAAGCAAAAATTAATGCTGACAACAAGACAGCAGAAGATCCACTCAAAAAAGCCAAAGCCTTAGCCAAAAATTGTCTCTTCTGAGGAATTTTAGACCGCAAACGAAATAAAGAATAAGCCACTATTGCTGGCAGTCCCATGATTACAGCATTTAGTCCTAAAGTAGACATTCCACCATGCTGAAACATTACTGCCTGGAAAAATAAACCAATCGGAATTGCCAAAAAAGCATAGTAACCAAGCAAAGTACCCATCATCCCGTTAAGAACTAAATGAAAACTAGTTAATGGGGGAGGAGCGGGAATATGAATTAGAGAAGCTACAAAAAAAACTGCGGTAAACAAAGCTGATTTAGGGATATTAGCCTGGGAAAAACGATCTTGCTTTATTACCCTCAAAGAATACCAAATCATTCCTCCCGAAATCCCATAACCGGCAATACAAATACTAGGAGCAACAAAACCGTCGGGAATATGCATGAACTACCAAAACTAGAAAAGAAAGGAATTAAAAGAATTGTATGACCACAATTGGGCTTAGACCTACGTTTTGAGATCCGTACCTTAAATTAGGTCTGTTTACGAAAAAAAAATAGTGCTGTACCCAGAAACCCCCAAGTGATGGAAACTGACATAATCATTTTTTGTTGCCAAGAATAAGCAGAGTTAACAGTAGGATCAGACTCTGAAACTACTGGTAAACTTTGATCTTTATTAGCGATCGGCGAATTCACTTCGACCACTTGCTTCTGAATTTCAAAAGGTATGCTAATAATCTTTCCATGACCCGATTTGCGGATTTTGACATCCCAGTTCCCTGATAATCCAGATTCAGGAACAAAGGTAAATTTTCCTGACTCATCAGTAACTCCCTTTGTCCACGGAGTATCCAAATCATTGGGGGAATAGACAATTGCTTGGGCATTTGCCATCGGCGTTCCATCGTCAAAGGTAGCTCTCACCACTATTGCAGAGGTTTGCTGATAGTCTATTTTTGCCCCATGGGCGAAAACAGGTTGAGAAATTCCGCAAGTAGTAAATAACAAAAACGATAGTACACGCGAACATTTCATAAAAAGCCGATGATATTAGATTTAGGGCGACTCTCCAATGATTGTAGAACTTGAGTTAAGAAGGGGAAAACTCTCATTACACTTCGCACAAAGTCGTCAAAAAACTTAATTTAACCTTCATATATTGCGTTACAAGCATCAATTTCCAAGCATTGATTCCACAGATATCTAAATTTACAAAGATATTGCCTTACAGTGTCCTTCCCCTACATGACCTAGACCAGCGATCGCTTGAGTTAGCTTTTCTACATCGGCGGAGTCTAACTTTTGCTGTAATTCCTGCCAATCAAGTCGTAAGTTTCCTATTGTAGCTAACTCTGCCAGAGGCTGAAAACCCAGAGCGCCAAGGTTGAGTTCATCATCAGAAGGAAGATTGTTATCCCCAAAAAGATGATCAAAATGAAATGTCATCTCCAACTCAGTCGATTTATCTTTGGTAACTATTCCTTTGCGATTTTCCCCGATAAATTCGCCACAAATATACTTGGTGGGAACAGAGAGTCCCAACTCAAAATTAATTTTCTTACCATTTTTCATGGCATTGCCTTGCAAAAAAATAGTCTGAGCCTCAAACCCAAAATCATTTGTCGGCAGCATTTCCCAACTAATCGCCCGATATAAGCCAACAGGAACCATAATTTTTTTGACAATAGTTAGATTTTGCGGAGTCAAATTTTTTGATCCAATCTCTTGGGTTAAATCAACAACCTTAATTTCCTTGGTTATAGGAATAGCCAATTTCGAATTAATAGCTTGATCTTGGTCGGGGTCAAAACTAGTTTCAGTTTGATAAGCAACAACATTACCTAAGCTGACCCTCAGCTTAGTGAAATCGATTTCCCAACCGTCTTTAGTTATGAACCCATTGCGAACAAAATCTTCCCCGTTAGCTACAACTAGAAGAGTTCCTTGCTTTTCAGCGGCTGTTTCTTTAAATGTAATATTTTTTTCAGTTTTATCTGTGGAATTGCAACCTACAACTAAAAAAAGAAAAGCACACAATATTTTGAAGACCGATTTTCGATCAATAATTTTCAGCATGAATTGATTAATTCTTAACAAGCAACTAACCAATATAGGCTATCAGTGTTTATATCGAGAACAAAATATTCAGCAGTAAGTGTTTTTTCGTAGTTTTTGATTGCAAAAAAAAGGGTAGATGTCAAAAGTTGTATTATTGCTTACAATATGTAAGAGAGAATTTAATCAAGTAACTTAAAGATTTGTTTAATATTTTACGGATTTAATCCGATAATCCCTGCCAAATCTTCACCATATTGATAGCGATCAAGGCTAAAATCAAAAAGAATTATAAATTCCTAGTCAATATTACTTACTGCCAAATTGCCCTAAAGGCGGCTAAGCTATATAAGAGGTCATTTTATATAACTGTCACATTAACGGGGTTTGGGAGTAAAAAAAATCACAACTAGGATTTAGCCTTATTCATTGAATTGAATTCCCTCAAATTAATGAAGCTGTGAAGCGAAAATTTTAATTGTGAAGCCGATTCTAATTTACATGAATATTTTGAATAGTTTGCGTCGAAAGAGGAACTTAGTGAGGTAATTCACTCGAGAAAGGTTTGATGTCACTTCCAGACATAAGTCGGATTTATATAATGGAAAAACCGATTTCCCTTAATTTATCCTCTAAAAAGCCAATTTTTCAGAGTTTATCCAGAGCAAGAAAGCGATTTCAAAACCAGTATGCGAGTTTAACAAAACCGCTTATTGTTAATTTTTTTTACTGAAGGAGCAAGAGGAAAAGAGCATGAGCCAAGCTAATCCAGCAATAGCAACGATCGCTGAGTCTAATAAAAATTGGGAAGTCTTGATTGATGAGAGTAAAATCGCCGTCAAAGAGGAAGTTCCAATCACGATTGAGATTCCCAAAAGTACTAAATCGACCACTCGTCGGACATCAGAAAGAGGTAGAAAGAAGCCTTATACTGAAGACTCTATCCGCATTTATTTGCAGGAAATCGGTCGTATTCGACTGCTAAGAGCAGAAGAAGAGATTGAGTTAGCTCGGAAAATTGCCGATTTACTAGAATTAGAAAGAATTCGGGAAGGTGTAGAAGACTCTTTAGAAAGAGAAATTACTGATGCAGAATGGGCTCAAGAAGTTGAAATGGAGCTTCGCCCTTTCCGTCGCCGCCTCTACCTAGGTAGAAGAGCCAAAGATAAAATGGTGCAATCCAACCTTCGTTTGGTTGTCTCCATCGCCAAGAAATACATGAATAGAGGTTTATCTTTCCAAGACCTAATTCAAGAAGGTTCTTTGGGGCTAATCAGAGCGGCAGAGAAGTTTGACCATGAAAAAGGTTATAAATTTTCTACCTATGCTACTTGGTGGATTAGACAAGCAATTACCAGAGCGATCGCTGATCAGTCTCGGACAATTCGTCTACCTGTCCATCTTTATGAGACTATTTCTCGCATCAAAAAAACTACCAAAATTCTCTCTCAGGAAATGGGTCGCAAGCCTACCGAAGAGGAGATTGCCGAAAGAATGGAAATGACAATTGAAAAATTGCGTTTCATTGCTAAATCTGCACAATTGCCAATTTCCCTAGAAACACCAATTGGTAAAGAAGAAGATTCTCGCTTAGGTGATTTCATTGAAGCTGATGGCGAAACTCCAGAGGATCAAGTATCTAAAAGCTTATTAAGAGAAGATCTTGAAAGTGTTCTTGATACCTTAAGCCCCAGAGAAAGAGATGTTCTTCGTCTACGCTATGGTTTAGATGATGGCAGAATGAAAACTCTCGAAGAAATTGGACAAATCTTCAATGTAACTCGTGAGCGGATTCGTCAAATCGAAGCCAAAGCTCTCCGCAAACTTCGTCACCCTAACCGTAACAGTATTCTTAAAGAATATATCCGCTAAATTTTAAATTAAAATCTATCTTGGGTCAGGGAAAGTAATTGTAATTACCTTCCCTGATTTTTTTGGAGAAAAATAGCCCTTAATTCACAAATCTCCTAATTACGACATTGAGTTATTTTCTGACAATTTAGTCTTTTAATTTTTGACATAGTTCTCTAAAGCAGTCGCCTCGATGCTCAAAACTGAGATATTGATCGAAGCTAGCGCAAGCGGGAGATAACAAAACAGTTTTTGCTGATTTATTGATTGCGAGATCAACGCTTTTGACAACAGCCTGGTCAAGAGTTTCAACTATTTCATAAGCAAAATAATTAACTTCTTGAAGTCTTTGGGCAAAAATAGGAGCCGCTTCCCCAATCAAAAGAACAAAAGCCGCTTTTTGTTCAATTTCTTGGAGCCAAGCTTGATCATTTCCTTCTTTTGCCTGTCCCCCAGCAATTAAAATCGCGGGTTCTGTTACCGAAGATAATCCTACCTCTGCCGCATCATAATTTGTAGCCTTACTATCGTTGATGAATTTAATCCCCCGATAATCACAAATTAGCTCTAGACGATGAGGAACTCCGCTAAAATTAGCGATCGCTTCGGTAATAGCTTTTTTCTCAATCCCAGCTAATCTAGCAGCCCCAACTGCTAGTAAAAGATTTTGCCTATTGTGAAGACCAGGCATTTTAAACAAAGAGATCGGCAAAATTAATTCGCCAAAAGCGACAACCCAACCATCTTGCAGATAAACTTGACGATCTTTTTTGACGGGTAAATTAAGTCGATTGTCGACACTTGTCCAATAGCTATTGCTTAACTTATTACAATCAAATTTTTGCAGATAAGGATCATCTCCATTTAAAATTTGTTGCTGAGAACGCAGTAGCAAAGAAGCCTTGATTTTGCCATAGTTCTCAAAAGTTTTATGCCGACTTAAATGATCTGGGGTTAAAGTCGTCCAGATACCAATTTGAGGTTGTAAAGTTTGACTGGACTCGATCTGATAACTGCTAATCTCGGCAATTACCCAATCTGGAACGGAGGATTGAAGCGCCACTTCACAAGCAGCATATCCGATGTTGCCACAAGCAGGAGCATTTAAACCTGCTGCCTTAAAACAAGCAGAAATTAGAGCAGTAGTTGTTGTTTTACCATTAGTGCCAGTTACCCCCAACCAAGGAACTGAGTCAAGATAGCTCCAGGCTAATTCTAATTCACCAATGGTTTTAATTCCTTGTTTTCTTGCTTCTACCAACACAGGAATATCCCAGGGGACTCCCGGGCTAACTACAATTAATTGCGGTTTATTTTTTTGTTCAAGGTCGAGACTATGTCCTAGCTTCACCCCAATCCCTGCTGCCTGAAGTTCTAATTGGGCAGATTCTAGTTCTTGAGCATTAGAACGTGATTGTATCTGTGCAGCAGACGCGCGATCGCCTAAAGTAACTTGCCAACCATTACGGTTTAACAACTTTGCAGCAGCGATGCCAGATCTGCCTAATCCAATAATTTCGGCTTGACCCATATATTTCTAGTTATTCTTCAGCTCTAGTTTAAGCCCCCACTACGCGATTACGACCAGTTTCTTTAGCTTGATATAAGTTAAGGTCAGCTTCCACAATTAGACCTTGAGCAAAATTTTCAGATTGAGGAACACAACCCGCAACGCCAAAGGAAAGGGTTACATATTTATTTGTAGTCGAATTAAGATGGGGAATCTGCAAATCTTGAATATTTTGTCTAATATCTAAAGCTAACGCTTTTGCCCCTGAGGGAGAAGTATTGGGAAGAATAATTGCAATTTCTTCTCCTCCATAACGAGCAACCAAATCAGCAGATCGTTTTACTGTTTTTTGAATAGTCTGGGCAATTTTCTGAAGACAATCATCTCCTGCTAGATGACCATAGGTGTCGTTATAAATCTTAAAATGATCAACATCACAAAGAATTAAAGATAAGCAAGCATTTTCCCTCGCTAAACGATTCCATTCACTGCCTAGATATTCATCAAATCTTCGTCGGTTGGCAATGCCAGTTAAACTGTCAATTACGGTTAATTGTTGCAATTGCCTATTAGCGTTTTCTAAAGCCTGATAAAGCTCTGCTTGTTTAATCGCGATCGCTAATTGCGTAGTAATCTGTTCTAACAAAGAAATCTCTTCTAGTGTCCATTGCCTAGCTTCTGAACATTGCTCAGCACAAATAACTCCCCATAATTTTTGTTCAACTCGAATCGGAACTACAACCGCAGAAAAGCTAACGCTTGCAGAATGACTCGTGATCATTTCTGGTCTAGTAATTTGTTCAGTAAGTCTAGCTGTTATTTCTGGTCGATTATCTTCTTTAAGGCGATCCAAAAAAATAATTTCTCCTGCTCTTAAACAATCAAAATTTAAATCAACTTGCCATAATTTCAAATCTAAAAAAGGAGACAAATTACAACTATCTCCATCTCTAGGAAAAGTTGACTCTGACAAAATTTTAAAATTGTCAACAGACTCGATTTTACTGATAATAATTCGTTCGACATTTAAAAGGTAATTAACCTGTTCGGTAGTAGTTTGCAAAATCGTGGCTAATTCAAAGGATTTATGAATATGCCTGGTAATTTTCGCCAAAATATAATTTCTTCTAGCTTGTCGCTTTAGCAAAGTTTCTACTTGTTTTTGCTTAGAAATATCAACCCCAGACCAAACAAAGCCTAAAAACTCATTCGCCTGTTCAAAACGAGGAACTCCAGTAATAAAAAACCAGCGATATTCACCCTGAGAGTTCAACAATCGACACTCCAAATCAAAATATTGTCGATTGTTGAAAGCATTTTGATAGACAATCTGACTCACCCTACGATCCTTAAAATGAAGGTTAGTCAGCCAATTTTCTGCTAAAACTGCTTCAGAATCTTTACCAATAAACTCAAGCCAAAATCGATTTACAAAAGTCAATCTATCGTTGAGGTCACTCATCCAAATTAAAACAGAAGTGCTATTGACAACAACTCGAAACTTTTCATCACGATCATCAACAAATGATGATTGTTCTCCAACTACTTCTGGATAAAAAGCTGGCTGCTGGTTCGTTGAGGAAAAAAACCCATTTCTGCCAATAGCATTGGCAATCGAGTTTAGTAGCAAACAAGCAAACTCTTCAGAATCAAAGTTATTATCTATAGTCAAATAATCTTGGATGCCTTCTTTTGATATAGCTACTTCAATTTCAGGATTCCTATTATTGCTTAAAACAATAATAGGGCTTTCTTTTGTAACCGTTTTAACTTCTTTAACTAAATCTAGTTCCTCATTACTAGAAAAAGATAAAGTCAAAATAACAACATCAAAACTTTCACCCAATAAGGAATCTAGACTTTTTCCCAGTAATTGAAATCGCTTTAATTTAATTAGCTTATGGTTTAGAGGGGAAAAATCTTTTCGAAAAAGGAGATCCTCAGTCGCACGATCTCCTATCACTAGAACCTTAATCGGCTTATTGATTTGGGTCACGATAAAGTTAATACTTCTAAAAATTTATTTTAAATCAGCGGAGAAAAAACAATTTTCAACAGTTTACTAAATGGAAAAAAGCTAGATTATGAATCTATAATCTAATTTAATCAGGAGAAATAAAACGATAAACTTAGCTTTTTTTATGTATTTTCGAGCTTAAAGAATAGAAAAATCATCTATTTTTACTTAAATAAATAATATTTCCAATCCTAGAAACCAACTGATTTTCGGTAGAGAAGATTTCACAATAAAAGTAAGCTGCGGACTATTCCATATCTTGATCATCAAAATTAACAGAGTCAATGAGAACTTCACCGTCCATCATTCTTTTGGCTGCATCTAACAATGTTTCTTCAACATAAGGCTTAACAAAATATCCCTTAGCACCCCTTTGGGCAGCAATATTTCTCATTTTTTGTGCTCCGCGAGAGGTCAGCATTGCCATTGGCAAACCAGAGAGTTCCTCATCTTCCTGAAGGTTAGCTAACAACTCTAAACCATTCATTCTCGGCATCTCAATGTCGCAAAAAGCAATATCACAAGCTAAACCATCTTTTAGTTTTTCTAATGCTTCTTGACCATCACGAGCTTGTTCAACTTGATAACCGGCTTTTTTAAACGTCATTGAAAGCAAGGCTCTTACGGTTACCGAATCATCAATAATCAAAACAACAGGGTCAGTTTTAACTTTAGCCGAATTGTTATTGCTACGATCAATTTTTTCTTTTCTCGAACTTTCCTTTTGAGTCTCTTCTTTATGGGCTCTACTAATTTCAATTAAATTTTGAGCCACATCCATTAAGTTCTTTTCGGTGTAGGGCTTGGTCAAATATGCCTTAGCTCCTAAATCTGTAGCCAACTTCCGATGTTTATCCGCTCCACGAGAAGTTAACATCGCCATCGGAATATATTTTAGTTGCTCATCTTTTTGCAGATTAGACAACAGCTCTAAACCGTTCATTCTCGGCATTTCGATATCACAGAAAATCATGTCACAAGGTAAGCCACCACGAAGTTTTTCCCAGCCTTCTTGACCATCTCTAGCTTGCTCTACGCGATAACCAAGTTTGGTAAAACTCAGAGTTAGTAGTTCTCTTACCGTAATCGAGTCATCGACAACCAATACAGTAGGCTCAGAGGAAAGCTCATCCGCTTGCTTACTATCATTGTCTTCCCAAACATTAAATCCAAGCTCAATAGTTCTCTTACCTTGAGCAATTTCGATTAGTTCGAGAACATCAGCGATCGGCATAACAACGCCATCACCCAATACTGTTGCCCCAGTAATACCCGATGGCTTGGGAACAGGTCCTTCAATTTGTTTAATAACAATTTCTTGCTCCCCAATAATCTGATCTACCTGAACCGCCATTAGATTATCGGCACTCCGCAGAATAATTATCGAAATAAAATCATCCTCTTTATTGAGGTTATAAACCCCACCTCGATTTAACTGACGATTATAGAGAAGAAGATTACTTAAAGGTTGGAAGGGAAGCAGATCTCCTTCCCAAGAAATCTGCTTAACTCCATTGGGGTCAGTAATAATTTCGTTGGGTAGATATTCTTTTTGCGCTTCAACACCATCAAGAGGAAAGGCAATACGTGTGTTGTTAAAGACACAGCTAATTGCCTTACAAATACTCAATACTAGTGGTAGACGAATAATAAAGGTTGTCCCTTTTCCGACTTCTGACTCAATACTAATCGTTCCCCGAATCTTGGTTAGGTCTGTATTAACAACGTCCATCCCAACACCACGACCGGCAAAATCATCGGCTTGATCTTTCGTGCTGAACCCAGCATGGAAAATCAAATCATAAGTTTCTGGATTGGTTAATTCTTGAGCTTTTGCCCAAGTGAGCATTCCTTTCTCAACGGCTTTTGCTTTTATTCTTTCTGGATCAATGCCAGCACCGTCATCAGCAATTGTGATTACCGTTTGATTTCCTTGCAGAAATGCTCTAATTAAAATGGTTCCGTTTTCAGGCTTTCCTAGCTTAACTCGCTCTTCAGGAGTTTCAATGCCGTGGGTAATTGCGTTGTTGACTAAGTGAGTCATGGGATTATAGAGACTTTCTACAATCATCTTGTCGATGAGAACGTCTTTCCCTTCGATTTGCAATTTAACTTGCTTCTTCAATTTACGAGAAATGTCTCGAATTGCCCGAGGTAAGCGATCTGTAGTTTGACCAAAAGGCATCATGCGAGAGGAATTCATTCCATCTTGCAATTGAGAGGTAACTTGCCTTAAAGATTGAGTAACCTTGTCCGTTTCATCAACAACAAACTGAATATCTGAAGCGGCTTCTCTTACCCTGACAATTAGCTCGATAATGTCTTGAGAAAGAAGGTGAAATCCAGTAAAGCGATCTAGCTCTAGAGCATCTAATTCATTACTTTCTTCTACTTCATCTTCTTCCAAAAAACTGGAACGTTGTTTTTTACCAGAAGAGGATTGACTTTGATTTCGGCTAGCCATGAGGGCGCCTTCTAAGAGCGATCGCTCATAAAGATCGTGCATTTTTCCGCCCATCTCACCAAGAGACTGAACATAATTGAGAAGATTATCCATGAAGCGACGAATTCTCTCTTGATCTTCTTCTAAACGATTCCTTTTAACTACTAGCTCTCCAATCAAGTTATTAAGATCATCTAATTTTCGCACCGACACCCGCATAGTCTGGTCGAAGGTTTGAACTTTTGACGGAACATTTTTTTGTGGTCTATTGTAGGACGTTGTTGCCTTAGAGATGACAACAGGAGCTTTTCCAACTACTGGAGTTGATACTGAACTCGCTTTTGCCCCTGACAACAAATCATCCAGACTTCCCAATTCACTTAACAAACTCATTTCACCTAGAGCATCCTTGGAATCGTCAAGCTCTAAATCTTTCATCTCTAAAGTAGCTGAGACATCTTCAAGACCAAGATTTAGATCACCAAGCTCCAGACCATTATCTTGGGAAAGCTCCTCCATTTCTGAAGAGTCGAATCCTTCTAAGGAATCTAAGGAATCATCAAAGTCTAGATTTAAATCATCACTACCTGAAATGCCGTTTGGAGCAATATCCGACACCTCTAAATTTAGATCTAGAGAGTCGCCATCAAGGTCTAGATTTAAATCATCACTACCTGAAATGCCGTTTGGAGCAATATCTGACACCTCTAAATTTAGATCTAGAGAGTCACCGTCAAAGTCTAGATTTAAATCATCACTACCTGAAATATCGTTTGGAGCAATATCTGACACCTCTAAATTTAGATCTAATGGGTCTAGGTTGGCATCTTCACCCAATTCTAAATCTTGAGCGCCTAATTCTGATAATTCTCCAAGATTGTTTTCGGAAGAACCATTCCCACTATTAATGAAGGGAAGTAAATCATTAGTATCATCAACCGTACTATCGATTAAGTTTAAATCGCCTGACTCTAGTTCATCTAATGCAGATAAATCATCTACAGATAAGTCAGTCAAGCCATCTTGCTGCACTACTGTTTGCTTATCAGTAAGAAAATCTTGTTGTACTACTGTCTGTTTACCAGCCAAGCCATCTTGCTGTACTACCGTTTGCTTATCAGCAGAAAAATCTTGCTGCACTACTGTCTGTTTGTCACCAGGATCATTCATTTGATTGTTCTCTTCTAAAATTGAATCCTGAGTATTTGAACCACTCAAAGAACTTTGATTTGAATCATTACATTCATTGGCTGGCTGTTGAACTTTGAGATCGTTTGGTTCTGAAAAATTACCCTGGCTATTCATAGTGACGGTTGATGACAACGTTGTGTAAAGCTTAACAAATAAGAAATATAAGAATAAGGTGTACTCTACTACTCTTAAATATCAGTAAATTTATTTGTTCGAAAATAACCTACTTTAGAGAATACATATAATTATTGTTCCCAATTATGGATTTAGTTTTAAAGAAATTAACTAGTTACACCTTAAATATTTACAAATAATTATCCATTAATAACGAAAACACAGTAAATACAACTATAAAAATTTTCCTGATTGCATAAATTACGTCTTACTTTGATCGGGAAACCCTCTAAAATTAGCTTCTGCTAGTACAGATAATTTTAGCCAGTGCGGACAAACCATTGACCTAATTTTCTGATAAATTGAAATCAGCTAATGGTGGTTTCAATTTAGATTCTAATATCGTCGACTTATTTTTAGTTGCGATCTCCAAACAATAAATCATGAAGGAATAACTATCTTTACTGCTGTATTAAAACAAACAGTTTTCCCACTCAATCAGGATCACCGTTTATTTTTAGCAAGATAAACGATTAAGATTTACCATCAAAAAATTTCTAATCGAATAATAATAAGATTAAGCGCTAACAACTATAACCATCTACAGAGAACCAAATTGGGTCAATAGTCTCAGCTAAAATTACTCAGCTAATAAGGTTATAAGACAGCCCCTAAATTGCTAGAAGAGTGCAGACAAACACGACTCTTATTTAATTAACTTTTAAGGAGAAAAAATATATTTGCGAACAGAATAAGTAAATGAAGAAATGGCTATCACTAACAAAAAATAGCTGATCTAAGGAAAAGCAAGGTTACAAGTTTCTTTTTTGACAGCCAATATTTAAGCTAATAAATTTAGCTTCGGTAAGATACGCGAGCAAGTAAGCGAAACCTTTACCAATTAAGGCTTAATTAAGTGAGCTACCTTAAGAAAGCAACCGCAATAAGACATCAATGAAGTAGCTAGAAGAACAAATAAATCAAATCTTCAACTAACCAACAAGCTAAGGCAATTAATTTTTTGCAGAAGCTTGTTGGCAAAACCTCAGTTTAATCAACTAACTAAAAGCCAGGTAAATTTAAACCACTGGTCAATTCTTCCATTCGCGATCGCATATTTTCAGAAGACTTGGTGTATGCATCCTGCATAGCCTCTGTCACCATTCCAGAAACAGCCTCTGCTCCTTGAGACAAAGAATCGGGAGCGATTTCGACACGGAGTGGCTCTTGATTACCACTCATCACAACTTTTACTAATCCACTTGCGCAAGTTCCTTCAATTTCTAGTTTTTCCAATTCTGCTTGAAGTTCTTGTGCTCCTTGCTGAACTTGTTGCGCTTGCTGAAAAGCGTTAGCAAGATCTTTCATTTTTCCAAAAGGATTTGGCATATCTCGTTAATTCTTTTAACTATAAATGGATACAATCGGTTCTACGAATTCCATGAAATCAGACTTAGCAGCAAAAGCGCCCTTAGTAAGGAAATTTCTTAATTATTTAGATCGTCAAGCTTTATCTTTAGATAGCCTCAACAATAGCCAATTAATTAGAACTCCCCTAGCAGTTTCACTTCTGGCTCCAAAGATACAGACCAATGATATTCTACTTTCTCTTGAATGTAGCGAATTAATTGAAAAATATCACTAGCTTTAGCCGAACCACAGTTAAGAATGAAATTAGCATGACGCTCAGCTATTTGGGCATCGCCAATTTTGTGACCTTTCAAACCCAACTGCTCAATTAATTTAGCTGCTGCTTTTGGATATGGATTTCTAAAAACACTGCCACAACTGGGTAAATGATAAGGTTGAGTTGTTTTTCGCTGTGTCCAATTGCTGTTTGCCAGCTCCATTACCTCTTGTCTGGTATAACCTGGCTCTAAGCGGAAAGTTGCCTTAACCACAAACTTATTGCTTCCTTGTAGATTAGAGGTGCGATAACTATAAGCTAATTTTTCTGGGTTAAGGTCTTCGATATTGCCATTGGAATCAATAATGGTTGCACTGACCAAAATATCGGAAATTGACTGTTGGTGCGCTCCTGCATTCATAACAACTGCACCACCGACTGTACCAGGAATTCCCACTGCCCACTCTAACCCTTTTAGCCCTTTTTTAGCAGCTTTCCAAGCTAAATTGGCAATTGGCTCTCCAGCATCGGCTGTTAGTAAACCACTATCATCCTGAAATTCGTAACTGCGAAAATAACGGGTACTAATTGTCAAACCAGGAATTCCGCGATCGCTAATTAAAAGGTTCGACCCTGCACCCAAAAGCATCAGGGGCATATCTTGAGTTTGGTACCATTCAAAACAAGCCGATAATTCTTGCCAATTTCTAGGCGCAGCATACCACTGAGCATTTCCACCAACTCGATAGGAAGTCTGACTAGCCAAAGAAATCTCAGATTGAATTAGACGTTTTGTAGGATCAATCATTATTTAGAGTGGGAACGAATTTAATTAAACACCAGCAATACAAAATCCTTAAATTAATTAATTCCTTAAAGCAATTAATAAGTTGCAGATAACCTTAAACTACTTACTTTTAATTAAGAATTAGATAGTATTACTAGCAACTCCCCTATCGACATAAAAACTAACTCGTAAATCTTTATGCGTAGATGAGGAAAGTTGTCAACGACAATCTAACCGATCATTCCTTATTTGTATATAGAAAATTATTGGATGTTTAATAATCAGGCTAAAAAATAACTAATTTTACTTAAGTCTTTCCTTCAGTAGAACAAGAGTATTAATTTGGATAGAGTTCAATCGTTTTCTCGATATATTGATTTAAATTTCCTGCCCCCAAAAATAAAGCAAGATCCTTTGGCTGAAGAATATCTTCTTTAAGAAATTTAGGGATAGAACTAAGCTCCTCAACATAATGAGTTTGCAGACCTCTCTGCCGAATTTTTTCCGCTAAATCTCTGCCACTAATATTATTAGTATTAGTTTCTCCCGCACTGTAAATACTTGTAATAATCACAACATCGGCATCTTGAAAAGATTCAGCAAATTCTGCCAAGAAAGTTTCTGTTCTGCTAAATCGATGAGGCTGAAAAATAGCAACTACTCTTTTGACATCAGATTCTTGAGTTTTTATTTTTGCTGATTCTAAAGTGACTTTAATTTCGCTGGGATGATGAGCATAATCATCAATAAATTTAATCCCATTAGCTTCTCCTTTCAGCTCAAAGCGTCTTTTCGTACCAGAAAAAGTTGCTAGCGCCTCAGCGATAACAGAAAATTCCAAACCAACTTTTCTGCCTACGGCGATCGCTGCTAAGGCATTACTCAAATTATGATTTCCTAACAACTGTAGATTTAGTGAACCCAAGAGCTTTCCTCGCTCCCAGATCTGAGCTTGCACACCTTGAGCATGATAGTTAACATCACGAGCTATATAGTCTGCATTACTCTGGGCATCGAGGCTATAGCTAATATCAATAGAGATATTGTCTCTAACAACCTGATCATCAAGACAACCAATGACCAACCCACATTGTCGAGCAAATGTCTGAAAAACACCGATCACTTCGTCTAACGAACTATATTTATCAGGATGATCCAGCTCGATATTGGTAATAATGCCAATACTAGGAGAGTGCTTAACTAAAGATCCATCAGACTCATCAGCTTCCGCAACCAAATATTCGCCTTGACCTGCCCTAGCATTTCCCTGCCAAGCATCAACTTCACCGCCAATAATGATAGTGGGATCTAAACCTGCTTGCAAAAGAACATAGCCGACAAGACTACTAGTCGTGGTTTTGCCATGAGTTCCTGAAACGGCAATACCTTTATATTGATCAATTAACGCTGCCAAAAGATCAGAACGATGAAAAATAGGATAGTCCAACTTCAGCGCTGCCTGATATTCGGGATTGGATTTAGCGATCGCTGTTGAGCAGATAACCTGAGGTGAATTGCAAGCTAATTGAGGATCGACTTTTTCACTAAGAGCAGTTGCCACTTTTAAATTGTGGGTTGCCGCAGAAGCTTGGGTAGAAAAACCGCCTGACTTTCGATTTATCGTTTGATGATTCGTCTCCCTTGGACTTCCTGCCGACTGGGAAATCGATTCTAGATTGGCGGCATCTTGAGAATAAAATACTTTTGTGCCTAAAGACTCTAAACGATCTGTAATGTGGTTGCCCTTGATATCTGAGCCAGAAACAGGCAATTGTCTTTGAACGACAATCTGCGCCAAGGCAGACATGCCAATCCCCCCAACACCAATAAAATGAAGCGGTCTGCCACCTAAATCTACTTTGTTCACCCTCAGCCCTCCTAAAACTCCGGCATAACCATTACTCTGAACAGCTTCTGATTATCATGGATAATACGGGACATGATAACAGTAATTTTTCGGAGTCGTGAATTCTCAGAGTTTAAATTCGAACCTGAAGCCAATTTTGAATTAGCTCATCGGTTGATTGCAGTTTTTTTAGCGATATTAAACGCACCAGAACAATATCCTACTGTTACAAAATAGTATGTATAAACTACTTTTGTAGCAAACAAGGTGGATTAGAGATTGGAATTGAGTTATGGAATTGTTCATACTTTACGATATGATGAGTGATATTAAGAATCATTTATTCTATAAACCTAAGAAATTTATTAGAGGAAATAAATAGTGGTAAGAGTAGCAATTAACGGTTTCGGACGTATTGGACGTAATTTTTTAAGATGTTGGGTTGGTAGAGAAAACAGCAATATCGAGGTAGTAGGGATCAACGATACCTCTACACCTGCAAATAATGCGATTCTACTTAAGTACGATTCGATGTTGGGTATTTGTGATGCTGATATCCAAGCTGATAGCAACTCTTTAATTGTTAACGGAAAAACAATCAAATGTGTATCGGATCGCAATCCTTTGAATCTTCCCTGGAAAGAATGGGATATTGATATTGTTATTGAATCTACAGGTGTTTTCCGCGATCAGAAAGGCGCAGGTATGCACCTTGAAGCGGGAGCTAAAAAAGTTCTAATTACTGCTCCTGGTAAAGGTCCTGGAATTGGAACTTATGTTGTCGGTGTAAACGAAGATGCTTACGACCCTAGCGAATTTGACATCGTTAGTAACGCTAGTTGTACGACTAACTGTCTTGCACCTATTGTTAAGGTTATCAATGATAAATTTGGCATTATCAAAGGGATGATGACAACTACTCACAGTTACACTGGAGACCAACGTATTCTAGATGCTAGCCACCGTGACCTAAGACGTGCAAGAGCAGCAGCTATCAATATCGTTCCTACTTCTACTGGTGCGGCTGAAGCGGTTGCTTTAGTATTACCTGAATTGAAAGGAAAATTGAATGGTATTGCCATGCGTGTTCCTACTCCTAATGTTTCCGTAGTAGATTTAGTTGCTCAGGTAGAGAAAAGCACAATCCCTGAAGAAATCAATAATGTCCTTAAAGCTGCTTCAGAAGGTGAATTGAAAGGAATTCTTGGTTATACTGAATTGCCTCTTGTTTCCTCTGACTTTAAAGGTACTGATGTATCTTCCACTGTTGATAGTCAGTTGACCTTAGTTATGGACGGCAACATGATCAAAGTCATTGCCTGGTATGACAACGAGTGGGGCTACTCTCAAAGAGTTGTTGACTTGGCTGAAGTTGTTGCTTCCAAAATGTAAGCACAACAAGTAGAGCGATAGTTGAATTGACAACTACCTCAACAAGCCATTTAAATAGAATTGAAATGGCATCATAATGACCTGTCCAACTTGGGCAGGTCATCTTTGTTTTAGAGATTGATTAACTTAAAATACAGAACTGACACTATTTTCAGCTTCAGATCTTAGACCGCTAGCAATTCTGAAAAGCTCCTGTCCAGTATGAATATAATGTTCATCATAATTAAGGGCAAAATATTCTAGCTCTTTAATCCCATCCTCAATATGATTTAGACAGTAGTAGAAGTTGACTGCGACATTAGCTAACTGCGGCGGATTCGGATAGATGGCAAATCTCTGCTTGGCAAGTTGTAAATGATGACGACAGTCTTCTAAGTAGATCTGAAAATCTGCCAATAGCTCGTCATCGAAAGGGTCTGCGGATAAATTCTCGATTTCGATGTCTAATGGTTGAATAATATCTTGGATACTGTGATCGCTAGGAATATAGACAACCTGAATCCATTCTTGATAGCTAAGGGTTTGTCGCCTACTGTCCGGACGACGACGATTACGACTGTAAGCTTGAGAGGCTTTTGCGGTGCGAGCCTGTCTTTCACAAAGAGATTCGTAAGTAGTGCCTAATTGCAGCAACTGATCGTACTGACGACGAGACTGAGGATTACTCAAAATTTCGTAAGCAGCGTTAATGGTAATAATTTTATCGTTGCTAGGAGAAACAGCCTGGGCAGACGACTTCTTAACAGCAGCATTAGTATCGGGATGATAGAGCTTAGCTAACTTACGATAAGCCAACTTTATTTCTTTTATTGATGCCTGAGGACTAACCTGAAGAGTTTGATAATGGTTCACTCGAAAAACCCCTGCTAAGAAACATCCCTAAAAAGCAAAATACCTCTTAAAAAAGCTATCCGCTTTCACTAGGACAACAGAACCAGGAGTAAAGTAAATTACAACCTATTTTCTGCCTAATAAGTGAAAGCGGTCTAGTAGGGTTTCCTAACCGAAACCTGACTGCCGAGAGGAACTCAAGCAAGTCACATCTATGCTGCCTATCGGAGATAGGACTAGAAGCAGTTCCTTAGAGAACAGCCTCGGCACACAGTCGGCTATTATCGATCTGGAAACCCAAGATAATACTACTTTCAATCATGGGCATCACCTCCTATATTCCTAAATGGTTATTTTGTTCTTTCGAATGAGATTATGCTAACTGATTTCGATAATCTCGACAAGAATCAAGCCATTTTGTAAATAAAAATTTAGATTCGCCCCAATGAAGATGAATATAGGAGGCATGAATATTTTTGTAGTTCCACCCTTCTATTCTCCCTTGGCTATTCGATTTACTTAAATCACCAAGTCCGCGAACTTGCCAAAGTGGATGAGAAATCTTTGTGGTTAGCTCGGAGCGATGAAATTCGTGTCCCCAGAGCTGATGAGGGATTGGCAATGAAGAGAGTAGGGAGTTTTTATTGAGGGAAGTCGGTTTTTGGAAAGGTGAATTAAGAGCCAAATTCAAGGGAAGAACTTGACGATAACCAAGCTTAAGCCTAGCTTGCATAGTTGTAGTAGCGGGGATTGACCCCACCAGTTGCCAACTTCTACCTTCTAAGTCAATCAGGCGATCGCAAAGATACATTAACCCCCCACATTCGGCATAGACCGGAATATTGCTCGCGATCAAGCTTCGGAGTTGTTGCAAAATTATTTTATTGGCAGCTAATTCTTCGGCAAAGACTTCGGGAAAACCACCCCCAAAATAAAACCCAGATACATTTTGGGGGACTTCTTGATCAGCTAAAGGACTCCACTCAATCACCTCAGCCCCTAGTTCCCCGAATAAATCCAAATTATCTTGGTAATAGAAATTAAAGGCGCGATCGCGGGCTATGGCAATTCTGATTGGCTGATTGCTGATTGTTAATTGCTGATTGTCTAAAGAAATACTGCTTCGCATCCTAATTGCTGATTGATTATTACTAACAGAGGATTTCAAAAGAGGAAGTAATCGTTGCCAATTAAAAGCTTCTTGGGCGAGATGAGCTAGTTTTTCAACAATTTGATTTAGCTCGGGTAGTTCAACTGTTGGAACGAGTCCTAAATGACGATCAGGAATAGCAATTTGCTCGTGACGGCGCAGCACTCCCAAAATCGGCATCTGAATCTGGGCTAAAGCCTCGGTGAGCAGTTCCAAATGACGATCGCTAGCTACCCGATTTAAAACAACTCCAATTATTTTTATTTGGGGGTCGAGGATGCTAAAACCCTTAGCGATCGCGGCGATTGATCCTGATAATTTGGCACAGTCTAAGACCAGCAGAACAGGAATATCCAAAATACGGGCAACATGAGCAGTGCTGGCATAGTCCAAGATCTCAGAACCAGGAAATTTCACCCCATCAAACAGACCCATCACTCCTTCAATCAAACTATAGTCAGCAGCAGTACTATGAAGGTTAAAACAACTACTGACATAACTGGGTGAAGTGAGGATCGGGTCTAGATTACGAGCAGCAACCCCCGTAATCGCCCGATGAAACATCGGGTCAATATAATCGGGGCCAACTTTAAAACTTTGAATTCGTTTATTTTTTTGCTGAGCCAAAAAAGCAAGAATGCTCAAGGTGATGGTGGTTTTGCCCACCCCAGAACGTTCTCCTGCAATGATTAGAGCCATAAATGATTATCTTAAAAACAGGCAAGCGTAAAGCAAGAACCCAAATCATAAATGAGGCTGGCAATTTTCAGCGATTAAACCCTCAACTCTTAATTAATTAACTGATTATTAATTAACTTATTAGGATACTGCTTGAGCTGGGGTTGAGATTGCAACTGTTTAGGTTTGGGTTTGGGCTTACGGAGTTCTTTATGTTTAAAGTAAGCACCCAGCACTTTCTGCACCATTGGCGCTGCCACTGAAGAACCACCACCACCGGAATGTTCGGCAAAGGCAACCACGACAATCTCTGATTTTTCATAAGGTGCATAAGCCATAAACCAAGTATGAGGTTTACCAGGAGGTGCTTCGGCTGTGCCACTTTTACCAGCAGCAGGAGGCAAGCCAGGAACATTTAATTTGTTACCCGTTCCCCACCTAACAACTGACCTTAAACCCTGTTTGAGAGTTTTGAGAGTAGTCGGTTTTAAGTTGAGGCTAGTTGGTTTGACTACAAATTGAGGATCTATTTTTAAAAAACGGGGAGTTATTTTATGCCCATCATTAGCGATCGCCGATAACATCACCCCTACCTGCAAAGGCGTAGCCAACACAAACCCCTGACCAATCGACATATTAATCGTATCCCCTGTCGTCCAGCCCTGCTTAAAAGTCTTGCGCTTCCAAGCATCATCAGCAATTAAACCTTCTGTTTCGCCAGCAATATCCAGCCCAGTGGGCTTACCAAACCCAAAATTATTAGCCCATTTGCTTAAGTTCTTACCACCTAAGCCCCGACCAATTTGCCCAAAAAAGGTGTTACTACTCCAAGCCAACGCCCCCTCATAGCCCAACCGACCAAAGCCTTTTTTATTCCATTCCCGAAAACGAATACCACCTATTTCTAGATAAGGAAAGGTCTTGAGGGTTTGATTCGGAGGGAATTTACCCGACTCCATCCCAGCCGCGGCAGTAACAACTTTAAAGGTAGAAGCAGGAGGAAAGCCCCGCAAAGCTCGGTTCAAAAAAGGATTGCCCTCCGCCTGTAGTTTTTGCCAAGCTTGCGAAGAAATTGGCTTGGAAAAGATATTTGGGTCAAAACGAGGATAGCTAGCCATTGCCAGCACAGAGCCATCATGAGGGTTTAAAGCCACAATCGACCCTTTGCGTTTGCCTAAAACAGACTCAGCAGCAGCTTGCAGATCCAGATCTAAGGTTAGATACAGATCTTTACCTGCGGTGGGAGGATCTTCGCCCAAAATACGAATTACTTTACCTGCACCATCAACTTCGAGGTTAAGCCCACCCCATTCTCCTCTGAGGTTTTCTTCATAAGCTTTTTCTACGCCCATTTTGCCAACTACATCACCCAAGCGATAGCCATCTTCTGCTTTTTGCTTAAGTTCTTGGGAGTCGAGTTCCCCGGTATAGCCAATAATGTGGGCAGCTAACTCATTGCGAGGGTAATATCTAATGCGATTTACCTCGGTTTCGACCCACTTTAGTTGAGGGCGATATTCTTCAAGAGCAGTTACCTGAGAACTACTCAGATTGGGGGCTAAGGGAATCAAACTGGGATAATCAACTCCAGCTTCTTCGACTCGTTTTTGGATATCGGCTGCTGATACTTGGAGGATGGTGGCGAGTAAGCTACGAATTTCTGACCAATCTTCTTGCTGTTGTGCTTTCGACCAAATATAAGCTGCATGGGTAAGCTTGGTGGTAGCTAGGACTTTGCCGTTGCGATCGTAGATGTTGCCCCGAATAGGCGGTTTGGGAACTACCTGGGTATGATTTCTTTTGGCTTTGAGTTGGTTTTCTTCTCTTTGATCTATTTGCAAGTATGCCAAGCGGGAGGAAATCCCCCCAAAAAAGATCAAACCAATCCCTAGCAAAATCACACTGGATTGATGTTGTCTGCCAACTTGACGTTTTTTCCGAGGATCTTTAACCTGAGCAGAACCGATAGAAGCCATGATTTTAGGGGCAGACTAAACTGAATTAGTTCCCGTTACGGTTGGGGGTAAATCTTGATTCTACACATTTTTTTTAGATTTGAAGTCAGCAATTTCACTTGTCGTTAAATGTTCTTAATGAGGTTAGGCGGTCAAACTTTTATTTGACAGGGGAATTGAAGGGGAAAGACAAGAATTAGATAGATTACTTAAATATTACTTGGATGAAAATTTAGTGCGATCGCTTTTGGCTCCGATTCACGGAATTATCGGAACCTCAGAATTAATTCGACAAAACCTGAGAAAGGTGGAATTACTTTGTCCTGGACTGTCTTGGGCAAGTCAATTTTTTCCGAAATGATAATAACGAGGAATTGATAGAAAAAAGTCTTTACCTCTTCCATTGAATGTCTTACTTATTACGTCTAATATGAATTAAAAAGCCTTGAAATCCTTTAGATGCGTTCTCTAGAAATGAAATTTTCTTACTTGTCTATCTCAGAAAATTAGAACGAAGCTAATTCACATCAGACGTTTATTATCTTGACGATTCAATATCTTGATCTTCCTTCGCGCTCATTTACTCTGTGTTTGTTCTTGGACAGACATCACTTGAAAACCAGGATAACTTGAAGTTAATTAAACAAATCGATTAATTCAATCGGCTTATTTAAAAAATATTTTATCAAAGAGCGTAAGATTTTGATTCTCTCAAGCCTTTTGGTTATTGACGATGACGGTGATTGTAATGCTTTAATAAAATTTATTTTAGAGCATGACACTGATTGGAAAATTTTGACAGCTTTAGATGGAGAAAAGGGGGTCGCTCTAGCACAATTACAACAGCCAGACGTGATTTTGCTAGATATAGTCATGCCAAACCTTAATGGATTAGATGTCTATCATTTACTCAAGTCCAATCTGACTACCTGTTCTATTCCCATTATTTTTGTCACGGCTATGGTTCGGATAGAGACAATAATTAGAGCGCAAATTACTGAAGATATCGAAGTAATTACTAAGCCATTCGACATTATGAAGTTAGCGAATCAACTAACTGATGTGTGCGATCGCTATTTAGCTACTAGTTATCAAGATGTGAGGATAATTACTAAATCTGACCAGATTATAGAGCTGTGAAATCAAGTAGGCAAAGGATTATAATAACTGTATCCCTTGCGGTGATTAAGAAGTTAAATTTTAAGATTATTGGATAGGCATGAAACAATATAATTATGGCTAACTTCAGTAGGAAAACAAGTTTCCTTTATCTTGGACGACCCTCGAAACAATCACATAATAGCTGCCCTGCCTCAAAAAGAATACCAACGTTTCAGGGATTGTCTTGAGCCAGTTCAACTTTCTTTAAATGAAATTCTTATAGCAGCCAATCAAAAGAGTGAATATTTATATTTTCCAACTGAGGGCGTAGTGTCTTTAATGTCAGTGATGGGAGATGGCTCAACCACAGAAATTGGGTTAATTGGCAAGGAAGGAATGGTAGGAATGCTGCCGTTTTTAGGGAAAGGTGTATCTAACAGTCAATCCATAGTCCAAGGGAAAGGGACGGCAATGCGAATCGAGCTACAGGCACTGCAAGCAGAATGGGATCGAGGTCAAATGCTACAAAAACTGCTGCTCCGCTATACTTTGAAACTGTTTAATCAGGTCAGCCAATGTGCTGCTTGTAACAATCATCATACTGTTCGACAGCGAACTGCTCGTTGGCTGCTAATGCTGGACGACCGCAGCGATGATTCCACTCTGTTAATGACTCAGCAATTACTTGCTCGGATGTTGGGAGTACGTCGAACTGGAGTTACCGAAGTTGCCAAAGAAATTCAGCGACAGGGAATCATTGATTACCACCGAGGAAAAATTGAGATTTTAGACCGCGATGCCTTAGAAACAGTGGCTTGCGAATGCTATCAGGTTCTCAAAGATTGGTCTTTTGTCTAAGATGATTTCAACTTATTGAGATTTATTGATTACTTTGTCCGCAAGCGGACAAAGTTTTGTCAAGATTGTTAGTATCTTAAGTGGAGCGCAATCTAGCTCAGAATCTCGTCTTAAAATTCTCCAAATTGTTATGGAGGAAATAAAAGTATGAACTATGAACTTTTTGGCTGACTGTAGTTAGTTTTATGGTGCATACAAATGTCCTCACCCAATTTAAGCAAACCGATCAATCGGTTGCTAGCTGCACTACCGAGGGAAGACTATCAACGCCTTTGCCTTGATTTAGAGCCAGTAGAGCTTCCCCAGCATAAGATTCTTTACCATGCGGGAGAAAATTACAATTATGCCTACTTTCCCTCTCATTCGATTGTTTCTACCGTAGCGATCATGGAAGATGGCTCAACCACAGAGATTGGAGTCATTGGTAATGAAGGCATGGTAGGACTACCGATTGTCTTAGACACCAGCTATACCAACTCGACAGCAATTGTTCAGGTGGGTAATGGTGGCTATCGGATTTCTGCTGAAAAACTACAAAACGAGCTAGATCGTCAAGGAGTATTGAAACAGCTGCTAATGCGCTACATTCAAGCTCGAATAAT
Source organism: uncultured Xenococcaceae cyanobacterium (assembly GCA_937996665.1). Taxonomy (GTDB): domain Bacteria; phylum Cyanobacteriota; class Cyanobacteriia; order Cyanobacteriales; family Xenococcaceae; genus Hyella. The sequence goes on along the minus strand of CALKUU010000290.1, from coordinate 1,096 downwards.
TCAGCTTGGTCAAACTGCTGCTTGTAATCGCCATCACAATCTCGAACAGCGATTTGCTCGTTGGTTGCTAACGGTACGGGACAATATACAAAAAAATGAATTTCAGTTAACCCAAGAATTCATTTCTCAGATGTTGGGAGTACGTCGTACTGGAGTTACCGAAGTTGCCCATAAATTTCAAAAAGCAGGCATTATTCACTATAAACGTGGTTTGATAAATATTGATTCTCAAGAGAAGCTAGAAGCTCGCACCTGCGAATGTTATTGGCTGATTGCGAAAGAGTTTGCTCGGTTGCTCGATTAATCTTATCCCTAGTATCGACTGTCTCGAATGTTATAAATTACTAGACACGCCAAAACCACTTAAAATAAGTGTCTACTAAATCCTTTCCACAGTATTAATCAACACCACTGTCTACTAATTGATTTGTCAGAAACTTTTCACAAAACTCCCTAACTAATTCCAAAACTTTGAGCTTTTAAGCGATCTCATCCCACCTTTGCTTTTCAATCTAATAATTATCCAAACAGCAAATTTAAATCGCTAAATTCCAAACACTTCAGAATAAAACCCTTTGGATAACAACTAAAATCCCAAATCTTGTAACTCCAAAACAAAACCAGGTAAAACATTTTCTCCATCTAGACTAGAAGCTTGATCTAGCTCTTCTGCCTCAACGTTAGGTCGATAAATATAAACTTTCTGTTGAATAGGGTCGATTAACCAGCCCCGTTTTGCACCATTCTCGATATACTCTTGCATCCTCGCGCGTTCCCAAGCGCCGTAAGACGACGCGGGGTCGCTCGTCTTTTCTTTTAAAGTTTGCAAGCCATCAGTTTGCGACCGCTCCACGCCTCGGTAAAGCCGAGACCGCAACTCAACTACAAAATCTGGACAAATAGGGGCGAATTGTTTCCGCAAATTACGATCTATTTTTAACCAACGCTCTTTCTCTATCCAAGCAGCATCAGGAGAACGGACTGCCCCATTAGGTAAAGTAAAACCACCACTAGAACCAAAACCAACCCCAGTTCCATTTTGTTTCGTCCACAACCACAGTTGACCAACCAAATTAAAATTTCTCTCCTCTCCTTC
>CALKUU010000289.1 GCA_937996665.1 uncultured Xenococcaceae cyanobacterium | reverse complement strand
TCTCAGGAAATCAGCAAAAAGACAAAAATCCTGATCTTGAAAGAATTGCCTAAGTAATCAAAAATTGCGATGAGTAAAAATTAAAACTCAAAAAAAGCAATAAAATTTCTCAAGCTATCGACAAAGTCTGACAACCAATTGCCCACAACAATGACTAGAATCAGCTAGCAAAATATGAGATGATCTTGCACAGTGTTTTTTAGTAGCCAATTTTGATTGCAATGACCGATGTCGATCAACTGATCTTGAAAGTAGATCAGGCAGATTCCGCTGATGCTCTACTCGAAGCTGTGGAGGATTTAGCAGAAGCTAGTTCAGAAAAAGCTATTCCTACTCTGATTCAAGTTTTAGGCTTTAATAATCCTGGGGCAGCGGTCGCCGCAGTTGATGGCTTAATTAAAATAGGTGATCCTGTTATCACTCCCTTATTGGATAGTCTTGATGATTATAACTATGGTGCGAGAGCTTGGTCGTTGAGAGTTTTTGCTGGGGTTGGAGATCCTGTTGCCTTAGATTTATTATTAAAGGCTGCTGTTACCGATTTTTCGCAGAGTGTTCGTCGAGCTGCGGCGAGAGGTTTAGGAACTATTAACTGGTCAAAACTTTCCTCTGCAAAAATTGCAGATGCTCAACAGCAAGTTTTAGATACTTTATTGTTAGCTACAGAGGATGGAGAATGGGTAGTTCGTTATGCTGTGGCTGGTGCGCTACAATCTTTAGCGCAAACTCAGCCTAATTTTCGATCGCAAATCAAGCTCAAACTGCAATCTCTAGTCGATCAAGATCCTGAATTAGCAATTCAAGCTAGAGCAAAGCTAGCGTTGACCAAAATAAGTTCTTAGTTTGATTAATTGGTCTAATTCGGTTAGTCAGAGTTATTGCCATTTGGATTTTGAGGAAAGTCGCCGATGTGGAAAGTATGATTTCCCTGACTGGCAATTTTGGTAATAGTTTCTAAGAATTGGATAAATTTGAGATTAGGATCGTTATCCATGATTTTGGCAGCATTTTTTAAGGCTCTGGCGCTAGCGACTGCGGTGCGAGCGTTTTCTAAGTCAGCTTTTGCTCTAATTTTTGCTTCTAGCTCAGCAGCAAATAATTTTTGAATCGGTTTAGGAAAATAAATATCTTTAATAATCAGTTTGTTGACACGAATTCCAAATTCTTCGAGCTGAATCTGCAACGGTTCGGGAATCTGTTTTAAAACGTTGCTACGATTTTGATTAAGATCTTGGCTATTAATTTTGGCGATCGCATTACGCAAGTAAACTTGAGAAAAGTTATGGACTATGGTCGATACATGAGAGATCAGGGTGGGATTGTTGTTAAAAACATCTACCTTAGTTATCAGAACTTCGCTATGAGTAATCTGGTATTGAACTAGATAGGAAATGCGCAGTGAAATATTGTCTTGAGTGATGATTTCTTGATTTGTAATCGTAATGAGCTGTTCAAATAGAGGAATAGCAACATATTGAACTTCCCACCACCAATCAATAACATGATAAATCCCAGCGTTGAGAGTTCTTTTTAAGCGATTTTTGTGATAGAGATAACCAATATGATTGGGTGGTATCGAAATCCGTTTACGAAGTAAGACCATGTAATTTTAAAGCTGAATTTTAAAACTAAGAAAGTGCCAAGTTAGCTAATTTAAACCGCAATTAGTTTAAAAAGCTATCTCCTCTGTAGATGTAGCGGTTCAATCTAGGCAATAAAATATGGATTAGTTAGACTGAGTTTTCTGAGTAGACAACTAGTATAGAGAGGAAAACTGGTTAAGCCAAGAGTATAAAAACCTTAGCGGTATCCTCAGGTTTACAAATCTCTATATTAGTTGTGCTAGGCATAAATCTACTCAGATTTTGGTTTGCTCAGAGGATGAGTCTGAAGTGAAGAAAAATATCTCCAATAGATAGGTAATCAATCTGTCTCCGCAATACCCTGTACCAGCAATGATTACCAAGGTTTTTACAGGTGGCGGTTGAGTTTAATTTAGCTAATTAGTTCTGTAATGTCAGGGAATATAAACTTAATTTACAGGTGAATGTAGCGATCGCTGGAATAAAATATGTTTACTGTCTTAATTTTGGTAAGCGATCTCTAGCTACAATTAAAAAAGGTACAACAGATCATAAATATGAGAATTCGCTTAAACTTGTGCTGTTTTTTATTTATGACAAGTTAATCCAAATATTTGCTTCTAAATTGAGAATAACTAATATGAGTTCAAATGAGGATAAACGTTATTGAACTTAAGTTAAGAATATTTTTAAAAGATTAGTTAATTTAATTATTAGAAAATTTTTTATTTACAATTGGTTGATTTAAATCTTATAGCAAAATTTTCATCTCGAAAATAGTGATGATCTGACAAGATTATGGATAAATTGCAGTCTCAGATATGGGTATTATATTTATTAATTGGAACGACTATTGTTGTTGCTTTTAATGGTGTTAGCTATTTAGTACCTAATCCAGATTATCAACCTGATTTAAGTGTCCAAGACTTTGATTTTATCAAAACAGCTAAGTATTCTCCTACTGATGACATTGTCTTAACAAGTAAGAAAACAGATCTAAAAACTATTAAAAATAATCGACATCATCAAAAGTTCCAATCATTAATTTTTAGTCCAGGAAGTTCTCAATCTGGAATTATTAAAGTTTTGGGCGAACCAGTATGGAAAAAGCCAGGATTTTGGCAAGATAGTATGGCTTGGTCTTATGAAAATGTTGTCCTTCCTGATGTTGATATTGGTTATATCTTCGATAGTAGGACTGGTGAGTTGCGTCAATCAGAAATTGCGTTTCCTGCTGATATTGATTTAAAGACTATGCAGTTATTTTTAGAGTTCTTAGTCAATCAGCCAGTTGAGTCAAATGTTCGCAAACAAGTTCAGGCTGTTCATCTGCGGCAGAGTGATTTTTACAATTTTCGTATTGATGGCTTGCAAGGAGTTGTTCGCCGTAATCAAGCAGATCGACTTTATATTGGGGTTTGGGAAAAAGATTTTCATTAGTTGCTGAGTCGATTATGCTCAGGTTGTGATTAAGAATGTTGTGATTAAGAGCATGGTTTAATAATGACAGTCGATTTTGGTCGCTGTTTTTGATGAAAAATTAGTAACATAATGGCAGCAACAGAAAATAATCAATTGCAATCTTCAATCGTGAGCGATCTGAAAACAAGTCATCTTCCTCTCAGTCAATTTGACGAGGCGATCGCTCAGCTCGTTGCCAAAGATCATGATCTAGCCCTGGTGATTGAAAGATATGGTAAGCCTCAGCAGATGAAGCGATCGCCAGGGTTTCCGACCTTACTGCGGATTATTCTCGGACAACAGGTTTCTCTCTCGGCTGCCACTTCCATTTTTAATCGCCTCCATGATCAAATATCAGAAATAACTCCAGCCAAGTTTCTTAGCATAGAATCAGAACAGCTCAAAACAATCGGCTTTAGTCGTCAAAAAACTACCTATTGTCGAGCCTTAGCTCAAGCGATTACAACAAAAGAATTAGACTTAGATAGCTTGGATTGCTTACCAGATCAGGCTATTCGAACTCAGCTCACCAAAATTAAAGGTATTGGTGATTGGACAGCAGATATGTACCTAATGACAGCTCTGCAAAGACTAGATATCTTTCCTAGCAAAGACCTCGCTGTAGCAGTAGCCACCCAAGAAATTAAACAATTAGCTAATCGACCAAAACAGGCAGAACTTGAAAATATTGCTGAGCCTTGGCGACCCTATCGTGCCGTAGCTGCGATGATTTTATGGCACCATTATTTGAATCGCCATAAATAACTCTGTAAAGCTTAATCCATAAAAGTTTGAACTCAAAAACTATTACTTCAGAAAGTGTGAATTAAGAGTTGAATTCTCTAACTCCGAACTCCAAAAAACATTGGCAGACTATCAGACCGTTCTGTTTTGGTATAATGCAGAATCTCTCAAGCAAAACGCCTCTACAAATATGGAAGTTATCCCTGCAATCGATCTTTTAGATGGTAAATGTGTGCGTCTTTATCAAGGCGACTACTCTCAATCAGAAATCTTTAATGATAATCCTGTAGAAGTTGCTCGTCAGTGGCAAGCTCAGGGAGCAACCAGATTGCATGTTGTTGATTTGGATGGGGCTAAAGAGGGCAAAAGTGCTAATTTAGAAGCGATCGCGGCAATTGTGAGTAGTATTACAATTCCTGTGCAAGTTGGTGGTGGAATTCGCGATCGCGCTGGTTTAGTGCGGTTGCTAGAGTTGGGAGTACAAAGGGGTATTTTAGGGACGGTTGCTGTCGAAAATCCTGAACTAGTCGCTCAACTCTGCCAAGAATTTCCTCAGCAAGTGGTAGTAGGAATTGATGCTCGCAAGGGTAAAGTTGCTACAAGGGGTTGGTTAGAAACCTCGGAAGTACAGGCGACAGAATTAGCGCAGCGGATGGCAAAGGCAGGAGCAGCAGCAATTATTTATACTGACATTCACCGCGATGGCACTATGCAAGGGCCTAATCTTGATTCTTTACGAGAATTAGCCAATAGTATTGAAATTCCTGTGATTGCCTCGGGTGGGGTGAGTTCTTTAACCGATTTACTCAGTTTGTTGGCACTTGAACCTTTAGGCGTTACTGGTGTTATTGTTGGTCGGGCAATTTATACAGGCGATGTGGATTTAAAAGAAGCTGTTCAAGCAGTTGGCAACGGACGCTTACAAGATATTCCGCCTAGTGGTGGGTCTACTTTTGCGTGAGTAGCGATCAATTAATGAGCTGCTATTAAGAGAGTGATGAAGAGAAGGTTACCGATGACAAATGATACAAAACAATTATTTTGTTGATCAGGTAGTTCGTGTTTGAGAACATTAAGAATAATGCTACCTGCTAAGAATGACCAAATGATTGCAATTGCAGCTTCGTTTAGCTGCCCTAATTGTCCGATGGCTGAACCAAAAATAATTGCCCCAATTAAATACCAACGACCACTCTTATCGAAAAGTAATTGATGATGTTCTCGTAAGTGTTCATCAATAATAAAAAAATGAAGTCCAATAGGTATAAAGAAAAGAATCCCTTCTACAAGATTATGATTTCCTAAATCTTGAAGTAGATATCCTGTAATAACATTAAGAATTGAAAAAGTACTCATGTGTAGCCAAAATGCAGCTGATCCATTCTTCTTTTTTGATTTAGAAGCGACCAAATCTAGCCCATAAAATATTATGAGTCCAATTAAGGAAAATAGGTAAACATTGTGCTCTAGATAATTAAGAATAGGAATCTTTGAATGCTCTAATGCTTCTTGAGTTTTACTTAGTTGTGGAAATACTTCAAGAAACACGTAACTTAAAGAAACTCCGCCTGCAAATGAGAGCCAACGAAACCGAGGGACAAGAGAAAAAATAGGTAGCTTTGCTATGTAACCATGGATGATGGCTAAAGTGATCGCCATTATCAATCCAGTATTTAAAATCATGTTTGTTGAATCAATAACTAAAAGAATGCTGATCAAAAATTATTTATTTTTGGTTGAACGCCAATTTGCTAATTGAGTTTCGGTTAAAGTTCTAATTACCGAAAATTTAAAAGGTTTGCCGTTAAGAGAGTTGAGATAATCAGTGTTGAGATAAGCTCTATATTCTGGGCGATCGCTAATATGCGCTTTAAAGAAAGCAGTACTTAGAGCTTTGATGGCGGGAAAAGCTAATTCTGGATCTGGACCAATAAATTTTGAGGAAATTGGCAAAACACCTTTACCTTTATCCAAAAAAGAAAAGTGAGTAGCTTCCTCAGCTAAGACTAAATATTTTTGAGAACTAGTGAGCCAGGCAAAGGGGTAAATTTGCTCTTGTAAAGGAGGAGTAATAATGTCGTTACTCCCCGTTAAAATCAGAGTTGGAATTTGAATATTTTCTAGTCCTGTTTTCCCAAAGACTTTACTGCTCAGAGGGTTAATTGCCAGGATAGCTTTAACGCGATCGTCTTGTAATTGATATTCTTGGTTAGGTAACTCATTAACCCGACATTGGATTAAGGCTGACATATTAAAGAAAACATTATCGTGTTGGTTGCCAGCACAGTCTTTTTTGAGTTGATCGCGATCATATGTTGCGCCTCCAGCAGCCAAGGCGGTATAGCCACCGAAAGATTGTCCAATAACTCCTACTTGCTCTAGATTAATATTTTTATTGAGATCAGATTTTTGCGCTAATGTATCTAATAAATATTTGATATCTCGAGGACGGTTAACCAGATTAGTTGCTTTTGGCGGTTTGGCTAAACTAGATAATATTGCTTGAACTTGATCAGAATTTGTACCAATGTGCTCAGGGATAGCTACAGCAAAACCTTGAGATGCTAAATGTTTTCCTAAATAAGCAAAAGTTGTGCGATTAGAAGCCAGACCATGAGAAATAACAATTATCGGAAATGGTTGAGTGTTGTTTGGAGCTGATTGAGGTATGTACAGATCGAAAATGCTGTCTTTGTGACGTTGGGGATTGCGGAATTTGAGAGTTTCTTTTTGCCAAGGGATTGATCCCAATGTACTGGGTTCTATTGGTGCGTTAGCAGCAGGGAGATTTTGTGGCTCAGATCTTTGCGATTGCTGCTTGATTTTGGCTAAGACTGATTCTTTTTCTTTTAGTAACTTAGAGGCATCTTCGATGCAATGGATAACAATATCAGTATCTAGATAAATAGTTTCCTGAGCAAATTTACTCAACATATTGACTACTGTTAGACCTTCACTGTCGAATGCAGATGCTAAAATTGCTCCTCTTAGAGCCAAAAAGCCGTTGAGATTAAAATCAGATTTAATTGCCATGCCAATATTTTTTAAGACAATTTCGCCGATCGGCGAATTGGCAAATTTGTAGATAGCAACTGGATTGAAGTCAATTTTTCTTGAGAGTAAATCTTTTAATTGCTCTAACTGTTCTGAGGTTAGTCTGCTGGTAAAAAAGTCTAATCTTTTGGTGATTTGATCTTCTTTTGCTAAAATCTCTAAATCATTAACCTGAATCTTAAATTGACCATAAGGACTATAAGAGAAAGCAATCTCTTTAGCTGCTTGAGCTTCAGTTGGCACTAACATGGTTAAGAAGCTGATGCCCACACCTATTAAGGCAGAGGTTAAAAAACTTTGGTGAGTTGCTTTTTTAATTTTCCGAGCTATTTTGTGAGGAATTAACATTGGAAATACTGTCTATCATTTAGCCTTAATAATTGTCTTTAGATCTTGTGAACTCAAAAATTTTAGATTAGTTCTGCATCCGTTAATATTTCTACTAGGGCTGGGCCATTGTAAGCTAGAGCTTTTTTCATAGCATCTTCTAAGTCTTCGATTTTTTCTACTCTTATTCCGAAGCCACCACAATTTTCTGCATATTTAGCAAAATTAGGATTATGCAAGGAAGTTTGCCAGACATCCCACTCTCCAGCTTTTTGCTCTTTGGAAATTTTTCCTAACTCAGAATTATTTAAGAGAATATGAGTAATATTCATCTGATATTTGACTGCGGTGGTGAATTCTGCAAAGTATTGACCAAATCCGCCATCTCCAGAAACAGAGACAATGGGTCGCGTTTTTCCTACTGCTGCCCAAGCTCCGATCGCTCCAGGAAAGCCAAAACCAATCGAGCCTAGATAGCCAGACATCAATACAGATTGGGCAGTACATTCAAAATAGCGACCGAACGAATAGGTATTGTTGCCGACATCTACAGAAATAACCGCATTATCTGGTACTTGTTTGGTCATGGCAGCAAAGACGGCTGCGGAGTTTATTCCTTTGCCATGATCATCCTGTTCTCTTTTGAGTTTTTCGTCTCGCCAGATCTGCCACCTGGTTGCAATTTCTGGACGGCGATCGCTAGGATCGATTTTTCCTTCCAAGGCTGTTGTTAGCTGCTCAACTACAATGCTAATCTCACCCCAAACAGGCACATTAACAGGATGAAACTTACCTAGAGCTAGAGGATCAAAATCCACCTGAATAATTGGTTTGCCAGCATAAATACCAGTGTGATTTGAGAAAGATGCCCCTAAGACTAGTAAGGCATCAGACTCATTCATAAACCAGCTAGCAACTGGAGTGCCACTCCGCCCGAGCACCCCACAACCGAGTGGGTGGCGATCGGAGATTTGCCCTTTGGCTTTAAAAGTAGTTAGCACAGGTGCATTGAGCAATTCTGCCAACTTGATGATCGCTGGCATACTAAAGCGAGCGCCATGTCCGACAATTATTGACGGGCGAGCAGAATTTTGCAAAAGTTCGATTGCTTGAGCTAAAGACTCAGGTGGTGGAGCAATTTGGAGTGGGGTAATTCGCCCTTCTGGGCTAGAGGCTGCTTTTCCTGCCTTAGCCGGTAAATTTTGAATTTCATCGGGAAAAATTAGATGAGTAACATCTCGCTCCAAAAGGGCATGTTTAATTGCCAAGGTCATTAACTCACCGTGATCACTATTGTTGAGAACGGTTTGACTCCAAGTTGCCACCCCGTTAAAGGCAGCAGCAAGATCGCATTCTTGAAAATTCCCCCTTCCTAAAACTTGGCTATTTACCTGTCCAGTCAGGGCTAAGATTGGGGCGCGATCTACTTTGGCATCCCACATTCCTGTTAACAGATTAGTTGCCCCAGGCCCTGCAATTGTAAGACAGGCAGCCGGATGACCTGTTAATTTTCCATATGCCGAAGCCGCAAATGCCCCAGCTCCCTCATGCCTGATGCCAATAAAAGTCAGTTTGCCCTGTTCTTCTTGTCGTCTCAAAGCATCTGCTAAACCTAAGTTAGAATGACCAACCATCCCAAAGACATGGGTAACTCCCCAGTTGACCATAGTTTCCGCCATGAGGTCGCTAACAGTGCGAACGTGAGGCTGTTCAACTTCGACTGCGACATAGATCCCGTCTTCTCTAGTCTCGACAGGAAAAGTACTTAAAGCATCATCTACATCTAAGTTTCCTGGTGGTTGACCAGTGAGGGGGCAATAGTCCCATCCATGCCAAGGACAGCGCAAATAGCCAGCTTCGATCGCCCCTTCGCCTAAAGGGCCTCCCTGATGAGGACAACGATTATCTAAAGCCCCATATTGACCTTGATGATGGGTCATGGCAATGCTGGTATGTCCTGCCGTTACTGTTTTAACTCGACCTTCTGGTAATTCATCGAGATCAAGAACGCGAAACCACTCTGTTTTTGTTTCAGCCATTGGAGAATAAATAATCTAGACAACTTGGGGGAGCTATATCAATAGTTTGCAAATAGCTATTGGTGGAAAAAAGGGACTTATTTAGCTTTATTGGCGATCGCCAATAAACCTTAAACTTTATGTTCAGGGTTCTTAAAATCACTTTTACAACCAGCTTGCCAAACTTTAGGTTGATTGCCATGAGCAGGAATTCCATCGGCATCCTTTAGCATTCTGGCTAGATGCATGCAGTTCCACGCCAGAAAAGTTGTATTTCTGTTTGTGAAATCATTTTCTACACCTCCCGAACCAGGATCAAGATAAGAAGGGCCAGGGCCAACCTCACCAAGCCAGCCAGCATCAGCTTGAGGTGGAATTGTGTAACCAATATGAGACAGAGAAAACAGGATATTCATCGCGCAGTGCTTAATCCCATCCTCATTACCAGTAATTAGAGTTGCTCCAACTTTGCCATAATCACGATATTGTCCCTTATCGTTCATTAGATGAGTGTAGCCATACATTCTTTCGAGGACACGATTACAGACCGAACTTTTTTCCCCTAGCCATACCGATGTGCAAACAACCAAAATATCTGTAGCATCAATCTCAGCTTGAATTTGTGGCCAATCATCCTTGTCCCATTCGTCGGTTTTGGACATATCCAATCCCAAACCTGCGGGAATTTCATAATCAACTGGTCTAATTACTTTTGTTTGCACTCCATTAGCTTCAAATATGTTTTTAGCAATATCGATTACGCCTCTGGTGTGAGATAAAATTGGCGTTCTATTAAGAGTGCAATTTAAAAAAAGTGCTTTAAGATCATTATATTTTGCAGGTGTATCTTGGCATTGATGTTCGGTTATTTCTTTTAGCTGTTTAGACATTTTTTATTATTAAAGTTTAGTGAGTTTTTATAGTAATATATGACAAATATTTTAAGAAGTTATTGACAAAAACCTTAATATTCTATTAGTCTTCTTTGTATTTCTAAAATATTTTTGTGAGAGTCATTTGATTTTCAAATAAATTGAAATATTAGTAATGTTTAGAACAACTAGATCTCTATGCATCGATAGTGATTTTAGCTAATTAAGAAAAATTGAATTGAATTTTTATTTACAATATTTTTATTCGCAGCAACATTTATTGGCTATGCATATTTGTTCATGATTAGGACAAAGTTTACAGCAGATTACTTTGGGCTTTTTTGGATAGTGTAAATAAATTTCGGCCGCGGTCAACATAGCTAAGGGTGGAGCAAAATAATATATCCAAAAACCATCCCAAACTTGTGCAGGTAAACCAGATGCAAAAGTACGAGCTGGATTAATGCTCATGCCAGATATGGGTGCTTCAAAGGCAATAAAGGTAGCAACTAAGATACCTGAAAAAACTCCTGTGTATTTTGATAAACGATCATTATTACTAGTGAATAAAACCATTAACATTAAACCAAAAGAAAGGATGAATTCGGCGATCAAAGCAGTAGTTAATCCCCATTTCCCAGGAATAGTAATTGCATAATTAATTGGTGGATTCGTAAAGGATTTACCTAGTATTAGAATAACTAGTAAAACTCCTAGTAATCCACCTATGAACTGAGCAAAAATATAGCCAATAGTATCTGAAGTTGAGAGTTTTTTGAGTCTGAAAAAAGTAATAGTTACGGCGGGATTAATATGTGCTCCTGATCTTTTCCCCCAAGGTGAATAAATAATTGCGATCGCTGTTAAACCCATCGCAATTCCCATAAATAATCCTTTAACAAAGTCATTAGGGAAAATAATCGAGAATGGCAGTTCTGGAGAGTAAATAATCGTGGCAAATACTCCTGCCGAAACCATAAATGTTCCTAGACCCCAAGCTTCAATTAGATATTCTCGCCAATGTTCTAGTTTCATAATTTTGACTAAGTTTAAATAGTCCAGCGTTAAAGAATTTGACTCTTAAGATAGTTAGCCAGTCTTAAGGTTTGGGCAATAATTGTGGGATTAGGAGTAACCGCTCTTGTTGCTTGTTCTCAACTTACAAAAACTCATTTATCTTTCAATAATCCTTAAGACATGACCATCAGGATCTCTTACTAGCAAGGCTTTGCTAAAGCCCAAAGTTTGTTCATTAAGTTTGGCGATTTTTTTGGAGAGTAGATCATAACCATTGCGAATTAATCTTTTGCTCGTTAAATTGATATTTTCGACAACTAGTGTTGTTTCCCAGTGGACTAAATCTTGCGGACTTGCGTCTTTGGGTAAAGCTCTCGCATTATCGGGTTTTAAGTATTCTAAGAACTCTATTCCCATTCCCTGGGAAGCTTTTAAGCCTGTAATGCGGAGTCTTGCTCCTTCAACATTGTTGAGGTGTTCTTGTTCTGTCCCATAGTTTTCACTTGATCCGGCGACTTCTAGTCCTAATAGATCTTGATAGAATTTCAGACTTGTCTCGGTATCTGATACTGCGATCGCTGTATGGTCAATTCCTAAGAAGATTTGAGAGGTAGGTTTTTGCCAGCGAGGATCACCCTTATCTGGAGGAAAATAAATTAGTTCCAGGGTATTGCCATCAGGGTCACGAAAGTAAAAAGCTTCAATTCCTGCTGCTGCTTTGATATACTCTGGCAATTTTTGCGGAGCAGTAGAAACATGAGTGACATTAAACTCTCGTAGTTTTTGATAGGCTTGATCCATATCAGAGACAACGATCGCAATATGTTGAAACCAAAGATCATTACTTCGCGAATCAATCGGCACTGGTTTGCCTTGAGGAGTGACATGTTGGATTAACTCAATTGTTTCAGCTCCTAGCTGCATTCGGACTAAGCGCAAACGGACACCAAATACTCCTAAAAGCTGTTCGTATTCTTCACCATATACTTCAACGTCTGAAATTTTAGTGAAAGCAAGAGCATCAGTATAAAAAGCGATCGCCTTATCCATATTGCTAACCGTAATTCCGATTGTATCTACCTCTTGAACGAGCTTGGTGGATCTTCGAGTTAAATAGGTGGAAGTTTTGGCAGCAGGAGAAATAAGCGTATCTTCTTGTGCTGTGAGTGGTGGAAATTGCCCAATTGCACCAAATATTCCTGCGCTTAGGAGAGTTGTCAATAAAAATTTAGAGAGATTAATCATCAGCTTCTATGTTGCGATAAGGGCAATTTAATGATCTTTTTGTTGCATGTAAATTCCACTTTGTTGGATTAGCTTGGCGACTAAACCAGTCCAGCCAGTTTGATGACTCGCACCAATTCCAGCCCCATTATCTCCGTGGAAATATTCGTGAAAGAGAATGAGATTTTGCCAACTAGGATCTTGTTGAAATTTGTCAATTCCGCCATATAAAGGACGTTTGCTGTCGCTATCTTTGAGGAAAATCTTGGTTAGACGAGCAGAAATTTCTTGCGAGACTTCCCATAAATTCATCATCTGCCCAGAGCCAGTAGGACATTCAACTTGAAAACCATCTCCCAAATAATGATGAAACTTTTGTAGAGATTCAATTATTAAATAATTGACAGGCATCCAAACAGGGCCACGCCAATTGGAATTGCCCCCAAACAAACCACTACTAGATTCAGCAGGTTCATAGCTGACTTGATGGGCTTCTCCATCAACATAGAAAATATAAGGGTTGTCTTTATGGAATTGAGAAAGAGCGCGTATCCCATAAGGGCTTAGAAACTCGTTCTCATCTAGCAGTTTCTCTAGAATCAGGCGTAATTTCTCTTCTCTCTCCAGATTTTCTAGGGAAAAAGAACAAAGAGCGAGCATTCTTCTCGCACCTTTGCCTTGATGCTCCATGCAAGCAATATTTTTCTTTAATTCTGAGCGATTACCGATAAACCAATCTAGACGTCTTTTAAAGTTAGGCAACCGATTTAAAGTTTCTGGCTCTAGGGTCATAACGGCGAATAAGGGAATTAACCCTACCATCGATCTCACCTTCAACCTAATTCGTTCATCGTTGGGAAGGTGCAGTACATCGTAAAAGAAACCATCTTCATGATCCCAAAGTTGGGTTTTATCTTCGCCGATATGGAGCATTGCATCAGCAATATAGAGAAAATGCTCGAAGAACTTAGTTGCCATGTCTTCGTAGACAGGATTTTCTAAGGCTAGCTCTAAGGAAATAGTCAACATATTCAGAGAATACATTGCCATCCAACTTGTACCATCCGCCTGTTCAATGTAACCACCAGTTGGTAAAGGGGAACTGCGATCAAATACGCCAATATTATCTAGACCGAGAAAGCCCCCTTCAAAGATATTATTGCCTTCGGCATCTTTGCGATTAACCCACCAAGTGAAGTTGAGGAGTAGTTTTTGAAATACTCGTTCTAGAAACAGGCGATCGCCTTTACCCGTCCGTTTTTCTTCAATTTTATAAACTCGCCAGGTTGCCCAAGCATGAACTGGAGGATTAACATCGCCAAAAGCCCATTCATAGGCAGGAATTTGTCCATTGGGGTGCATGTACCATTCTCTGGTCATGATATCCAATTGGTTTTTGGCAAAGTCTGGATCAACAAGGGCAATGGGTAGACAGTGAAAAGCTAAATCCCAAGCGGCGTACCAAGGATATTCCCATTTATCGGGCATGGAAATAATATCGGCATTATTGAGATGTTTCCATTGACTATTGCGCCCTTTTTTTCTGGCTGCTGCTGGTTCTGGCTGAGTGGGGTCGCCGTTGAGCCAACGCTCAATATCAAATTCATAATATTGTTTGCTCCACAACATTCCGGCAAAGGCTTGTCTTTGCACATTGGTGAGATCGTCGTTTAGAGGTGCTTCATTAATCTGTTGATAAAATTCGTTGGCTTCGGCAATACGAGTCTGGAAAATTTGCTCAAATTCTGAACCCAGTGGCTCTGTTAAATCTGACTGATTGCTGAGTCGTAGTTTAACAATTTTTGTTTCTCCTGCATGGAGATCTAGTTGATAATGAGGCGAGAATTTAGTCCCTATTTGCTCAGGATTGATTTGAGATTGATCTTTGTGAACAATATAGTTGTTGATGCCATCTTTGACATACTGAGATCCATTATCACTATTAAACAGCCTTTGGGAATTGGTTTCGTTTTCCGTAAAAAGCAGATTGGTAGTCTGGTCGCAATATAGCCAGCGATCGCTTTGATCAGGATATTTAGCTTCGATAGCTATTATATTCTGGTTGTTTTGAGCAATTTTTAGACTTGGTTTGACTGTATTTTCGTCCCAAGACCAAGTATTGCGAAACCAGAGAGTCGGTAGCAAATGCAGAGTTTGCGCCTGATTGCTATGATTGACTACTGTAATTTCAATGAGAATATCATCGGGAGTATTCTTCGCATATTCAACAAACACATCAAAGTAATTGTCCTCAGCAAAAACCCCCGTATCTAATAGTTCATATTCCATGCCCTCTCGACCTCGTTGCCGATTTTCCGCTTCCAGATCAGCGTAGGGAAATTCGGCTTGAGGATACTTATATAACCCTTTCATATAGGAATGAGTAGGCGTACTATCAAGATAAAAATAATAGTCTTTGACATCTTCTCCATGATTGCCTTGAGAACCAGTCAGACCATAGATGCGCTCTTTGAGAATTGGGTCTTTGCCGTTCCACATTGCTAGGGCAAAACAGAGTTTTTGCTGTTGGTCACTAATGCCTAAAATGCCGTCTTCACCCCAACGATAGGCTCGCGATCGCGCCTGATCATGCGAGAAATAATCCCAAGCTTCCCCAGTATCACTATAGTCTTCACGCACCGTCCCCCACTGTCTTTCACTTAGATAAGGTCCCCATTTTTTCCAACCTGGTTGTTGTAGACGTTGAGATTCTTGAGTCATGTTCTTATAAATTGATCAAATGTGTGTAGATTAAAAACAGATGCGATCGCTCACAATTGACTGTTACCTGTGTTGATCTCAACTGTGTTCTGATTATTCGACTAGCCACCAGTAGCAAAGCCTGGATACAAAGTCATGCCACCATCAACGAAAATGGTTGTTCCTTGGACATATTCTGATTCATCCGAAGCTAGCCACACTGCTGCCTTGCCGATGTCTTCAGGAATCCCAACCCGACCATAAGGGATTAATTTAAGTAGATCTGCTTCGGCTGCTGGTGTATCCCAAGCATCAGTATTGATCGGGGTTTTAATTGCTCCGGGGGCAATGCTATTAATCCGAATTTTATCGGGTGCTAGCTCTTGAGCCATACTTTTCATCAGTAACATGACTCCTCCTTTAGACGCCGCATAGTTGCAATGACCAGCCCAGGGAATGACCTCATGTACTGAACTCATACAGATAATATTGCCTGCGGAGCAAGATTGGGCAGGAATTACACCTCGGCGTTTAAACTCTTTAACTGCTTCTCTGGAACAGAGAAATTGACCAGTGAGGTTAACGCCAATGACTTGGTTCCATTGTTCTAAAGTCATATCAACTAAATTGGCATCTTTTTGTAATCCTGCATTGTTCACCAAAACGTCTATAGTTCCGTAATGTTCAAAGATCTGGGCAAACATGCTTTGCACTTGGTCTTCTTGGCTGACATCAGCTTGGATGGCGATTGCTTCTCCACCTTCAGCTTTAATTTCCGCTACCACTGCCTCTGCACCTTTGGAGCTACGAGCATAATTAACAATTACTTTTGCTCCCTCTGCTGCCATACACTTAGCTACAGCAGCCCCAATTCCAGAACTAGAACCTGTGACTAAAGTAATGCGGTCTTGTAAACGTTTCATAATTGTTGATCTTCTCGATATGTGGTGAATATTTTTTGGGAATTGCCAGAAGCTATGAGAGTCTTTCGCGAATGTGATCACCTACTCTTAAAGCATTCGCGATAATGGTTAAGGAAGGATTGACCGCAGCACTAGAAGGAAAGAAACTGCCATCAACAACATAGAGATTATTCACATCATGGGTGCGGCAATTGAGATCTAGTACTGAGGTTTTGGGATCTTCGCCGAAGCGACAAGTTCCTACTTGATGAGCGACTCCCTGAAGTGGCAGTCGTTTCCGAAAATAGAGCGAGAGAGGAATGATGGTATTGCCACAGTCTATAGATTTGAGGATACTAACCCACCGATTCATCAGGCGATCAAAAGCTTGGGTATTGTTATCGGTGTAATCGAGATAAATTTTATCCCCCTCGACCCTGACTCTGTTGTTGTGATCAGGAAGATCCTCAGCCGTTAGCCACCAGTCAACCGAATGACTAGCCATCTCATCTAAGAATTTTCCTGGAGCAAATTTAGGGGCATCCATAGCCATCATGTCTTGATTCACTTTCCCTAACAGTTGGATGTGACCCATGGGATGCTCAAAGCCTTCTTCACCCCAGTAGAAATCATTGATGCCAAAGGTTTTCTGAAACTTACTCGGATTAGGCTTACTAGAAATGCCGACAATTGCTCCATTTTGATGTTTCATAAAGTTGCGACCAACCAAATCGGAGCTATTGGCTAATCCCTGAGGATGCTGATCATTAGCTGACTTTAGCAACAGAACGGCAGAATTTACCGCTCCGCAAGCAACTACGACAATCTTGGCTGAGAAGATTTTGGTTTCTCCGTTTAATTCAGTCTCAACTCCTGTGACTTCATTGCCTGCTTCATTGGTATGGAGCTTAGTTACTTTAGCTTCTGTGAGGAGGGTAATATTCTCTGTGGTCAAATTCGGTCGAATACAGCTAATATCGGCATCAGATTTAGCATGAACTAGGCAAGGAAAACCATCACAAGTATCGCAACGAATACAAGAACTCATTAGTTGGTCTACTTCGTTGAGTCTAATCGCTAAAGGGAGATTAAATGGTTTTAAACCTTTGTCTTGTAATTCGTTATGAATTTCCTGAATTCTTGGCTCATGGCTGATGGCAGGAAAAGTATATTCACTGCTACGCTGTGGTTCCGTAGGATCGATTCCTTGGGAACCATGTACTTGATAAAGATTTTCTGCTTCTTGGTAATAGGGTTCAAAATCAGCATATTTCAAACCCCATTCAGGAGAAATGCCCCCGATATGTTCTACCTGTTCAAAGTCACGTTCCCTGAGTCGTAATAAAACCCCACCATAAAACTTAGTGTTGCCACCAACGTAATAGCTAGTTCCTGGTTGGAAGGCTTTGCCCTTATGGTCGTACCAAGATTCTTTGGTATGATAACGATCTTTTTGGAAGACCTCTACTGTATCCCAGTTCTCTTTTTCTCTAGGTAGAAATGAACCTCTCTCTAAAATTAAGATTTTTTTGCCACTGTCGGCAAGACGGTGAACTAGAGTTCCTCCGCCTGCTCCGGTGCCAATAATTATGATGTCGTAATCATTCATAGGTTATTTATTAACTAAGTAGTAGAGCGATCGCGATAAAATTTGATTGTTAAAATTGCGCTGTTAATAACCATCCTCGTAACACTTCAGCAACGCTCCAAGCTTGAGCAAAACAACCTCTAGGGGTAAATGGTGGTTCCCCATCAAAAATTTCACTAATATTACCAATACAGCCATTGGCAAGATGTCCAGCCAGAGGATTAATAAAACCGCGAGCTACTTGAGGATCTTTGTAGACTTGCAGATGAGCTTGAACATAATGACCAATTAACCAGCCCCAAGTAGTTCCTTGGTGATAACTGCCATCTCGCTGTAGTTGATTGCCACCATATTTGCCTATATATTGGCAGTGTTCGGGATTAAGCGATCGCAAACCATAAGAAGTTAATAAATTTTGCCCTACTTTATCTACCACCATTTTTTGTTGGGATCTTGGCAATAGAGTTTCTGTCGGCGCATTTTTTAAGATCTCTTGATTAGGTAGGGAGACGGCAAAAATTTGGTTGGGGCGAAAACTCGGATCATTGCCATTGGGACTATCAATGACGTCATAACAATAACCACCTTTTTCGTACCAGAATTTATAAAAATGCGATCGCGTTTGGGTAGCTAGTCTTTGATACTCAAGTTCAGACTTGCCCAAAACTTGAGCAAATTTAACCATAGACAACAAAGCGTTATACCAGAGAGCATTGACTTCTATGGGTTTGCCAATTCGAGGCGTAACTACCCAATCTCCTACTTTCGCATCCATCCAGGTTAGTTGTACGCCCCAGTCTCCGGCATAGAGTAAACCATCTTCATCCATGTGGATGTTGTAGCGAGTACCTTTAATATGCCAGTCAATAATTTCGGCTAAGAGAGGGAATAGCTCAGCAATAAAATCTCGATCTTTGGTCGCTACATAATAATTATGGATTGCCTCAAAATACCAGAGAGTAGCATCTACCGTGTTGTACTCTGGTGTTGAATCACCATCAGGAAATACATTCGGTAGCATACCTTGATCTACATACTGAGCAAAAGTATGCAAAATAGTTTTGGCAACATCGTAGCGTCCTGTGGAAATTGTTAGTCCTGAGAGGCTAATCATTGTATCTCTACCCCAGTCGGTAAACCAGGGATATCCAGCAATAATGGTTTTACCTTCAGGGTTGCCAGTTAAGGGTCGATTAACAATAAATTGATCTGCTGCTAAAACTAGCTGTTCAATCCATGATGGTGCAGATTTGATACTGCTACCAGCATAAAAAAGTTGGATAAGTTCTGTTTCTCTGTTTGGAGGCGTATTTTTAGAGAGGGTGGTTTGATTAATGTCAGTTATATCCGTTGTTCTAGCAACTATAGTGATTGCATTTCCAGGTTTTAAGCAAACATTAGCTGTGGCAGCATGAAAGTGATGATCTATATGGTTTAAACCACGGTATTTTTCGATTTCTAAGGCAAAATTTTGATACCAGGTATTGTTTCTTTCCCAACTGAGATAATGGGCAGTACTGTCATTTGTTTTTGATAAATATAAGCTAGCAGCATTGGGATCAATGGTAATTTTCAGACCACTATTCGTGCTCTCAATAATGTCTTCTGGAAAGTTGACATCCATATTAGTGCCACCATGATGATTGCGGTGATTTACTAATGCTTTGAGAGACAAATTTAATTTTTGAGTGCCACGGAGATGGCTATAGCGAATGTAGGTAGTATTTTCTCCTTGCTCCATCCAAATCCGCTTTTCTAAGAGTCCATCGCCGACAGCAAAATTCCAAACTGGAGTGGTTCCGTCCAAATAGAAACTTTCTATATTTAAATATCCTTGGGGTGCAACTGCTCCATCTGCCCACTGGTTCGAAGCTAGTTCGTAAACTTGCCCCCCATAATGGGCTGTTTCCTCTAATTTCGTTAGCAATAAGGTTCGGGCAACTGGAGGTTTGAGTGCAGCTATCAATAAGCCATGATAGTTTCTAGTCAAAATTCCTGAGATTGTTCCTGCGGCATAACCACCAATGCCATTGGTAACTAGCCATTCTCTTGTTGTTGAACTTTGTAGATTATTAGAAATTTCTCTTCCAAACTTTAGGCTCATGGCTGATATATTTCCGAGAATAGATAAATTCTAGATACGAGACAACTTAATTTTTGAAGTTGAGTATTTTATGAGAATGGGATTAACACTTAATGATTAAGTTGATATGCATCATTAAACAATTACGGTCAGGGGAATACGAAAGCGATCGCTTGTAAGTCTAAGTTTTTGCTAGCATTTTCTATGATTGGAAATAGATTGAGTCTAGTTTTCTCCATCACAACATTATCTAATTTGACTATTTACAGAATTTTCGTCCAATCTAAAAATAAGTTTTTGACCCTAATCTTAGTAAGAGTAAATTACAAAAATTTAAGTTATTGATAATTTGATATGTCTCTTTTTATATGAAACTTAGATACTAGTTTGTTTTGTATTCAGATTTAAATAGTTTGATTTATATATTTTTTGTCTGTACTGTTAGCAATTTCCTGACGATTGAATAAGTATTAGAATTTATTGTTAGTATTGCTTGTTTTGTTGGATTGATTATTCAGTAAATTATTGACTAATAATATGTCATAAAAAGTAGAATTATGAACTGTTTAATTTATTAATAAATAGAACTTTTATCTACTTGATTTTTGATTGGTTACTAACAACTATTCAGTTTTCTCGATTGACTTAATTAGACATCGATTTTGAAAAAATCGATGTCTAAGTTTTTAATAATTAACAGTGGGATATACGACTACAAGATCATCATTGTTCCAATGTTTATCTGCATTTTGTTGACGTACAGTTTTATCTTCTTCCCATTGAGTTTTGGTGTTTCCTAGTTGACCATTGTAAAAGAGATATAACTTTTCGTTTTCTACAACATAGCTATTAGGATTGATGGGGAATGTTTTTCCTTCTGAAACCGCGACTGCGCAAAAGCCTCCATACTGAGGTATATATTGTTGAGGTGTAGTTTCAAAAATAACTTTATTGCTTTCACTACTGAAGTAATAAACAGCACCATCATAGACGCTGGAAATCTTCTCATTTCCTTGTTTGGGTTGGTTAAGAAAATAAGATACTGGGTCATATCCTTGTATGGCGACCCCTGCTTCATTCAGATTTTTTAAGTGTGCCATTGTTAAGTGATAATGTATTTTTTACGGAGCAAGTTTAATTCGTAACTCATTCATGTTGCGATAAGGCTATTGATTTGAGCAAGCACTGTTTTCTGATTAAACTAATAGGCAATTACTATCGCTATGGATCTCTACCAGATTCGTTATTTCTTGACAATTATTGAGGTTAATAGTTTTACAAAAGCTGCTCAGCAACATTTTGTATCTCAGCCTTCACTTTCGGCTGGAATCAAAAAGTTAGAACAAGAACTAGATGTTACTTTGTTTGAGAGAGGAGGTGGTACTAGAAAAGTTATCCTGACTCCTGCCGGTTTACTATTTCAAAAAAGAGCGCAAGCTATTCTTGCTGAATATCAATCTGCTCGTCAGGATTTAAGAGAGTTGAAAGCACAACCCACAATTAGGCTTGCTACTCTTCATTCGATTAGAGCTAGTAGTATTGCCAAAATTGTGAGTGCGTTTCACCAGAAGTATCCTCTTGTTTCAATCACAATTTGTAATGGTTATCTTCAAGAATTGGGAGACTGGCTTGAGCAAGGCAAAGTAGATATTGCCATAACCTGGCTACCAGAAAATGATACCTCTCAAACTTGTCAATTACTGTTTCATCAGGCTTTATCTCTAGCTGTTCCTAACGATCATATTTTTGCTGATGCTAAAAGTGTTTATCTAGCAGATCTCAAAGGACATCCTTATATAGAAAGACTAAATTGCGAATTTTGGCGCGCTTATCCCAATATGTTTGATTCAGTGGGTTTTAAATTCAACAAAGTATATTCTTCTAATAATGAAGAGTGGGTAATTGCCTTAATTCAAGCTGGGCTTGGTATGAGTATTATGCCGGTTTGGGAAGATCTTGATAATACGACTTATGTCCCCATAGTTGATTTAAGTTTAAGTCGCATAGTTGGTATACGTTGGCGAGTTCTCAAAGATATGGATATTGTTAAACAATTTGTTGATTTTGCTATTGATTATGATTGGCAGGTAAAGTAATTGACTCAAAGTTAGTTGTCTAGTTGTGTTACTTGAGCTTTATGATTAGGTTTAATTTAGTGAACTGACAAATTGATCGATATCTATAATTAAAATATTGGTTTGAGAAAAAATCTCGCAAGATTAACTACACTATTCAAATTGCATAATTAATTATGTGAATGATTGATCATATGAGGCACGAGCTTCCCGATCTGAATTATTGGGAGTTTTTTTTACAGCTTTGCGGACTGCGTAAAAAGTTGAAAATTAAAGGCATTTCGATGCAACCAACCCTTAATTCTGGGGAAGAATTTTTGATGAACCCTCACGCTTATATTAAGCGATCGCCCCAAGTAAACGATATCGTGGTTATTTTGCATCCTCAGCAACCAAGCTTGAGAATTATTAAAAGGATTGCCAAGATTGAAAAAGGCGATCGCTATTTTTTACTAGGGGATAATTTGTCGCATAGTGATGACAGTCGCAGCTTTGGCTTAATCGAAAGAAAGCAAATCCTTGGTAAGTTGACAACTCGCACTAATTTTTTAAACGAATGATGTTGGCAATGGCAAAAGTTGAAATCACCTGTATGATCTAGGCACAAGTA
>CALKUU010000288.1 GCA_937996665.1 uncultured Xenococcaceae cyanobacterium | reverse complement strand
AGAACCCCCCATCAAGCTTTACTCAACTAAAGCAAAGTTCTATCTTCTTCTTTGCGACATCAATAGAAGCTGTACCAACTGCAACAAAGCATAAAAAGCTGTTGCCATATAAGTCCAAGCAGCAGCTTGTAAAACCGCTTTCGCCCCCTTATTTTCTTCCCCTTGCAAAATCCCCAAGTCATCAATAATCTTTAAAGCTCGGCGAGAAGCATCAAACTCAACAGGTAAAGTTACTACATGAAAGGCAATTACCCCCGAAAAAAGTATAATCCCTGCATTCATAATTAGGGTTGAAAATGACCCCATCGTACTTAAAAAGATCCCCGCCATTACGAGCATCGGGCCAAGATTTGAACCAATATTAGCCGCAGGAACCAAAGCCGCCCGAAAATTCATAAATTTGTAGTCTTCGACGTCCTGCAAGACATGACCACATTCATGAGCAGCTACCGCAGCAGCAGCTAAAGAGCTGGAGTTGTGAATTCCTTCTGATAGTCGAACTGCTTTGGCACTCGGATCATAATGATCGGTTAACTGCCCAGCAACAGGTTCTACTGTTACGTCGTTAACTCCCATTTTTCCGAGAATAGTCCGAGCGACTTCTGAGCCTGTCATTCCCAAACTAGAATTGATTTGTGAATACCGACGATAGGTTCCTTTGATATTACTTTGCGCCCAAAGCGTTAGTAATGTGCCAGGAATTAGAATTAGATAAGACCAGTGAAAAAACATAACGGTTATTCCTTAATTAACAACTAATCAGGTTAATAATTGATTTTGAAGGATTGTTTTAATAGCTGTTTGAACTAATGATAATCACTAAATAATGGGAAGAGTCTTATTTTTAATAAAAAATGACGGTTTACTCTAAACCTAAAAAGCGAAGAGTGAGAAAAATAATCTAAATTACTAACTAACTTATTGAGATTAGAGTTGCTTTTCGAGAGATCTTAATTTTTGAGTAATATCTTCAACTAGGGGATTAACCAAGACTACTAACAAACCTTTCTAAACGAGCAATTCCCTTTTTAATTGTTTCCATATCCGTAGCGTATGACATGCGAATACAATCATCCGCTCCAAAAGCGATCCCTGGAATAGCCGCAACCTGCTCGGATTCTAATAAGGTACTACAGAAATCCAGCGACTTCTTGCCCGTTTTACTAATATCCACAAACACATAGAAAGCACCATCAGGACGGGGACAAGATAGCTGTTCGATATTATTAATCGCTTGGCAGATATATTCTCTTCTCTCGGTAAATGCTTTTAGCATTGTTTGCACACATTCTTGAGATTCATTTAAAGCAGCGATCGCTCCATACTGGGCAAAAGTACAAACATTAGAGGTGCTATGACTTTGAATCTTGCCCATTGCACCGATAATTTCTTCTGAAGCGGCAGTATAGCCAATACGCCAGCCTGTCATTGAATAACTTTTGGCAAAACCATTACACAAAATAGTCCGCTGGAAAACTTCTGGACTAACTGCCCCAATACTCAAATGTTCGGCATCATCGTAGAGAATATTTTCGTAAATCTCATCAGAAACCACCAAAATGTCATTATCGACGACCAACTTGGCTAGAGCGCGAATTTCTGAGGGAGAATAAACAGTGCCTGTCGGGTTAGAAGGGGAGTTAAGGATAAACAGCTTGGTTCTAGGTGTGATAACTGCTTGAAGCTGCTCAGGAGTTATTTTGTAATTAGTATCCGCCTTAGTATCGACAACAATAGGAGTTCCCCCAGCTAGCTTAACCATTTGAGGGTAACTCAGCCAAAAAGGGGCTGGAATAATCACCTCGTCTCCCTCCTCGACTAGGGTTTGCATCAGGTTATAGAGGGAAAACTTACCGCCGTTGGTAACAATAATGTTTTGGGCAGAGTAGTCGAGCTTATTGAAAGTTTTGAGTTTGTTGGCGATCGCTTCTCGTAAAGCAAGCTCTCCAGCAACAGCTCCATACTTAGTTTTTCCTTCATCTAAAGCTTTTTTGGCAGCATCACAAACATGTTGAGGAGTAGGAAAATCTGGCTCTCCTGCACTAAAGCTACATACATCAATTCCTGAAGCTTTCATCTCCTTAGCTTTGGCGGAAATAGCGAGGGTAAGGGAAGGAGATACCTGATTAACTCTTGCTGCTAGTTTCATCGATATTTAGGTAGATAAAATTCTCTATCAAGTAATAGAGACTTGAATATAGATAGAGCGAACGGTGTTTCACTTTATCCTGACAATGTATCACCTTAATTCATCTCAAACCTGAGAATTTATCTACATTTAACTTCTTTACATTTCCCTGGTGGATCTCAAATAAAAGAAAGCAAAGTCGTGTCTGATTTTTGTTAAAAATGCCTATCATTAAAAGTGTGGCTATGTTCTTCTCTCTCTAATTTATTTAGGCTGGGAGTCTAGAAATCAGACTTTCGATGACTTGCTACTCCGTAGGAGGGCAAAACATGGCACAATTAGTTACGTTTCTAAGAATAATGTTGAATAAATAGTTTAGCGACGAAACGTTTAGCGACAAAACATTTTTCGATTTGTTATTCGATAAATTTGCCAACTACGTATAATCATGACTGCAACACTTCAAGCACCCCTTAAAACTGGACGATTAGTCTTTCCCTTCACAGCAATTGTCGGTCAGGAAGAAATGAAACTGGCGCTAATTCTCAATGTCATCGATCCCAAGATTGGTGGGGTAATGATTATGGGCGATCGCGGGACTGGCAAATCAACTACAATTCGCGCTCTTGCCGATCTCCTTCCTGAAATTGATGTTGTCGAAGGAGACCCCTTTAATAGCGATCCCCAAGATCCAGACTTGATGAGTGACGATGTCAAGGAGAAGATCCAACAGCAGATTCCGATTGAGGTTGTCAAGAAAAAAGTCCAGATGGTAGATCTTCCTTTAGGGGCTACCGAAGATCGAGTCTGTGGCACAATCGACATCGAAAAAGCTCTTTCTGAAGGGGTCAAAGCTTTTGAACCTGGCTTGTTAGCTAAAGCTAATCGCGGCATTCTCTATGTTGATGAGGTTAACCTCCTTGATGACCATCTAGTAGATGTTCTTCTCGATTCGGCGGCTGGAGGCTGGAACACTGTGGAAAGAGAAGGAATCTCAATTCGCCACCCTGCTCAATTTGTAATGGTTGGCTCAGGCAACCCAGAAGAAGGAGAACTACGCCCCCAACTCCTAGATCGGTTTGGCATGCATGCTGAGATCAGAACCGTTAAAGAACCAGATCTGAGAGTGCAAATTGTTGAGCAAAGAGGTGAATTTGACGGCAATCCAGCCGAATTCAATAATAAATATCAGCCCGATCAAGACAAACTTCAAGAAAAAATCGTTGCAGCTCAAAACTTGTTACCCGAAGTCAAACTTGATTACGACCTGAGAGTCAAAATCTCAGAGATTTGTTCTGAGCTTGATGTAGATGGACTGAGAGGCGATATTGTTACTAACCGCGCGGCTAAGGCGATCGCTGCTTTTGAAGCAAGAACTGAAGTTACGATCGATGATATTCGTCGAGTAATTGTGCTTTGTTTGCGTCATCGACTGCGGAAAGATCCCCTTGAATCAATCGATTCTGGCTACAAAGTCCAAAAATCTGTGGCTCGTGTCTTTGGTTTAGAAGAGGAAGAATAGTCCCAATTTTTGACACCAGCATAAATTAATTAAGAACTCTTTTTTCAGTAAAATTAAAATCTGAAAGCTTAAGACCTTAGTTGTAAAACACTAGTAAAACGCACCCGATATAATTAATTGGGGTAAAAGTTGGTACATTGATTTTTTATCATCGATCTAGCTAATGAATAGTGAGCAAGACAAAGAGCCTCTGATTAGGCTTGAAGGGGTATCTAAATCTTTTGGGGAGAATGTCATCCTCGAAAATGTTGATTTGAATATTTATCGGGGAGAGGCACTAGTAATTATTGGTCCTTCGGGAACGGGAAAATCGACTATTCTCAGGATGATAGCTGGACTGTTACCAATTGACAGAGGCAACATCTATATAGATGGCAAAAGAAGAAAAGGGTTAATCGAAGATCGAGCTAGTCCCATCGGCATTGGCATGGTCTTCCAGCAAGCGGCATTATTTGATTCTCTAACTGTCCGTGAAAATGTAGGATTTTCCCTATATCAACACTCTAAGTTATCGACCAAAGATATCAAAGAATTGGTGCAAGAAAGACTTGATATGGTTGGCTTGAGCGACACTGGCGATCTCTTTCCTTCAGAATTATCTGGAGGGATGAAAAAAAGAGTTAGCTTTGCCCGTGCGATCATGTTTAATCCTGAAGATAAACAAAGCCGACCTGAAGTGATTCTCTATGATGAGCCTACGGCTGGTCTAGACCCAATTGCTTCAACCGTAATCGAAGATCTAGTTAGACAACTACAGTGTCTTGAGAAAGTTTGTGGAACCTATGTGATGGTTTCTCACCAAGATAGTACGATTCGACGCACAGCTGATCGGGTGATTTTTCTATATGGAGGCAAGATTCAATGGAGTGGGTCAATTGAGGAAATTGACACCACTGATAACCCGTTGGTTAGGCAATTCTTTAATGCTAGTATTGAAGGCCCGATTAAGGTGATTGAATAAGCTAAGTATTAGATTGACTGCCAGTATTTGGATAAGGAAAAAATAGAATTGTTCAACTAAAGATCAGCCAGAGAAAACGTATACCGTCAAACATAAAATTCTAGGAATTTTTGTTAGTCCAATTATTAACACTATTAGATTAGGGAGATACCATGTTGCGATCTCGCACAGTCAGAGAAGGTTCTGTCGGATTATTCATCGCGTTGGGGGTTTTATTGTTTGCGGGGGTTTCTCTCTGGCTGCGAGGGATCAAATTAGGGAAGAGCACTTATCGCGTCGATGTGGAATTTCCCAACGTTAAAGGTGTGGGTATTGGTGATCCCGTTAGATATCGAGGCTTAAAAGTCGGGCGAATTAGCGAAGTTTTACCAGGCACAAATGGTGTCATAGTAGGTCTAGAGATCGATTCATCTAAACTACTTATTCCTCGTCAATCGACAATTACAACCAGTAGTTCTGGTTTAATTGGGGAAACTTTTATTGACATTCGTCCTCCCGCAGAAAGAGTGGAACTTGGTAGCACAAGTAAGATGTCTCCTTTTGGCAAAAAGTGTGAGCGCGATTTAATTCTCTGTAATGGAGAAGAATTAATTGGGGTTACAGGAATTACGATGGATGATCTTTTTCCTTTGATGTACGAACTTAGTAGTCGTTTATCAGAAAGCCCCGAAATATTTGAAAATATGAGTTCCGCGGCTGGAAGTGCAGCTACTGCTGCTGAAGAGATCGCGCAACTAAGCAGAAATGTCTCTCTTTTAGTTACCGATGTCCAATCCGAGTTAGGCAACTTTACCGATGCAGCAAAAGCCGTTTCTCAAGTAGCAGGTAGTGCTTCAGGGCAAATAAATACTACCGCCTTAAAATATCAAGCGACAGCCGATAAGTTGAGTAAGTTAGTTGATAATGCTAACGGGTTACTTAGTCAAAATCGAACTAATTTAGTTGGAACTCTAGAAAGTATTGGTAAAACCAGCGATAATCTCCAGAGTTTAGTCGGTAAATTAGATAGTGCCTTGGCAGAAACAGATACCAAAAAGCTGGTTGCTAATTTAGAAACTTTAACCGCTAATGCGGCAGAAGCATCTGCTAACTTGAAAGAGTTTTCCTCAGCTTTTGTTGATCCCAATAGTGCGGTTACCTTGCAACAAACTCTCGACTCGGCGAGGGTTACCTTTGCCAATGCTCAAAAAATTACGGCTGACTTAGAAGAGGTTACCGGAGATCCTTCTTTTCGGGATAATGTGCGTAATTTGGTTAATGGTCTTAGTAGCTTGGTTTCTACCACTCAAGAGCTAGAGCAGCATATTTATGCTGATCGCATTTTCAAAGATTTGCAGTATTTTTCTACCGCTAATCCTGCGAATTCTAATTCAGTTAAAACTCAGCCAGCAGTTACACCGCCAAATTCAACCAAACAGCTTCCTCCTAAACAGGTCTCGCCTAAACCTCTCAATCAAGAAGATGGCAAAAATAAACAATAAAATCCCTGATTTTTATTGAAAATTCTCGAATATCAGCGAGAGGTATCTACCAGTTAAAAAAAGAGTTAAAAACAGAAAAGTAGTTACTCTTGCCAAAAAGAAGTTATTTTTCGCAAACTTTGGTGATTACCATTGCCTAGAATCAAATGATCTAAAACAGGAATATCCAAGTAATCTGAACCTTGGAGGAGTTTTTTCGTTAATTCGAGATCTGCTTCTGAAGGCTCTAAATTTCCTGAAGGATGATTATGGGCAACAATTAGCTTACAAGCTCCTTGACGGATAGAATTACGAAAAATCTCGCGAGGATGAACTAAAGTTTCGGTTGCCGTGCCAATCGTAATTATTTGCGTCCCAATTAGCTTATTTTTGACATCTAGCATTATTACCGCAAATTTTTCCTGAGCTTGCCACATCAGCTCCTGGCTCAAGACCGCAGCAGCACTACTCGGACTATCAATAACAACTTTCTCCTCAGGACAAAATTGAATAGTTCGCTTACCTAATTCCACCGCTGCAACGATCGCACTAGCCTTAGCCATTCCAACCCCATGAATTTGCATTAGTTCTTGCGGTTGAATATTTCTCAAAACATCTAACGAATTTCTCTGGTGTTTGCTTAGCTTCTGGAGAATATGCTGCCCTAAGCCGATCGCCGATAATTTACCTTTCCCTTGTCCCGTCCCCAATAAAATTGCAATTAACTCTGCTGTTGTCAAATTTCTTGCCCCCACCTTAACTAGTCTCTCCCGAGGTCTTTCGTTGAGGGGGATATCGGCAATTCTGAGACTGTAGGTCATGGGAATTAGTTCAATACTTAATAAAACAAATCCAAATAAACGGATTGGGCAACAGTGCCAATATAGCTCGATCAAAAAAAAATAAAAAAAGAGATGACTAAAAAATAATCATCTCTGAAAAATTAATAAAATTGTTTCTAAAATTTAGTTAGAACCTTATCTTCCGCTTCTGATATTTTTTGCCATGTTGCGGAACATATCCATCCCACTATCAGCTTGTTTAGGAGCAGGTGCAGGTGCGGGAGCAGGAGCTGGTGCAGGTGTAGATGCTACAGGAGCAGGTGCGGGAGCAGGAGCTGGTGTAGATGCTACAGGAGCAGGAGCAGGAGCAGGTGCTGGTGCTGGTGCTTGATAGGAAGGAGCAGGTGCTTGATAAGAAGGTGCCTGATATCCATTAGATACGGGCTGAGTTTTCTGAGTGATTCCAGTCAAATTCTCTTCCTTCCCAGAAGAAACAGATCTCTCAATGGCAAACCCATCAGGATTTTTAAGAGTTTTAGGGAAAGTTCTTCTAACTTTTTTAGACTTTCTCATGTAGTCGATGTCGCCAAAAGTTTGAGCTTCATCAGGATCGAGGAAAAAATCGTTTTTAGGCATTAGTATTTACCCCTAGTATTTAATTTACTTATAATTAACCTTTATTAAAATCTAGCAAAAAAAGTTAGCAAAAGTAAATACTTAACTTAAGAAATTCTAATTTAATTATCAAAAAAACATAAGATTTAGAAGATTTACTAGCGAACATTCTTGAATTTATCTAACCCAACAAAGAATTTATCAAACAATAATCTCATTACAGTTCGATTTTCATTAACCCTAATATTGGCTTGTACAGACATCCCAGATTGAAGTTGTTTCTCTTCTCCCCGAATATTGATCGATTGTTTGTCTAAAGTGATCTTGGCGGGATAACGGAAGAAATCATAGGTTCTCTCAGGCTCTAGTGCATCCTTACCAATAAAGGTCACTTTTCCCTTGATGTCACCAAACTCACCAAAAGGAAAGGCTGTAATCCTAACGTCAGTACTCATATTTTGATAAACAAAACCAATATCTTCAGGTCGAATGAAAACTTCGGCAATTAATTGATCTTCAGGAATGATTTTGAGAATTGGTTGAGCCGCCTGACCCGAGGGTGGTACATAGCCAGGATAAGCCTCTAAGTCGAAAATAGAACCACTGACTGGGGCAACAATACTTTGATAGGCTAAAGTTTGTTTAGCTCCACTAATCTGGCTACTTGTTTCTTGAATTTGCTTATCGTTATCGATAATACGTCTGTTTAAGTTAGTATCAATATCTGCTATTCGCTGCTGATTATTAGCGATATTATCCAAAACATCTTTATCAGAGAAAGCGGTATTGTTGATCAATTGTTCTTTAGCTTGGGCAATGGACAAGCGAAGTCTTTGGGATTCTTCGACACCTCGATCAATACTTGCTTGGGTAGTTTTTACCTGTTGCTTCTGATTATCAAATTCAATTTTTCCTTGGGCTTTTTGTTGAATAATTGCCGCTTTACGATCATTTAGTTGTTGCTGTTGTCGGTCTAACTGTAGAGTTGCGATCGCACCTTGTTCAACTAGCGGAATAATCGACTTTAACGCCTTTTCTTCAATTGCTAAGCTATTTTGCGCTTGGATACTAGATTCCCGATTACGTTGTTCGATTTCTCTTAATACCTGATTCCCGGTAACCAATTGCGCTCTGGCATCGGCTAATTGAAGTTGGTTTTGTTCAAATTGTTTTTCTAGTTGCTCTACCTCAAGTCTGGCTGATGCTGTTCGCGAGCGAGATTCTGCCTGGGCATTTTTGAGCCTTACTTTTTGTTCTAGAGTTAAATTTTTACTTTCTGCCCCTAGTTGAGCACGAAGCAACTGGTTTTCTGCCTTAATTTGAGCACGATTACGAGCCAAGAACAGAATTTCTCTGGGGATATCTACTTCTAACTTACTCAAAGACTCATCAACTTTATCCGGCGCGATTTTATCATCT
This sequence comes from uncultured Xenococcaceae cyanobacterium, assembly GCA_937996665.1. Lineage (GTDB taxonomy): Bacteria > Cyanobacteriota > Cyanobacteriia > Cyanobacteriales > Xenococcaceae > Hyella. The sequence continues at coordinate 19,049 of CALKUU010000288.1, read as the reverse complement.
AGCAAGGATCGATAAAATTGATTTTCTTGTTTAAGAGATTTACTGACATATTCAAGAGATTCTAGTTGAGCTTTGGAAATAGTAGAGTCTAAAACTACGAGAACATCACCCTTTTCGACTCTTTGACCTTCTTCTACCTTGACTTCTTCGACTACCCCACTAGTCGGAATTTGGACTTCTTTAACACTTCCTTCTGGCTTAAGTTGCCCTAACGCTGGGACGACCTGTTCAATTTTGGCAACAGAAGCCCAGATGATCGCAAATGCAGTTACCGCAGATATACCCCAAACTGTATATCTTGACCATTTTGGAGAGGGTCGCAACAAAACTGTTTGCTCAAATTGGCGATTCGACAGAGCTGAACTTTTGGAAACAGCTAAAGCCGACTCTCCAGAAGACTTACTGATTGTTGATAACTGATTATTTGAAAGGCGAGGACTAAGTTGCTGCGCTCCTAGCTTATTACTTGAAGGGGGGGCAGCAGCAGTTGAATCTTGGTTGCCAGATTCACCTCTAGGAATAAGCGGTAGATTTTGATAAACCCCAGGTCCAATTTGAGCGTAACCAAGATAAACAGAGCGAATTGCATTGGTTAGTTCTTTGGCTGGTGTTCCTTTGAGCAAATAGCCCATTGCCCCAGAGCTAAGTGACTTGGCAACATATTCTTGAGTATCAAAAGTACTTAGAACCAGTATTTTGACATCGGGAAACTTCTCGCAGATGATTTTTGTTGCACTAACACCGTCCATCCCAGGCATTTCCATGTCCATTAAGACAATATCTGGTTTACAGACATCTACCTGTTGAATACCATCTTCCCCATTGACGGCAGTACCAACGACTTCTAAATCTTGCTCTGTCTGAATCAGTGCTTTGAGACCCTCGCGAATCATAGCTTGATCGTCTACGATTAGAATCGCAATTTTTCCTTTTTTAGCAGAGTTAGCATTTTGAACTGGAACACGATGGGATGAATTCGTCATTACTGTATCTATGGTTTAGTGGTAGTTTCTGTTTTTCTGGTTAGATATGATATGTATCGATTTATATATAGGTATTATAATTTTAAAAATTCTAAGTTTTTAAGTTCTGGGTGTTTGGCAAAACCTATTTTACTAGTTACATAAACTTTTTGATTTAACGACTTAACCCTTTATAACTAAAATTATGGTGGTTCGACATCTGTGGTAGATACCCAAGATTAGGTATTAATAAGTAACTTCTCCGCAATTACCCTCAATAACTCACTTTTTTCTTTTCTAGTCTAGATTTGAATTTAATTCTTTGTGACTTTGTGTCTCAGTGAAGTCCACAGGTGAAGCGATCGCTTTTCTCTTGAAGGGTTCAAACATTAGTTTTTAAGCGATCTCTCTACTCTCGCGATCGCTCTTTTGCAAATATCAAAGCGATCTTTTTTTACACTTAATTTCCATATCCTGACGGGGTGAGTGTTTTGCTTTTAAATTGATCAAGTATCACAGTAAATGACTTTGCTCAAACTTCCTTCCTCAGAATAGTGATTTCAAATGGCTGCAAAGTCTCGGGTAAATCTATGACCTTGTCAGTCTCCCAAAAATTCGAAATTAACACCCGCCATTGCTCAGACTCAATTTCCTCATCAACCGCAAAATCCTTTTCATAGGAAAAATTGATCACAACCAAAACTCTCTCAGTCTCAGTTTCCCGAACATAAGCCAAATGCTCATAAGGGTAATGAATCAGAGTTTTCCAACTTCCAAACAAAAGAGCCTCACTGTGGCGGCGAATCTCGATTAGACGTCTGTAGAAATGAAAAAGAGACCCAGAATCTTCTAATTGTTGCCCTACATTTACTTGCTGATAGTTGCTATTGACAGGTAAATAGGGTTCGATATCCTTCCCAAAACTAAAACCTGCATGAGCTGAATCGTCCCACTGCATCGGTGTTCTCGAACCATCCCTAGCTGGGGGAGCTTCGCCATCTTCGCTTGGGGCGATCGCTGTATCCTTGATCTTGTCTGTAGGGATTTCCAGATTATCAGTCATGCCAATCTCTTGTCCGTAATACAGTACAGGAGTGCCTCTAACGGTAAAGAGTAAAGTCGCTGCTGCTTTGGCGATCGCATCAGGATTAGTACAGAGGCTACATTCGATCCAGCGAGACAAGTGGCGCGGAATATCGTGATTATCTAAAAAATAGATAGGACGGGCATTATCTGGGGTAATTAGCTCTTTTCTGGCTATTTCTCGCTGAAGATAGCCAGGATACCAAGGGCTAAAAGTAAATTCAAAGTTGAAGGGTAAATGGAGTTCGTCATTGTTGACCCCATAAAACTTAGAAGATTCATAGAGACTACTATCGATAAATGTTTCCCCAATTAAGACTCTGTCGTCATATTCATCGACAAGCTGTCGCATTTCTCGAATAATCTGGTGATTTGCGGGGAGGTTTTTGTCGTAGAGATGATCTTGATTGTTGTAGTTATTTTTATCGGTAGTACCGAATTTGACTGGGTTGTAGCGATAAAACTTATCTTTACTATAAACACTAGAGGCATCAAGACGAAAACCATCTACCCCTTTATCTAGCCAAAACCGAATAATCTCGTAGACTGCCTTGCGTACCTCAGGATTGTTCCAGTTCAAATCTGGTTGGTTTTCATTAAAGGCATGGTAATAATATTGTTTTCTCTGCTCACAATATTTCCAAGCAGTACCGCCAAAATATGACAGCCAATTGTTGGGGACAGATCCATCAGGCTCGGGGTCTTGCCAATGATACCAACTACTCTTGGGGTTATCTTTCCCAGAACGAGATTCCTGGAACCAAGAATGTTGATCGGAAGTATGGTTGACGACCAAATCAAGAATTACGCGAATCTGACGTTGATGGCATTCACTAATTAAAGTTTCAAAATCAGCCAAGGTACCAAAGATAGGGCAGATATCATAATAGTCGCTGACATCGTAACCGTTATCAAACATGGGTGAAGTGTTGATCGGTGAAAGCCAGATCGCATTAATGCCCAACGAGTTTTTGTTCGCTTTCTTTCTGTTGAGATAGTCGAGCTTTTTAACGATCCCTTGGATATCACCTGTGCCATCACCATTCGCATCAGCAAAAGTCAACGGATAGATCTGGTAAATTACACCTGTTTCCCACCATTTAGCTGATTGTGATTTTCTCTTATTCGTTTCTGTCTGGTTTGTCATTGGCAATTTAGCAAATATCCATGCGCAAGATCCTAATTATCAACTTAGGGGCTTGGACTCAATTTGGATAGTTACCAAAACCAGACAAAATGTTACCTCCTGTAATGCCAATTTTCCTATTTACAGCTTAAATTTAGATTGCTGTCTTCACAGTTTTTGCATTCTCAGAACCGACAAAATAATTTGGATTTTGGCTAGAGTCACTCAGCATCAATTACCTAGCCAAGAGATAAAAAAAAGGACACGGTTATTTAATTCCGCATCCTTTGCCAATTTAAGTTGTTCTCAAAGATAATTAATTACAGACGCGATCAATTAAAACGAGTCGGTTATAAGACCTTGAATTAAGCTAGATTCTAGCGATCGCTCTTTCTGAATTGAGTTATCCGAATTAAACTAGTGGTTTCCGTCACCAGTAAGATCATCTTTAAGGTCAGAAGCTTTATCTCCTAAATTATCTTTTAGGTCTCCAGCTTTGTTTTTAAGAGAATCCAAGATTCCTTCAGACTTAGAGCTAAGATCGTTTGGATTTAGGTTATCTTTTAGTCCACCAAATGCATCTCCAGCTTTTCCTTTAATTCCATCGATTGCATTTCCAGCATTAGGAAGTTCAGGAGTTTCAAAGCTAGTACTAATATCATTTAGTTCAGGAAGCTCAGGAGTTTCAAAGTTAGTTTTGATGTCATTTAGATCAGGCATATCAGGAGTGTTGATTTTGCCAGTAACATCACCAAACTTGTTTTTAACGCCATCTACAGCACCACCAACATTGGGTAGGTCAACATCAGGCATGTTAGGAGTGTTGATTCTGCCAGTAACATCACCAAACTTGTTTTTAACGCCATCTACAGCGCCACCAACATTAGGTAGATCAACATCAGGCATGTTAGGAGTGCTGATTTTGCCAGTAACATCACCAAACTTATTTTTAACGCCATCTACAGCACCACCAACATTAGGTAGATCAACATCAGGCATGTCAGGTAGGTTGATACCGCCTTTTTGACGATTAGCGATCGCTGCTCCAGCAATCCCAGTTCCAGCAATACCAGCTCCTTTTGCAAGTCCATTATCAATATCATTGTCTCTTCTTCTAGTGGTGGTTCTATTCGTACCAGAACCAACTAGTTCTCTTTCTCGGACATTAGCATCAACTTTAGTGGCACTAACTTCTTTTCCTTTTTTAATTAGAAACGCTAATAAAGGAATCAAGAAGGCTAGAGGAAGCAAGAACCAAAGCCAATTTGCAGATCTGGTTTTAATTTCAGGTGCATTAACGTCAACATCAGGAACGTTAGTGTCTAATTTAGGCGCATTTACATCAACATCAGGAGTATCAACATTGACACCAGGGGCTTTAGCATCGATTTCAGGAGCATCAACATCTGGAACATCAACTTTAGGAGCATTGATGTCTACATCAGGAACTTTAGCATCGATTTTAGGAGCGTTAACATCTGGAATATTAACCTTAGGAGCATTGATGTCTACTTTAGGAGCTTTAGCTGCAATCCCAGCAATTCCTGCAAGAGGAGAAGCCGCAGCTAAAGTACTTTTAATTACATCTTGTCCAGACTTATCTGTAACAAAGCCTAAAAATCCTTGTGCCGCAGGACTTGGCTCGCCCTTATAAACGTACATATTAGGCTGAGAGAAAGGATAGCGAGGATCGTCAGGTAACGTTTTGTGCATTGTTACTATTTGGACTCCTTCCAAATCGCCAACCACACTTACTGGCGCATAGCTAATTCCGTCTGCGCCTAGTTTTGAGGCTACTTCGCTAGTGTCAGTGCTTTCTACCACAGTAGCGTTAGACCCTGCGGAAAACTCAGCGTTTTGGAAAACTGGATAGCTAGGAAAAGAACGACGAGTATCATTTTTAGCTGAGCGGTCAATCAATTTGATTGCTTGATCTCCACCACCAACTTCTGACCAGTTGGTAATTTCGCCACGGAAAATCTGAGCAAATTGCTCGATAGTTAGACTGCCGTCGAAAGGATTATCTGCACCGATAATGATGGCAATTTTTTCTCTGCTTAGAGGAACTGACTGAAATCCTTGCGCTTTTTCTGCTTCTGTCAAAGGACGACTAATTGCTGCTAAGTCGGCTTCTTTAGAATTTACTGCTTCTAATGCTTCATCAGAATTTTCGTAGTTTACTTCTACAGTAGAACCATCGTATTTGCCTTCAAATTTTTCTTCAAGACCACTATTAATTTGAGCGGTATTTTCGGTTCCGCTAATAGTAATGACAGAATCTTTAGGAAGTTTATCCAGTAGAGGAAAAGAGGTTTTATTTTCACTTGCTTGTGCAACTACCTGCTCAGAATTAGCTAGGGCGCGATTAGGTTCGATACCTATTCCTAAGCCGACTAGTACAGCCAGTACCGCATGAAAAGTATTTTTACTATGTATCATAATTATCCTTTTAAGTTAAATTTTTATGATTCTATATCCTTATTCGATATATGTTCTTAAAATCTAATGCAATCTTAATTTAATCTAAGTAAATTTTAGTATGAGTTGCTATTTTGAATTATAAATGTATCTTTTTAGAATCTAATCTTAACTTAATCTAAGTAAATTCCAGTAGAAATTATTGCTTTGGCGTATGAATATATACCTAGGTGTTTCTTTGGTTGAAACTAATCGACTTTTGCAAGAGTTAAACCGAAAAATAAACCAATCAACCTGAAGTTAGTTAATTTCAATAAGTTTTGGATGATACAATTTGGCGAATAAAATAATTTTTCGCAAGCATAAAGTAATAGGGTAGCGATGGGTAAAATCAAAAAATTAATTATTCAGATTCCCTGCTATAACGAGGAAGCGACTTTAGGCTTGACGTTATCTGAGTTACCTAGATATGTTTTCGGAGTAGACAAGGTTGAGTGGCTAATCGTTGATGATGGTAGCCGCGATCTCACCTTAGAAGTAGCCCGTGCTGGTGGAGTTGATCATATTGTTAGTTTCAAGCAAAATCAGGGCTTAGCCAAAGGTTTCATGGCAGGTATTGAGTTAGCTCTGCGCCAGGGTGCTGACATTATTGTGAATACTGATGCCGATAATCAGTATTGCGCGGCAGATATTCCCAAATTGATTCAACCAATTCTTGATGGCGATGCTGAAATGGTGATCGGGGCAAGACCAATCCAAGAGATAAAAGACTTTTCTCCTCTTAAAAAGTTGTTACAAAAACTTGGTAGTTGGGTAGTTAGAGCTGCTAGTAACACTAATATTCCTGATGCGCCCAGTGGTTTTAGAGCTTTTTCTCGGGAAGCAGCGCTACAACTGAATGTCTTTAACGAATATACCTATACTCTAGAAACAATTATTCAAGCAGGACAAAAAGGAATGGCGATCGCCTATGTACCGATTCGCACCAATGGTTATTTACGTCCTTCGCGCTTGGTTAAAAGTATTCCGATCTATATCCAAAGATCGATTATTACGATTATTCGGATTTTTATGACCTATCGTCCCTTGCAATTTTTTATGTTGTTGGGGAGTATTCCTTTTGGGTCGGGTTTATTGTTATGTTTGCGCTGGCTGATCCTGTTTACAGGAATTATTGGTGATGACCCGACCAAATCCCGTGTTCCTAGTTTGATTTTGGCTGCTATTCTGATTTTGGTTGGTATTCAATTATGGATTTTTGGTTTGGTTGCCGATGTAATGGCAGTTAATCGTAAACTACTGGAAGATGTTCAGTTGCGTTTGCGTCAACAAGCATTACAAGATGAAGACAAAATTCAAACTAATGTTTTGAATTGAGTAAGTGGCTTTGTTGAGCTGAAATCTGGGGCACACGGTTTAACTGTTCGTTGTTAATCCCTGAAGGGATAACGCAAGCATATGGTTAATTGATGATTGCTTTTGGTGAATTTGTTTTAAAGAGTGAAGCCTAAAATAAATTTATACTTTGACTCGGCAACGCTAAATAAGTTAAGTATTCTAGTTGATTGAATAATTTGCTTTAGTAATCATGAATCAGGGCGATCGCTTTCGAGAGTTGCAAAACCAGTTGCGAGAATGGACAAAATCGCCCATTGAGGGGCAACTGTGGCAAAGTTTAGATATTTTTGACCAAGATGACTACGATGTTTTGGTTGTTCCTTCTTTTAGTGTGGATCAGGAGGTAGGGGCAAAGGTAACAGGGTTTCTCCACTACGAAGAGCGTTTATTATTTTCTTTAATTCGCCTGCGTAACCCCAAAACCAGGGTTATTTATGTGACGGCGCTGCCTTTGTGCCCAATTATTATTGACTATTATTTACAACTTTTGCCAGGAATTCCTTTTTCTCACGCTCGCGATCGCTTGATGCAGGTGAGTATTTATGATTCTTCCCTCAAGCCTCTGACTCAGAAAATTTTAGATCGTCCTCGCCTAGTCGATAAAATTGGGCGTGCTTTGCGTCCGAACAAATCCTATATGGTTTGTTACAATTCCACGCCTCTAGAGCAAGAGCTATCTCTACAACTAAATATTCCTCTCTTGGCTGCTTCACCCGATTTACTTGATTGGGGTTCTAAAAGTGGTAGCCGTCAAATTTTTGCAGAGTGCCAACTTCCTCACCCTGATGGCAGCTTGACCGTGAGCAATACTTCAGACCTGGTAACTGAGTTGACTAACTTATGGACGAGACAACCAGATCTCAGCAGAATTGTCGTGAAACTCAATGAAGGTTTTTCGGGGGAAGGTAATGCGATTCTTGATTTGCGACCAATTCAAGGCTATGCACCCCATAAAGTCGATCTTGCTATCACGGTTAAAGTTTTAGCAGAGCAGCTAGCAGAGATGAGTTTTCAGGGGGAAGGGGAAACTTGGCAGACTTTTGAGCCAAGAATTCCTGAGTTGGGTGCGATTGTCGAAGCTTTTATTGAAGGAGAAATTAAGCGATCGCCGAGTGTCCAAGGTTATATTCGCCCTTCTGGGGAAGTGGAAATTGTCTCGACTCACGATCAGATTTTGGGTGGGGCTGATGGTCAGGTTTATGAGGGTTGCTATTTTCCTGCGGATGCTGATTATCGTTGGCAACTGCAAGAGATGGGGCTTTTGGTTGGAGAGGCGCTAGCAGAAAAGGGAGCGATAGAGCGTTATGGGGTTGATTTTATTACGGTTCAAGATCCTGAAACTAAGACATGGGATATTCAGGCGATCGAAATTAATCTGCGTAAAGGAGGAACAACCCATCCTTTTATGACCCTCAGACTATTAACTAATGGCACTTTTGACTATGACTCAGGCGAGTTTTTGAGTCAACAAGACCAGGCTAAATATTATATCTCAACCGATAATTTACAAAAAGATCAATATGCAGGTTTGTTGCCCAACGACCTGATGGATATCATTGCTCAAGAAGGTTTGCATTTTGATAGCAGCACTCGCACAGGTAGCGTTTTTCATCTGATGGGGGCTTTGTCGGAGTTTGGCAAGTTGGGTCTAACTAGTATTGGTAATTCTCTTGAGGAAGCCCAAGCAATTTATGATCGAGTGGTGGCGGTTTTGGATCGGGAAACTGCGATCGATTTAGTCGAAAACGATGAAGAGAAGTCTTTTTTGCCGATTAACTGGAATAAGTGAGATCTTGGGATTTCCTTGTCAAAAGAATTGTTGATATGAGCAAATTCTTAGCTATCGGAATTTAAATACATGATTCATTAAAAATAAGAGCTGAATTTTCAAATAGTAGAGTTGCAAAGATTGGAAATCGAAATTAATCGCTCTCAGGATATCCAGTCTCAAAAATAGGGAATAGATCACTGCTTTGGCAAAAATGAACTGTCAAACTTGAAGCCATAGATACTAATCCTCTATCAACCCATGACCAAACTTGCCCAAGCCTATCAAATATTAGGTTTAGAAAAAACAGCAACCTCATTAGAGGTAAAAAAAGCTTACCGTAGCTTGGCAAAACAGTGGCATCCAGATTTATTTTTCAACCAGGCTGATTTATTGCAAGAAGCACAACAAAAAATTCAACAAATCAATCTAGCCTACGAAATTATCAAAAATCAGATTCCAGAAGAGATACGCGATCGCAATACTAACTCTAAACGCCAAAGTCCAACCGAGAAAACAACTAAAGTAAAAACCAAGAATAATACGGCAGAGCTTTACTACCAAAGAGGTGTAGAGTTTGCAGAAGCAGAAGATCTATACCAGGCTATTTCGGAATTTTCCCAAGCAATTAGATTAGATAGTGATTACATCAAAGCTTATCAATATCGAGGTTTCATCTTTTCTAAGCTCGGTTATAAGTTAAGAGCTGATGCAGATTTTCAAAGAGTAGCATTTCTCAAGTCGATGCAGACAAGTTATTCAAAAGAGAAAGTTTATCGAAATCAGAATCAGTATTCTTCAAATAGTAATCAAAACAATCAACGCAAATCAAACAAGAATAAACAGACTAATAAATCTTGGCGACTTCAAGATACTCTCTTAAACCACCAGAGAGAAGTATCGGCGATCGCCTTTAGAAAAGGTGATTTCACTTTTGTTACTGCTAGCCATGATGGCAAAATCAAGCTTTGGCAGACGAATACAGGAGAAGTAATTACAACCTTGAATGATAATTCAGCTCGAATCAATAGTCTGGCACTTGGAAACAATGGCAAAGTCGTAATTACTGGCAACCGCGATCGCAGGATTAAGATTTGGAATTTGGAACAGAGAAAATACATAAAAAAACTTAGCCAAAAGTTTTCGCGACATTTCCAAGAAATAATTGCGATCGCTCTTGACCCAGTAACCAACTCTTTAATTAGCGCTTCAGCAGATAACATCATCAAAATTTGGAACTTAGACACTGTCAAGAAGATTAAAGAAATTGATTTTAAGTCAGTTGAAATAACTTGTTTAGCAGTAAATCCCAGAAAGGGTTACTTCTGTAGTGGTGGTTTAGAAAAGCGAGTCAGACTTAGAGATATCAAAACAGGGAAAGTGGTTCGGACTTTAGCAGTTAACTCAGGCGTCTTGAGTCTAGCTTTTAGTCCCAATGGTAAATTGCTCGCAACAGGGCAACTAAACCACCAAATCCAAATTTGGAATGTGCAGACAGAAAGAAAAATCAGAACCTTCACAGGACACCAAGATCGAATTTCCGCTCTAACTTTTAGCGCAGATAATCGGACTTTAGTTAGTGGCAGTTGGGATCGAACAGTTAAATTATGGGATCTAGAAACAGGTAAAATGAAAACCACTTTCCAAGGTCATCACAGCATAATTTCGAGCTTGGCAATTTCTTCAGATGGACGAACGATTGTAAGTGGTAGTCGTGACCATAGTATTAAAATCTGGAAACGAAACCGCTAATGTAGTTGGTTTTAATTTAGGGGGGATAATTATGCCTGATGAGAAGACTTACAAAGGCGATTCATCGAAATAAGAGTAGATTAGTTTTCTAATCAGAGTTGAAATAATTGAGATCAGAAATAGGCTAGAGCGATCGCACATTACCTTAAAAAAATTTAGCCTTTATGATGCTTGCAGTGAAACAGGGTTGTAAAGCAAGGGAATAAGATATTCTCTCGACACGGTTTCTATGGCATAAGTTATTCCTTGTTCGTTGGCAAAATCGATTAGAAAAGCTTCTCCCTCAAAATCCATAATAATTGTCCCTACTTGCCCTTTCCTCAGGAGGATCGGTTGATTCGTTTCTTTATGAGTAGCAGAAATATTCTGACCTATAGCCACGAGATCGTATTCCTTAAATTGAGCCATATTTATCTCATTTACTTACTGGATAGGCATTTGTTAGTCTAGGCGCAAATTCATTATGACGAATTATCCAAGAACTCAAAATAAGAGAACTTCCTGTCTGAGTAGAAAGTGAAAACTTGACATCATAATGAGTGCCGTAACGGTCTTGTTTATAGATTACTGCCTTTCTCCTTAATCGCCCGTAGCAATGCTTGCTCAATAATTTCTTTATTTTCCAAAGTAATTCCTAGTCTTTTCTGAAAAAGTAGTGCTTTATGTTTTCCTTGTTTGTGTTGAGTATTTAGACAGTAGCGTTCTAGTTTGTCTCCTAAAATTGCTTGATTGCTATTGGGTAATTTCATTTCTACACAGTAAAAATCAGCTTAAGGCGATCGCATCTTAAACTACTAAACACTATCTGTAACACTACTAAAATTGAAATTCTCCACCTTGCAAACAGGAATTACGCTTCCGCCACAACGTTGAGCCTTGCCAACTGCCACAACATTTTTGAGCATTTCGGGTAAGCTCTGATTAAAACGCAAATTCTGAATTGGATGACTAATTTTGCCGTTCTCAATTAAAAAGGTGCCATCCCTCGTCATCCCCGTGACCTCTAGAGTGCGAGGGTTAATGTAGCGAACATACCAGGCGCGAGTTACCAAAATCCCCTTATCTGTACTAGCGATTAATTCTTCTGTCGATTGCTCGCTTCCTTGCATCACAATGGGATACATTCCCCCTGTTGGTTGAGTTGCTTTCTGTTTCGCCCAATAACGACTGTAGGAAAGAGTCTGAGGAATACCGTCGGCAACAATTTCTAGCTGATTATTCGCCAAGCCATTACCAAAAAATGTCCCCGCCTGAATTAAAGGGTGGGCAGGATCTCTTTTTACTTGCACCAAAGGACTAAACAGTTTTTCACCGAGACGATTGTGAATACTGCCATCCTCATCAGTACGCGACATAAAAGAGCGACCTTCATCGGCTGCCCTTGCATCCAAGTTCCAAATCACCCAAGGTAATAGAGATGCCATCGCCTGGGATTCAAAAATTACGGTATATTTGCCTGGTTCAATTGCTTGAGGATTGCGAGAAGCGATCGCTTTTTCAATAGTTCTAGCACTAGTGGCCAAAATCGGTAAAGATGCCAAGTCCCAAGCAGAAAGCTTGCCCCAGCTAGATCCGTTATCCTGACGTGCCGTAAAACTAAAACTAGCATCCGTGCCCTGTTGCACAGCTCGCAATCCCGCAGAATTGCCGATCGCCGTCAGGCTAAGATTACTACTCAAGGTTCCCGAACCGTCTACCTTGGCTTGTTTGGCGCGATCGCAAACTTGTTTGATAATTTCACCTCTTTGCAAAGGAGAAAAATTTAGTAGGTTCTGATCAAAAGCAGGCTGGCGATCTTCGTAAACTTGTTTGGGTAATAGCTCAACCCATTCAGGATCTTCGGGGGCAAATTGAGCCAACTCTTCAGATCGGCGCAGTGCAGCCTTGATTGAGTCGGAATCTAATTCACTGGTGGAAGCAGAGGCACTTTGACTACCAAAATAGCTAGTGACGCTGAGGGTAAACTTATTTTTGTGGATATTTTGGGTGATCTGATTTTCTGAAAACCGACTTAAGATAGCTTCACTACTACTGAGGTTAATAGATACTCCCTCTGCCTCAGAATTAGCGATCGCTTCATCAATAATGGTTAAGGCATCCTTTTGGGAAATGAGTTGCTCAGTAGTAGTAGTTAGTACCATTTAAAAAAATAGAGATTTGCAAAAACAGATATTCAAAAACAGGGTAGAAATTCCCAACTTAAAAATCTGATCACCAAATGATAACAAGCTTCTAAGTCTTGGGAACATAACTAATTCCTTAATTTAGACAAACTCATCTAAGTTAAGAGACTTCAAGCCGTTTTCTTTAATCTCTAATAACATTTCGCCTAGTTGTTGCCACATAAAAGCACCTGTTCCCACGGTAATCAGGAGTGAAATTCCATAGGCACCAATAACGCCAAATCCAAGTACTTTAAATCCTCCGCCCAAAAATAACCAAACTCCCAAGCAAATGCCTTGATAGGAAAGTTGTAGATTGCGATCGCTAAGTAAAAAGGAGTCTTTTGCCTCAGGTTTTTTGCGCCACTGTTGATTAATGGTTTCTAGTTGTTTTTGAAAGGTAACCCCAAAGACCAAGCCAATGAATAAACCGATTACAGGCAGAAACACGGGCGGTTGCGGAATATAATAATACATAAATACTGATTTAATTATTGCGAAATGCTAAGTAGACTTATTTACTTTATCAAGTATTAGGATTTTTCTCCCGTCCTACCTAAGCAAACTGAGCTACCAAACCATGACAATGAAGTCATGGCAGCAAACTTTTACTCAATAAGTTGGTTGATGCTGGCGATCTTTTTCCCTCTCTGAGTTAAAATTTCTGCGCAAAAATCTTTAAAAGAGAGAAGGAAAAGAATGCCAATCTGCAATATCAAAGCGATCTCAGATTAGTAAATATGTTTTTAGTTGTTTTTTATGGTTGTCAACAAAGACAACTCTAGCCAATCAAACACCTGATCCAATTGCCATTTATCCAAAAATCCGTATTGCCACAAGATTATGGGTAGGGTATTTGGCTCGATATCATGATTTTTTTTTGCCAACGAAATTGCATCTAGAGAAATGTCGAGATCCGATCTTAAGAAATTAATTAGTTGCTCTAGCATTTTGGATACTTCTGAATATAATTAGACTTGGAAAAGACTGCACTTGCTAAGTAGAATCTAAAACAACAATTTGAGGAATTTGTGAGGTTAGTCTCTTTATTGATTGGGAATAGAAATTGAATTAAGTTGTCTATTCGACTTTGCTTATCAGAATCGCTTAAGCTTCATATTCAAGAACTATACTGATACTTATTCCAAGATGGAAATCGGTTGAATTTTTCTCTTCATTCCGACGATAAAATTTGATTACTTAGCAGATGGAGTGGCAGTGAGTTTTGATAAAAATAATCCTGACAGACATAGTATTGATAAATCGGGTATTGATGAATCTGATATCGAGCAATTTAGTATTGATAACTACATCGATTTTAGTCCCCTAACTACTACTCCAGATACTTTACTTAAAAATGCGATCGCTCTGCTTGCTAAAAAGCGATCGCCTCAAGGCGTAGCTTGTCTCCTCATCGTTACCAATAACAAATTGGTAGGAATCTTAACTTCGAGTGATTTCGTTAGGTTGGTTGCTTCTGCAACAGACTTTGGGACGACAACTGTTGAAATGGTTATGACTCAGCCAGTAACAACAATCTCGCGATCTCAATGTCACGATTTTAATAATGGGGTGTGGACATTTCTTAAGCAAAACTCGCTTAAAAAGCTACCCGTCTTGGATGATAATCAAAAATTAATCGGTGTAATTGATTCTCAGCTCTTAATTAGAGAATCTTTCTCAGTAAATAATGTTCAGAATTTATTAGGCTTAAATTCATTAGGGCAAGCCCAACAAGAAAATTCGAACTTGCATCTATCCAAACATCAATTCCCAGAAAAGGTCTTGGCTGAAGATATTTTGTCAGAACCCAAGGCTTTAGACCATAAAGCCTTAGCGCCTCGGCAGCAAGCAGAAATTCAACTCCAACAAGAACGAGATTTCTCGGAAGCGGTAATCAATACTGTTGGCGCATTAGTGGCAGTATTAGATCGGCAAGGCACAATAGTAAAATTCAACAATACCTGTGAAAAAATTACTAGTTATGGCTTTTCTGAAGTTAGAGGAAAGAAGGTCTGGGACTTTTTAATTTTGCCCAAAGAGAAAGTAGCAGTTCAAGCAGTGTTTGATCGCTTACTTATCGGACAATTTAATAACCAATATGAAAACCATTGGCTAGCCAAAGATGGCAGTCAGCACTTAATTTCTTGGTCGAATACCACCTTGTTTGATGCTGATGGGAACATAGAGTTTATTATTGCCACTGGAATTGACGTTACCGAGCAGCGTCGAGTTTGGAATAAGCTGGAATTTCAGTATCGTCAGTCCAAGCTATTGACGGCAATAACTGACAAAATTCGGATGTCGATCGAGCTAGACGAAATTTTGCAAACCACCGTTACTGAGGTACAACATCTTTTAGCTTGCGATCGCGTTTTAATCGTCGAGATTAAATCAAATAATACTGCTATTCCCATTAGTGAAGCAGTTCTCCCCGATCTCTCCCCGATGTTGGGTTACGAGCTTTGTGATCCTCTCTTGATTGGGGAGCATTTAGTCAGATATCATCAGGGAAAAGTACTTGCGATCGATGATTTGGCTACAGCTCCAATCGATGAAGATATTAAAGCGCTTTTAACCCAGTTTCAAATTAAAGCAAAATTGGTTGTCCCGATTCTTTCTCGTTATGAGCTTAAAGGTCTTTTGGTTGCTCATCAATGTTATCGACCAAGGCAGTGGCAACAACCCGAAATTCAGATGCTTAACCAGCTAGCAGATCGTCTGGGTGTGGCATTATCTCAAGCCCAGTTATTAAACTATTCGGAAAAACTCGTATTAGAGCGAACGAAAGAGCTAACTACTACTAATGAGTTATTAAAATCAGAGATTGCTGATCGAGAGGAAACTGAGCGCGATTTGCGCGAAAATCAAGAGAAATTAGCGGGTATTCTCGATAATGCGGATGAGGCAATTATTTCTATAAATGAACAACATCAGATTCAATTATTTAATCAGGGTGCAGAGCGAATTTTTGGTTATCGAGCCGAAGAAATTATTGGGCAGCCTCTAGATATTCTCCTCCCTAAGATATTTCGGCAGGTGCACCGTGAGCATATCAAATTGTTTGGAAAATCAGGACGGCAGTTTCGCAAGATGGCAGAGCGAAATAGCAATGTTTTTGGTCGTCGCAAGGATGGTCATGAGTTTCCGGCTGAGGCATCTGTGGCAAAACTACAAACCAAATCGGGAATGCTTTTTACTGTCATGCTCAAAGATATTAGTGAGCGTCAGCAAACCCAAGAAAAGCTGCAAACATCCCAAGCACTTTTAGCAAAAGCGGAAAAAATTGCCAAAATTGGTAGTTGGGAATATGACCATGAAACAAATACCAGAAGTTGGTCGGATGAGCTATTCAATATTCTTGAATTTGACCGCGACGGCGAGTTGCCTTTTTGTCAAGATATCCTAAATCGTGTTCATCCCCAAGATCGCTTGTTAGTTAGAAATACTTTGATTGACGGTCATACTAAGGGAAAATCCTGGAATTTGAACTACCGTTTGCTACTACCAAATGGCACCCTCAAATATATAGAAAGCAGAGGAGAACCGACAGTTGATTCTGAAGGCAAGGTTCTCAAGGTTTTAGAAACTATTATGGATGTCAGCGATCGCATCCAAACAAAAAAATCTCTGCGACGCAGTGAAGAGCAATTAAAATTAATTACCGATGCTCTTCCTGTCTTAATTGCCTATATCGATGAGCAACAATGTTATCGCTACAATAACCGCACTTATGAAACTTGGTTTGGCAAGCCCCGTGCTAGTTTGCAAGGAAAATTGATTAAAGAGACGGTGAGCAAAGAAAATTATCAAACCCTGCTGCCTTACATTGAAACTGCCTTAGCCGGGGAAACGGTTACTTTTGAAAGTCAACTGGTAGCCGAAAATGGCAGTTTGTATTGGGTTAGTGCTTCTTATATTCCCGATTTTGATGCCAATGGTGAGATTAAGGGGTTTTTCTCGATGATTGATGACATTACCGATCGCAAAGCGATTGATCGGATGAAGAGTGAATTTATTTCGATCGCCAGTCACGAAATGCGAACTCCTCTAACTTCGATTCATGGTGTAGTTAAACTCTTAACTGCTGGTCGTTTAGGCTCGCTTTCTGCTCAAGGTCAGGTGCTGGCGGATATGGCGTTGCGAAATAGCGATCGCCTAGTGAATTTGGTTAACGATATTCTCGATTTGGAGCGAATGGAATCGGGTCGGGATGAAATTACCAAAACTAGTTGCGATAGTAGCCAATTGATTCAAAACGCGATCGATACAGTTTCTTCGATGGCAAAGAAGCGTCAAATAGTTTTAGAAACTAATTCCGTCTCTGTAATTTTTCATGGAGATTGCGATCGCCTTACTCAAACCCTAACGAATCTTCTGAGTAATGCGATTAAGTTTTCTGATAATGGCAGCAAAGTGCTTGTCTTTTCCCATCGACAAGAGGATCAAGTTTTGTTTGCTGTTGAGGATAAGGGTGAGGGAGTTCCTGCTGACAAACTAGTGACTATTTTCGAGCGTTTTCAACAGGTAGATGCTTCTGCTTCGCGCAAAAAGGGTGGTACAGGCTTGGGTTTAGCGATCTGTCGCCACATTGTTCAGCAACATGGTGGCAAGATCTGGGTTGATAGCACCTATAGGGAAGGTAGTACTTTTTATTTTTTGCTTCCGCTTGATTGAATTTTCCCAGGCAAAATGGAGTTTCTAAGGTACTAGCTAATTAGATCTTGGAAACTAGGTCTTGAAAACGGCGATCGCTACGGATTCGGTCAAAGTCTGGGTCTGCCTCTGCTGCCTCTCGATATTGTGGCGCACAGTTAATTGCTTGACTAAGATTTTTTAAAGATTGTCCAATCTTATTTTGGACAGCGTAGCGACAAGCAAGGCTATAGAGAGTATGAGCTGACTTTTGATCGAGTTCTAGAACTTTATTGTATGAAATACTGGCTTTCTCGTATTTGTTTAAACTCTTCAGCGCAGCATTCCGAATATCCCAAGCCTCACTTTTATCAGGTTTAATTTCTAATGCTCTATCAAGAGAAATAATTGCCTTTTTGTATCTACCTAGATCGGACAAGATAACTCCACGGTTGTACCAAGCTTGATGATCATCAGGTTTGATTGTTAATGCCCTACCAAAAGAAATAATTGCTTCTTCTTGTCTATCTAATTTGCACAGTGTGTTGCCCTTGTTATACCAAGATCCATGGTCATCGGGTTTGATTGCTAATGCTTTGTCATAAGCGGTTACTGCTTTTTCATATCTACCCACACTAAACAAGGCAACCCCAAGGTTATACCAGGCCTCGTGGTCATCGGGTCTGATTGCTAATGATTTGTCATAGGCGGCGATCGCCTTTTCATGTTTACCTAAATCAAGCAGAGTAACCCCAAGGTTATACCAAGCTTCGTGGTCATCGGGTTTGATCTCAACTACTTTGTAATAAGAGGTGATCGCCTTTTCGTATCTCCCTAATTTACTTAATGCAGTGCCAAGGTTGTACCAATAATCATGATTGTCAGGATTAATTTTAATCGCCCTTTCACAGAGTGAGACTGTCTGTTCATATGCTTTCAATTCATTCAGTCTTTCACTAAAACCGCTCCATGTTCGATCTTGATTGGGTGTGGTTTCTTGGTGCTCTGTCATGTAATTAAATTTTTTTGATATTTTCTCTAGGATCAGGTAAAACTTCATACCCCATGATTTAGATAACCTGTAATCAAGAAATAATTTTTTCTTGACTTGATGATTTTAAATTGGGTTTAAATTGTCACCAATTACTGTGAAACTTATAAGATTACGGTATATATGCTTAGTCCTGTTCCACCTAAAGTTATATCAGGCTCATTATAAATATTCAGATAAGAGTATTTTCGAGGGTTGTCAAAGAATAGATATATCAAGGTTTTAACGTATGTTGCAAAAAAAGAAATTGATATTTGGGATGATGAAGAGAAGGCTTTATTCCTGATAAGAGCGATTTGAATTGGCTGATTTAATATCGGATGAATACTTTTATTGCTTAGGCTACTTCGGGCAAGATGGAGTACTAATAAGTTAGATCTTGAAAACGGCGATCGCTGCGAATTTTGTCAAAGTCAGGATCTGTTTTTGCATCTTCTCGACATTGCGGATCGAGGTTAATGGCTTGGCTGAGTTTTTCTAGGGATTTTTCGATTACATTCTGCAAAGCATAGCAACAAGCAATATTGAAGAAGACTTGAGCCGATTCTGGATCAAGCTCTAAGGCTTTGCCATAGGAAATTAGTGCTTCCTCATAGCGACCTAAATCACTAAGTGCAATGGCTCGATCAGACCAAACATCAAGATCATCTGGTTTGATTTCAATAGCTTTTTCATAGGAAGCGATCGCTTCTTC
>CALKUU010000287.1 GCA_937996665.1 uncultured Xenococcaceae cyanobacterium | reverse complement strand
TTTTCCTCTGAGGTAGCCAGTATTGGCTCCAGGAATTATATAGCTTAGTTGTTGTTCGTTAAAGCGATCGCGTAATTTAGCTACACTGTTTAACTGTCGCCACCAGTGAAAAGTTTTAGGAAAGTAAATAGGTTCTAATTTATTAACAGAACTGGCTAGTAAATGTCTCCCAGTAAATAGAATTCCACCTTGTCGACGCCAATATACACAAGTAGATCCTGGGGAATGCCCTGGAGTCCAAATCAGTTCCAGATCTGGATCGATATTTAAATTATCTTGGAAGCTGGTAACTTCAATTTCTGGTAGTAAGTAAGCTTCATGTTCTTGAACAATAACCTCGCAGTTTAAATCTGCCTGAATTTGCTTGATTTGGCTACTCAGACTACCTCGATGAGTGAGGATTAATTTGGTTGCTCCACCTTGACTCAATACAAAGTCTCGATAGCTATCTTGCCAGAGAGGACAATCAATCAAAATGTTGTCTGTTTTATTTACAATGAAGTAAGCAGTCGCACCTAGGGTGTTTTTATTGGGAGCGAAGGCAAATATTTCGGGAAGAATAGAATGAGGGGCTCGACGTTTGTTATAACCAGGAGAATTAATTTCTGGTAAGTCTTGAGGCATACTTATAACTTGGTTAACAACAAAAACTCTAGTCGGCTCATTTTATCTTTAAATTACGCCTCTGCTTAATTTGTTAACATGCTCTTTTGCTTATCTTGATAATGTCTAGGTTATTTAGCCATTAAAATTTTAGTTCCTCGATTTTGATTTCCTGATGATAAAACTTTGGTTAGTTCTAATTTTATTGAGTGCGGTTACTTATGGAATCGTGCAACGGAGCATTAGCGGTATTACCAAAACTCCTGTTTGGCTATGTTGGCTCGTGATGATGTTTCCTGCCTTTTTGTGGACTGCCTGGAGTCAAATTTATGGAGAATCTCAACCGATTCCAATTTTATTATTATTAATTCCTTTGTTGGTTTGTCCTTTGATCTATGGTTGGCTGGTTCAAAGGGGTAAACCTGTAGTCGAGGAATCTAAATCTTCTTCCAAAAATAGTCTTGAGGAGACTAGAGTTAGTGCGATCGCTAAAACTTTAAAACCAATTAATAGCGAAGAAGAGAACTCTCTACGCAGTTGTTTTCCCTGGAATATTTACTATCTCCAAAACATTGACTATCGACCTCAAGCTATTTTGTGTAGAGGTAAGCTTAAGGCGATTCCAGAAGAGGCTTATCGTCGGGTTAAAACTAATGTTGAGAAAGAATTTGGCGATCGCTTTTTTTTAATTCTTCAAGAGGGTCTTAAAGGTCAGCCTTTTTTTGCTTTGATTCCTAATCCTCAGGCTCAAGGCAGTAAAAAAGATCGAGACGAACCAATAACTAGACCAGTTTTAGCTTTGTTGTTTTTGGCTATGACAGTCGTGACAACTACTGTTGCAGGAATTGAAATAGCAGGCTTTACCGTAGAACAATTGCAATCTGAACCAGATATTTTGAATCGAGGTTTACTGTACAGTATTCCTCTGATCGCTATTTTGATAGTTCACGAATTAGGACATTATTTTGTGAGTCTGTCTTATAATTTGCGTTGCACTTTGCCTTACTTGATTCCTTTTCCCCTCTTTTTTGGTACTTTGGGTGCTTTTGTGCAAAGAAGAACACCTACTCCACATCGTCGCGCTTTATTTGATATTGCGATCGCAGGACCAATTGCTGGGTTTTTGATTACAATTCCAATTTTATTTTGGGGACTTACTCAATCTCAAACAGTTCCTTTAGAAACAAGTAATATTTTTGACTTTAAGGTTTTTGATCCTCGAAGTTCTTTTCTCCTGGCTATGATTGCTAAATCTGCTCTGGGTAGTAAATTAGGTGTTGATATAGCTATCAATTTACATCCAATTGCTATTGCTGGTTATTTAGGTTTGTTATTGACTGCATTTAATTTAATTCCAGTTGGACAATTAGATGGAGGGAACATTGCTCATGCTGTATTTGGTCAAAGGATGGCTCTCGTGATTGGTCAAATAGCTCGTATTTTAACTACTGTTCTCGCAGTGATTAATCCTTCTTTTTGGCTATTGGCAATATTTTTATGGTTGATGCCTCTAATTGACCAACCTGCTTTGAATGATATTACCGAATTAGATGGTTATCGAGATTTTGCTGGTTTATTGTCTTTAGGCGTTTTAATTTTTGTACTTTTACCTGTGCCAATTACTGTTGCTAACTGGTTAAATTTTTAAATTAGTAGGATGAGATTGCATACAAATCGTTTTTATTGACTAATTTGATGAAATTTATGATCTAATTAATTGCTTACTTGATTTTATAAAATATGCTTATCTAGTTAAAATTACTGAGCAAAATTAAAAAATAATAGTATTTTTTTCTGTTGCAGTTAATAGAGTAATGCTGTTATAAAAGTCTCATATGTGGCTTTAAAAAGTTTGTTATGAGTCAATGTCTAAATCCAGATTGTCTAGCAATAAATGATAAGAAATTAACTCTTTGTCAGCAATGTAATTCGAGTTTGATTCTTAAAGGTCGCTATCGTGCTTTAAAAATTCTTGGAAAAGGGGGTTTTGGACGTACTTTTTTGGCGATCGATGAATTAGATAATTCTGAAAAATTATGTGTAATTAAACAATTTTTACCACAAGTTAAGAGCAAAAAAGGTTTAGATAAAGCACTTGAATTATTTAAAAGAGAAGCAGTTCGGCTTGATGAATTAGGAAAGCATAATCAAATCCCTGCTTTATTAGCTTTTTTTGATCAAGAAGAAAGACATTATCTTATTCAAGAGTTTATTGATGGTAATGATCTCGGCAAAGAATTAGAAAATCAAGGTATTTTTACCCAACAACAGATTGAAGAGTTGTTGGAAGATATGTTATCTGTTTTAAAATTTGTTCATCAAAATAATGTCATTCATCGTGATATTAAGCCAGAAAATATTATTAGAAGAAAACAAGATAATAAATTAGTTTTAGTAGATTTTGGGGCTGCCAAAGAAAATCAGGGTGCAGATAGTAAACAAAAAACAGGGACAATTATCGGATCTGCTGCTTATATATCGCCTGAGCAAGCGGCAGGAAAACCAAAGTTTGCTAGCGATTTATATAGTTTAGGTGCAACTTGTTTGCATCTTTTAACTAATATTGAGCCTACTGACTTGTTTGATCTCACTGAAGGAGAATGGATTTGGCGAGAATATCTTGAAGATAATGAGATTAGTTATGAGTTGAGTAGAGTTTTAGATAAATTGGTTGAAGGCGCTACGAAGAGAAGGTTTCAAGTAGTTGACGAAGTTCTAGAGGCTCTTGGCTCCAAAGGTATTGGTGTTTCTCATGTTAAGGAAGTGAAGCGTCAAAACTATTTTCCTCAATCATCTAGGGCTTCCAAAACTGCTATTTATGGAGTAAAAACTAGGTCTAGAAATAGAGTTTCGGCAAATCCTTCTCCGGCTTCTCAAAGAAAAAAGCCAGCTTCAATTCAAAATCTTAAATTAGAAGTGGTCAAGTATGAATTTGCGACGATTACACCTAATGATTCGGTAGTAGTGGGTCGTCACTCTGCATTGAAAACTGAGACTTGTAAGAGTAGGGCTAAATACGCGGTTTTTAATCTAAATAAGGATGTCACAATCGATTTAATTGGAGTTCCGGGAGGTCAAGTCAATATTGGTTCTCCTGAAACAGAATTGGAAAGATCTCTGAATGAATATCCTCAACATTCTGTAAAAATTAAGCCCTTTTTCTTGAGTAGATATCCGATTACTCAGCAACAGTGGATAGCTGTTATGAAGAATAATCCTTCTCGTTTTCAAGGAGATCCTAATTTACCTGTGGAACGAGTTTCTTGGTTTGACTGTCTTGAATTTTGTGACAGAGTTTCGGCGTTAATTGGTAGGCAGGTTCGCTTACCAAGTGAAGCGGAGTGGGAATATGCTTGTCGGGGTAAATCAGTAACTCCATTTCATTGTGGAGTTACTTTGAATACTAGCGTTGCTAACTATAATGGGGAATTTGCTTATGGCTTAGGAGAAGAAGGTGAGAATAGAAATCAAACGACTGTGGTAGGGAGTTTTCCTCCCAATATTTTTGGTTTATATGATTTGCATGGCAACGTAGCAGAATGGTGTCAAGATACTTGGCATGATAACTATCAAGGAGCGCCTGTCGACGGTAGTAGTTGGTTTGAGGATAATGATTCTCAGCCGAGAATTTTAAGAGGTGGTTCTTGGTTACATTTTCCTGGTTCTTGCAGATCTGCTCATCGTTTGAAGGCTAAACCTCAAGACTTGTCTGATGCTTTTGGTTTGAGAATTGCATCGAGTCTTTAGTTACACTGAATAGAAACCAGCTAACTAAATAAATTTGAGAGCATTATTTCTGGTCATTGAACTAATTTTTAGTTTGCTAAACATTATCCGTTAATTGCAACTACAACCCAGATTTAGCAATACGTTGGTCTGTTTTGATTTTGGGTCATTATTCTGTACTGTTCTTTATTTAATTGCGATTTAGGTGACTATGTTGGAAAGATTTTCTAGTAATACTTGCTTGTTTGCTCTTCTGGGAATTATTTCTGTGGGAACTCTTGGTTGTACAGATTTTGTCGAGCATCAACGTCAGGGCATAGGGACTCAGCTTCAGATTGCGATCGCTGCTAGCGACTCTTTGGCTGGTCAAAGAGCTATTTTAACTAATGCTGTTGATTTAATTGCTAACAATCAGGGTAAACAGGCTCTGCAAAAACTTGACTCTTTAGAAGATAAATATTCTGTTCTTGCCCCATATATTTTATTAAAACGTGGTCAAGCCTACGATTTGGAATTAAATAGAGCTAAAGCTAGATCGACATGGTTAAAATTAGTTGAGAAATATCCAGACTCCCCCGCTGTTGCTGACGCTTTTTATTTTTTGGGACAAGAAAATTATGATTATTGGGATCAGGCGATCGCTAAATTTCCTCAACATCATCGAACTCACCAGATAATTTGGCAGTTATTAGAGCAAAATCCTGACCAGCCTCAATTAATGAAAATTTTGGTTAAATTTGCTGCTGATGATAACAACATCGTTTCAGTTAGCGATCGCTTAATGACTGATTATAGTAGTCAGCTTAATGCCGAAGATTGGCAAGCATTGGGTGATATTTATTGGACGAAATGGAAGTATGACAAGGCAGCTAAGGCTTATGCTCAAGCACCTCGTAATGCTCGCCATCTTTACCGCACAGCTAGAGGTTATCATCTAGTCAAAGATAAGAAAGCTGCTAAAAATTATTATCGACAACTGATTACTAGTTATCCTGATGACAATTTTACAGGCTGGGGTCTACGTCGTTTTGCAACTTTAGTTGATAACAAAACTGGGTTGCAATATTTAGATCAAGCGATCGCCAAGTTTCCTAAACATGCACCTCAAGCTTTAATTGCTAAAGCAGAAATACTAGATAAATTAAACAGTCCAGTTTCGGCACAAAAAGCTCGCGAACAAGTTTTAACTCAATATTCTAGTTCTGATGCAGCGGCTGAGTATCGTTGGAGCGTTGCTAGCAAGAAGGCGAAAGCAGGAAATTTCTTACAAGCTTGGCAATGGTCGCAACCAATTGTCGTTAACAACTCTCGGCATTCTCTAGCTCCTAAAGCTGCTTTTTGGATTGGTAAATGGGCTAAGAAATTGGGACATGCTCAGGATGCTGAGCAAGCTTTTAAGACGACTTTAGCTAATTTCCCTCATTCCTATTATGCGTGGCGTTCTGCGATCGCACTTGGTTGGGATGTTGGTGACTTTACCAGCGTTCGACATAAGCAGCCTAAAATTGTGACATCTTCAGTTCTTAACCCTCCTGGTGGTTCTCAAGTTTTTCGTGAACTATACAAAGCAGGTTTATCAGGAGAAGCTTGGGGTCAGTTTCAATTGGAAATCAGTGATCAGGACGAGTTAAGTTTGGCAGATCAATTTACCCAAGGTGTCATGAGAATTTCCCAAGGTAAAAACTTGCGAGGCATTAATCAATTGTATGCTTTAGGTAATCTCGATGATCCTGAAAATAGCCAGCAAATTACCGATCTGAAAAATACACCTGAATACTGGCAGTCTTTATATCCTTTTCCTTTTGAAGAGAATATTTTAAAGTTTTCCCGCGATCGCAATCTAAATCCGCTCTTAGTAACTTCCCTGATTCGGCAAGAATCTCGTTTTGAGCCTCAGATCAAATCCTCTGCTGGAGCTTTGGGTTTAATGCAAGTTATTCCTCCCACCGCAAAAAGTGTTGCTCAACAATTAGGCTTGCGCGATTATTCTCTGACTAACCCCAAAGACAATATCAAAATTGGTACTTTTTATCTCGACTACACCCACAAAAAGTACAATAACAATTCGATGTTAGCCGTCGCCAGCTATAACGCGGGACCTAATGCAGTAGCGAGGTGGGTTAACCGTTATGGTTTAGCTGATGAGGATGAATTTGTTGAAAAGATACCCTATGCTGAGACTAAAGGGTATGTCGAAAAAGTATTCGAAAATTATTGGAATTATTTACAAGTTTACAATCCTCAAGTTAGAAAAATGCTGCAAAATATTTAGCTTGCTTATTGTGCAAATCTCTGTGATTTGAGATCAGCAGTCATAAAAAAATAAGATAACTTAAACTTCCACCAAAATACTGCCATTCTCTAGTTTTAGATTTAGAGGTAACAAAGACTCTGTAGCGGGTCCAGAAACTAATTTGCCATCGGCTTCAAAAATAGAATTATGACAAGGACAAATGAATTTATCTTTAGTCTGATCCCAATCAACTAAACAACCTTGATGATTGCAAGTAGGATTAAAGGCGATCGCTTTACCAGACTTATCGAGAGTAACAATTACTTTTTTCTCTCTACTAAATAAAAAACCTTGATCTGCTAATTCTGTTTCAGTTCCAATTGCCAATAAACTGCTAGCTTGTCTAGTCTCTTCAGATTCACTATCCTGAGTGATTTTTGAATTAGTAGCCGATTGCTCAGAAGTTTTCTGGTCAGTTGTTGCTGTCTTATCATTTGAAGACGAACAAGCTGCCAATAAAATCGGGAGATTAGTTGCTAGCATTCCCACACTAATCCAACCTAAAAATTGACGACGCTCCATAAAATACTCCTCGATACTTTTAATTTACTTTTTTCGGATGGACAGCAACTTAAATCTTATGCTGAAAATTTTTTGATAATTACTTCACAAGCACTACTAAAACTTCCAGGCAAACAAGTACATACAATCAAATTATGGTTATAAAATATGGTTTTTTCTGGGAGTAGTCTGTAAAAAGTGATTTGCTATCTCTCAAGCTCAGGTTAAAACGTTTTATCTATTTTGTCTGTTCTAAAAATCATTAAATCTTGACACTTAATAATTTTCTTAGCTCAGAGCTAATTTTCTTGTGTCAGAATATCTGTAAACCAACCAACTCTGTTTTGTGAGTAGTTTAAATGACTGAACCTTTTATTTTTGCCAACGGTCAAGCAGCCCATAGTTCAAAAGACTTAATTAAACTTTGCCAAGATTTTCCCACCGATGGGATTAGATATTTATTGAGAGAGGATTTAGAAAAGTGGTTAGCCTATATTGGTGACAATCAAAATGCTCAGTACGCTACTGAAGCCCGTACTGCTGAAGTTGATGATGCTAAAAAGCTTGATTCTTTTGTGCGTAATTTACAAAATTACTCCCAAAAACCAGAATCTAGCAAAAGCTCTGGTGCTCAAACCTTAACTGAGAAAACTGTTCAAGCTGAACCAGTTGTAGTTAAAGAGCCGATTGAAAGTACTTCAGTCGCTGTTAAAGAAAAGCCAGAAACTACTTCAGTAGTAGTCGAAAAAAATAAAGTTGAGA
This sequence comes from uncultured Xenococcaceae cyanobacterium, assembly GCA_937996665.1. Lineage (GTDB taxonomy): Bacteria > Cyanobacteriota > Cyanobacteriia > Cyanobacteriales > Xenococcaceae > Hyella. Next base: position 582 of record CALKUU010000287.1, on the reverse strand, counting down.
ATGTTGTTCTTAAAACGGCAGTTTCTGCTGAGCCTGAAGTTAAGAATTTTTCTGAGTCTAAAACTTCTGGAGCTGCTGCAAAAACTTCCTCAAAACAGGAAGTAGCTTCTCAATCGAAATCGAAATCTAATCTTTTTCATTGGATTGCTGATTTTTTTCGTTCTTAGTAAATCATATTTACAAGAAGAAAAGTTATTATCTTGTTTTAAATAAGTGTGTTTTAAAAAGTAGAAGCTTGGCGGTAAGCATTTAGCTCGTCAAGCTTCTTGGGGTGAAATGATTGGGACAATTGCTTACAATGATGAAAGATTTTGTCATTCAACTTTTCTATTTTTTACGTAAATTCTGTATGAGCTTACCAACTGCTGAAACTCCTTTATATAATCATTCTTTGAATAAAATAGAGCATTGGTTAGCTAGTTTAGGTTGTAAGCAAGATCCTGATAATTTGCACTGTTGGTCTGTTTCTAAAGCGGATTGGCAAGCAAAAATTTGTCTTGAAGCAGAAGACTTAACTGTTAGTTATCAGCAACAGGGGCAATCGGATGATATTCATCGTTCTTTTAAATATTCTTTGAGCCG
>CALKUU010000286.1 GCA_937996665.1 uncultured Xenococcaceae cyanobacterium | reverse complement strand
GTTGAGTCTAGTTGGGAATCTTGGAGAGCAGCGCGATCGCCGATCAACCAGCGACGATTATCAACTTGCATCGTTAACTCTTGTGCTTGAGTTCCAGGCTGTAACTTAAGCGAATCTGTGACAATTTCTGAGTTGTAAGTAATCGGTAAGTTGGTTTGGAGACTGGTATCATCACCATAAACAACTAGCTGAGCAATTGGAATCTGCGATCGCACTCTTTGCAAGTTCTGTTCTTGTTTTAGACCCTCATTACCTAGCAAGATCAAATAATCAACTCGATTAATTCCCTGACTGGCAAAAAACGGCATTACCCCATACTGAAAATCGCGCTCATTTAAGCCCTTGCTGCTCTTAATCAACAACACCTCACCATGATCTTGAATGACAATCGCTGGTTGTCCTGTCGTATTCAGAACTGATATTTGCAATAAATTCGCTTGCTGATATTGCAAGGGAATTATTAGCAAGCCTAAAATTGTGAGTAAACCTAGCCACCAATATTTTTGTAACTTGCGATCGCAACTAAGCAGAATAATTACTCCATAGATCCCCAGAAGCAACCAGATAGAAATATTGCCCACTGCCCAACTGCTACCAGGTAGATTAGTAAAAAAGCGGACGATTGCCACCAAAAGCAAGACGGGATATTTGAGGAGCCAAGCAAAAGCAGCCCCCAGCGAGACATTAACTAGAGCGATCGCACTAACTAACATTCCTCCTAAACTAATCACTGTAATTAAAGGCGTAGTCAGGACATTAACGAAAATGCTGTAGGTGGAAACCTTGCTAAAAGTATAAATAATCAGGGGTAGTACCCAGAGAGTTGCGGCGAGGGGTACGGCGATCGCGGTGGCAATAGTTGGGGGTAGCCAATCAAGTTTCTTAATCAGTCCTGGCAGGCTAAAAACTAAACCAAAAGTTGCTAAAAAACTAAGCTGAAAACCCAAATCCCAAATCCAAAGCGGATTAACCAGCAAAATCAGCAGTGCCACAAGCAGCAATGCCCCCAGAGGTCTAACCTTGGCTTGACTAGCCTGGGCAATTAAGACCGCAATTCCCATCAACACTGCCCGAACCACTGAAGGGGAGCAACCAGTTAAGCCAACATAGAAAAGCAAAATCACAATGCCAATGGTTAATTGCTTTTTCTGATCAACAAACTGGGTAAAGCGCAGAATTACCCCCAGCAATAATGAGACATGAAAGCCCGAAGCTGCCAAAATATGCGCCAAACCCCCCACCACGAAAAGATTACGAATCTGAGCAGGCAAATCAACCGCCCGTCTACCTAACACCATCGAGCTAACTAGCTGTCCGTTAGGGCTACCCAATCCTCTGACCTGAGCTTGAACAATCCGCTGGCGAAGTTTGTACCAACCCCAATTACCTGATGGCGATCGCGAGATAAGTTTATAGCCAGTTAAGCCAGCAAAAGAGCCTTGCTTTTGTAAATAGCGAGCAAAATCGAATTGGTGAGAGTCGAGGGCAGGTTTTGGTCGATACAAACTACCTTGAAGCTTCACTATCTGACCAGGAGCGAGATCCTTGCCGAGAAATAGAGGCAGAGTTGTATAAATTTTTCCTGAGACCTCCCGATTAGGATCAAGATTGTCGAGTTTTACTGATTGCGCTTCGAGCCAGAACTTGAGCTTGTGATTACTGTTTAATCTCGGTTCGTTGAGGACTTTGCCTGTAACGGTGACGGGTTGCGATCGCTCTACTATAGCCAAGTTAGCTAGATCATTAACCTGGGGTTGGGGAATTCGCAGCTCAAAATAAACTACTGCCAAAAGTCCAATTACAAGGGCAGTTAGCCATGCTTGATTCGCTAACTTCAACTTTTTTGATCTTTGACCCCAGAATTTAACTAGAGCGATCGCTACTACAAAAGACAAGCCAATTTGCAGTAACAAAAACCAAGATAGTTCTATTGCCGAAAAGTAAAAGCAACTAGTTGCTAACAGACCTAGAATATAGGCTAAACAAATGACAACCCAAGCTTCACGATTCATGCACTAATTCTAAAATTAAAGTTTTTCGCCACTGAGGATAAAAATAGGATCGACGGCTGCAAAAGTTTGGTGAATACCTCTAGTTTCTAGACGATTAACTGCGGATTGCACAACCTCAATATTTCTTGCTTGTAATTCTGAAAGACCTTTGGAGAGAGTATAGAGATTTTCGAGATTACTTGCTGGGGTGACGATTCTCCCATCTGGTTGCAGATATTCCCAAGCTTGCTCCAATATTTTGCCGATGGGTTTACCGCCTTCTAGGCAAATGCGATCAGGCTTAGCTTCTAGTTTCTCAAAACAATCAGGGGCGTTACCGCGCACAACTTCAACGTTTTTAACGCCAAATAGATCACAATTCTTCTGAATCAGCCCTGCTACTTCTTCATCTCTTTCGACAGCAATAATTTTTGCCTCTGGACACAACAGACCTATTTCGACGGGAATTGTCCCTGTTCCTGCGCCGATATCCCACAACACCGAATTAGGAGGCATCCGTAAAGACGAAATCAACAAGATTCGTACTTCTCTTTTACTCAGAGGGATTCCCGGAAGACGGGCAAATAATTGATCGGGAATGCCAGGGGTTTTATACGGCCACATCGCTTATTAAATAGTTTTTTAGAGTTTAGTTGGCAATTAGCGAGCTAAATTAATTTTGAAATTAGCGTTGTTGATAAACCGATTGCAATCTCAATTCAGCTATTTAAGGCTAGTTTCAATTCTCACACTAGTCAACGAAATATTCACTGTCTGTAACCCAAAATTTGTCGGCTAAATAGCAAACAGCTTGATCTGGTAATTAAGTATCAGGTAATCAAAGATTGTGAAAGCTTAGGGACATCAGCGCGGAACATTGTTCTAGCAATTAAATACCAAATCTAGATACCAAAATAACACTAAACTATTAAGCTCATAAAATTGAAGAATGACTATTTTTTAAGCGATCTTCCACTTTCGGCATCGATGTTAATAAAAGGTAGAGCGCCATCTCCACCTAGCACTAAAGGAAACTTCCCATCCCATTTTTCGATCGCCTGTTTTTGCAACAATTCAGCGGTGAGGGTTGTTCTTTGTAATTGTTGGGCTTTAGCTTGTCCTTCTGCCAGATTGATATTTGCTTGGGCTGTTTGCTTAGCTTTGAGCGCCTCAAACTGGGCGCGTTTGGCTTCTTGCTCGGCAATTTGCTTAGCTTCGATCGCCTTGGCAAATTCAGCACTAAAAGAGATATTGACCAACGAAACAGCGTCTACCCCAATTCCATAGGGACTTAGTCTATTTTTGAGTTGAATATCAATCTCTTCTTTTAATTCGGTTCGTTTGGTAATGATTTCTTCTGCTGTTTTCTTCGCTGTAGCAGCTTTGACTACTTCCGATACGGCAGGGTCAATAATTCTGAAAACGATTTGTGCCTCATCTCCCACTTGTTGGAATATATCATTGACTGACTCGGGTTCAATATGCCAATTAACAGCGACATCCATCGTGATGTCTTGCAAATCTTTAGAAGATGCTTCGGCATTGACATCATTTTTTTGGACTCTAACCGATAGTTTTCTGACCGTATTCACCACGGGAATAATGGGGTGCAATCCTTCATTTAAAATGGTATCTTTTACCTCACCAAAGCGCATTAGAACCCCTCTTTCCCCAGCATTGACAATAACAAAAGGTTTGAGAAACCCAAATACAACCAATAAAAATAAAGCACCAACGCCATAAAAAAGTAGCTGAGTTGGAAAAGCCGAATTACGATTACTCACGATAGGAAATCCAGGATTATTATTTTTTGAATAATTTGTTGTAACCTATCTTAATCAGGATTGGTCGTTTGCAGGGTTTTTCGTTGATCGCTATGTTCAACTCCACTGCTGTAAAAACCAGTCAATCACCACATAGTCTCACCAAACATAGTCTCATTAAACATAACCTCTGATGCTCAAACAACTTCGTCAGCAAAACTAGCAATTGGTTTAAAGTCGAATGGCCCGGCGATCGAACCCCAGACTAATTCGTCAGTGGCTGGGTCTCGCCCACGGTCGTAACTAATCAACTGTGTACCATCAAGATCAAAACTATTATCAAGATAAGTAAGCTTGCCTTTTCTCTCCACCATACAGGCTTTACCTGGTTTGATTTCGCCATGAAAGCCTGTTCCTGTCCAGGTGACATTCATATCGCAACCTTCCATTTTTTCGATCAGATCGGGGGTTAACTTTGCTAAGCGATCGCGATCTCTGGAAGCCCCTAAAAATAGTTCCTGATTTTTAACCTTGTAGTTTTCTAGCTCAATGCGATCATCAATCAGCAACAGTTTTAAAACTCGCAAGCGATATGGTTGAGAGAGAGCATAGTCATAGGCTTGTTCGAGAAATAAACTTGTGCCAAACAGTTCGGGGGGCAAAGGGCGCATACATACTCGAATATGGGCAAAAAAGGGAGGATTTTCGTAGGCTTGGGCTTGATTACTAAAATC
>CALKUU010000285.1 GCA_937996665.1 uncultured Xenococcaceae cyanobacterium | reverse complement strand
GAAAACTCATTTATTAACCGAAAGATTTTTAGCTTATCTAGAAAGGCATGATTTTTCGCCGTTAGAGATCGTTGCTGTTACCTTCACAGAAAAAGCGGCTCAGGAGTTGCGATCGCGCATTCGCGGACTAATCCAACAAAGGCTTCCAGACAGATTGGATATTCTCGCCGAAATCGAAGCCGCCCAAATTAGCACCATTCACGCCTTAGCCAGTCGCATCTGCGCTGAAAATTCCGAACTAGCAGGTATCCCAGCTAACTTTACAGTTTTAGAAGATGCCAAGGGTAAAATCTGGCTACAAGCTAGCATCGATAGTGCTTTAGGTAATTTACCACCAGAATATTTTACTGAGATCCCCTACTCGGTAATGAGAAGTAGTATAAATTGCTTATTGAGCGATCCTCACACTGCCCACCTCGCTTTGCAACAGGAAGAGCAAGATTGGCAAGAACTAGTTTTAGCTAGTAAAAAACAAGCTTTTGAGCAATTATTTGAAGATCCGACCTGGCAAGATGCAAGAGAAGTTCTTGAGAATAATATCGGCAAGGCAGAGGATAAGTTAGAAGCTATCCGTCAAGATGTTATTTTGGCGATCGCTGCTCTCGAACAAGAAGATTATAGCCCCAAATTCTTAGACATTCTCGACAATATTAAGATCAATGTTGGCAGCAAAAAAAACTGGCAAGATGTCAAACTGGTCAAAGATACTCTCAAAAATCTACGGGAACTAGTTAGAAATCATCTCAAATCTGGGCTAATCAATTTAGAGTTAGGTGCAGTAGATAAACAGTTACAAGAGATCTTACCGATATTTAAAGCTGCCTTTAACCAGGTCACTAGCTATTTAACAGAGCTAAAGCAACAAGCCAGAGTTCTCACTTTTACTGACTTAGAAATCTATGCTCTGAAAGCTTTAGCCAATCACCAGGTAAGTAACCGTTATCAGCAGCAGTGGCGAGTATTTTTAGTCGATGAGTTTCAGGATACTAACCCCACCCAAGCAGAGTTATTAACGGCATTAACCACACAATCAGAACTAACAATTGTTGGTGATATTAAACAATCTATCTACGGTTTTCGTCGTGCAGATGTCCAAATTTTTCAAGACTTTCGCGATCGCATCCTAGCTAATCAAGGGAAAGAGGTAGTTCTAGGGACTAGCTTTCGCACCCATCAACCCTTAGTAACCCAAATTAATCAAATTTTTGAACCTTTATTTGGTGAATACCATCAAGATCTAGATGCTTTTCGCCATATAGCCCCAGATCAAGTGACAGATCAACCTTCAGATCAAACCCATGAGCCAGAAAAAGAGAAAAGTCCTTATATTCGAGCCTTAGCGATCGCATCTGAAGCCAAAACCGATAAAGCACAAAGACAACAACAAGAAGCAACAGAAATTGCTCTGCATATTAAACAAATACTTGATAGCCAAACCTTAATTCACGACAAGCAAACCCAAACCCACAGACCCATTACCCCAGGAGATATTTTAGTTTTGACTCGGACTTGGTCACCTCTGGCAATCTATGGAGAAGCGATCGCCACTCTGGATATTCCAATTGCCCCAGCAGGGGGAGGTAATTTGTTGGTGACCCGAGAAGCCAAAGACGGTTGGGCATTATTAAGGTTTTTGGCAGATAGCCAAGATGATCTTGCTCTGGTGGCAACCCTCAGAAGTCCTTGGTTTACAATCTCGGATCGAGTTTTGTTTGAGGTTGCCCAAAATACTAGTTCGCATCAAAATTCTGAGAAGCAAAATTCTAGTTGGTGGCAAAAAATTCAACTCAGCCAAGAACCGAGTTTGATCTCAGCCGTAAAGGTTTTAACCGAGTTACTGATGTTGCGCGATCGCGAGCCACCTAGCCGACTTCTGCAACAAAGCGATCGCCTAACTGGCTACAGTGCCGTAATTAGTAACCTCAGTGGAGGCAAGCGACGCTATGCGGATTGGCAAGGGTTTAAAAACCTGATCCAAGAGCTAGAAAAGGGAATCCAAGATATTTTTTGCGTGGTTAGAGATCTCAAACAGCTTTTCGACAACGAAGCAGAAATCCCCCGCCCGCCCCTAGAAGTTGCCAATGCAGTCGGGCTAATGACCATCTATGCAGCTAAAGGTTTAGAAAAATCATTAGTGATAGTAGCTGATTTAAGCAAAGAAAAACCGTCTTCTTCCCCTGCTGCTTATTTTAGTAGTCAACTAGGTGTCGCCCTCAAACTCAAAGATGAAAACAACGATTGGCATAAGCCAGTCTTGTATAAATGGCTCGAAAATCAAAAACAACAACAAGAATCAGCAGAAGCAATCCGAGTTTTGTATGTAGCGCTAACCAGAGCTAGAGATTATCTACTTCTAACAGCTAATCAACCAGATAAGGGGGACTTGGCATTGCTTGCACCAGGATTAACTGCTGCCAATATCCCTATTGAAATCATTCCTCTTGTCGAGACAGAAGCACCAGAAAAAAAAGCAACAAAAGATTCTCAGACAAAAATCCTATCTACGGAAAAACGCACCAACAACCAAACATTACTGACCCAATCTGTTGGTTCAGGTATTTTTGAGTTACCTGTCACTGCCCTCAGCGAATATGCAATCTGTCCCTATCGTTTTCAATTGCAATACCTGCTTGGACACCCAGGCATCGGCGAAGGTATCGCCCACGGTCGAGAGATCGGTTCGCTAATTCATACTGCGCTTGAATACAATTTGTTTGCTGCTGAGCAATTAAAACCTTTTGCTAGCCTCAGTTGGCAACAAGATTCAAGCCCAAACTCGACTAGTGAAACAGTAGATGAAGCGATCGCCTTGGTAGCAGATTTTCTAGATAGCAAGGTCTTTAAACCCTTTCGCGACCAGGCAACCAAGAAAGAACAACCAATTAGTTTGCAGATCGGGGCAATCAAATTTTCGGGAATAGTTGATTTACTTGGAGATAACTGGCTACTCGATTATAAAAGCGATCGCCAAATCAACCCAGAACATCACCACCTGCAACTCTGGGCATATGCCCAAGCACTTGGCTACGGGCAAGCCCATATTGCCTATTTACGTCATGACTATCTATATAGTTTGGATGCTGAGCAATTAAGCGAGATCGCCTCTCAGGCAGAGCAACTCGTGACAGGAATAAGCACAGGAAACTTTCAACCGAAAGCTTCGCAATCTAAGTGTCAGTATTGCAGCTACATTTCTCTATGTGAATTTGCCTGTCTAGAAAAAGAACTTAGTTAAAGAAGAGCCAGATAAGAAAAAATATTTACCAGGAATTTCCTATCGAGAAAAACTGTATGTCAAAGATGCTTATTTCTCCCTAGAAGAAAAAGCAAAGGCACTAGAGTTTTGTCGAAACAAGTTTTTAGCCACAAAAGAAAAATTCGCCTACCTTATAGCTCAAGATTCACTTGGTTATCTAGTTTAGAAAAAAGAAGAAAAAGTTGAAATTGCTAGCAAGATTCTGATTCACGATCTAGTAGAAGAAATT
>CALKUU010000284.1 GCA_937996665.1 uncultured Xenococcaceae cyanobacterium | reverse complement strand
GCGATATCAATAACGATAAAAGCTCGGCTAGTAAGTATCACAGTAATTAAAGGAAAAAATGACTCAAATAGTCTGGATCGCAAGGCATGGAAATCGACTTGATTTTGTGCAACCAGAATGGTTTAACACTGCTCCTAAACGTTATGACCCACCTCTCTCAGATGATGGAGTAATTCAAGCGCAAGAGTTGGCAGTAAGAATGCAATCAACCAAAATTACTCATATTTTTGCTTCTCCTTTTTTGCGAACTATTCAAACGGCTTTTGAGGTTGCCAAAGTTCTTAATCTACCCATCAAAATCGAAGCTGGTTTAGCTGAATGGTTTAACCCCGACTGGATGAGCGAAACCCCTGAAACTCATTCACGAGAATGGTTAAGCGAACAATATCCTTTGATTGATTGCAACTATCAATCTTTTTGTCAGCCCCAATATCCAGAGACAAGAGCGCAACTTCTTCAGCGCACAGCTAAAACGGTTAAACATTTGGTAGAGGAATTTTCTCAAGATATTTTGCTTGTGGGTCATGGGGGGTCGGTGTTTGGCATGACCAAAGGTCTAGTTCCTGAAGTTGAGACTTTTAAGGTTCCTTTGTGTAGTTTGACCAAAGTAGTTAGACAGCAAGGTAACTGGCAAACAGATTTGATTGCTGATACTTCTCATCTTTCGCAAACTGAAAAGACTATCAGGCTCAATTAAATTTTCGCTAGATAGAATAGTAATTGATGGTTGATTAGAAATAGTAATTATGACTTTAACTACCTACAAATGGTCGATCGCAGAAATTTATAGACTAGTATAAAAAGAAAGTACCAAGGCAAATATGTCTGAGAATAAAGAGCACCATCACAAATCTAAGACAAAGACTATAGAGCATAATCCTCTAGCAAATATCGCGGGTAAGTTTGGGGGGAAGTTTTGGCGAGAAACACAATCAGCAATAGAGCGTTCTCGTATTTTGGATCGAGAGGAGACACAGCAATTTTTGAACTCTTCTTCTAATCAGGATAGTTAATGTATTTGCTTGATACTAGTGTTGTTAGTAATTTTTTAGACGAACGACGTTTTTATCCACGACTAACAGACAAAATCCTAAGCCAGCCAGCAGAATTGATTTTTATAAGTATCATTACTGTAGAGGAGATTTTACGGGGCGCGTTGGCTTCTGTCCAAAAGTCCAAAAGACAACCTTCTGTGATATTTGCTTATCAATATTTTGAGGAGTTATTCTCTGCTCTAAATCAGTTCCAAACTCTACCCTACAACGCCAAAGCAGAGAGTATTTATCAATCTCTAGACACCAAGATTAAAAGGATTGGCACACAGGACTGCCGAATTGCAGCGATCGCCGCAGCCAATGATTTAATGATTGTTACTGTTAATGTGGTTGATTTTAAGAGGATTGGGCTGGTTGATGTTGAAGATTGGACTATCTAGCATTACATGTTTTGATCGCCCTAGATAGATTACTGCTCTATTGAATTGTTCCAAGAGCTTCTGCGATCGTCAACAACTAAATTGGCGGACTATCTCTCAAAAAAATATCTGTAAAATTGAAATCAAGGAATATAGATAAATTAAAACTATTATGATTTCTCAAATGATTGTGCAACCCTCTTCTTGGGTTGAATCTGGTATCCAAATATCTAAGGTTAAAGGACTAAACCTCTTTAAATTTACTGATGAATTACAGTCTCGTTTAGAGGAACTTTCTACTAGAAAGAAAGCGGATTTAATAACATCTGACGAGGATGCAGAGCTATCGGGAATTTTAGAATTAGACCGTATTTTTACTCTTTTAAATGCTCGCATTATTGCCGAATCATGACCATTTCCTCTCAAGATCGACAAATAGATTGATTGCGAGATATTTGAGTGCTTAAATAGATCATTTGCTTAAAGTTTAGCTAACAGGGAAACTCGGCAGATGTCTTTGCAAGTATCTTCAAAATCTTGGCGATTTCTCGTTATTACCGTACTGATTTTGGGGATCTTTTTTCGCTTTGCCAACCTAGATCGCAAACCCTATTGGTGGGATGAAGTAACCAATTCGATTCATAGTGCTGGTTATGGCAAACAGGAATTTTTCTCTCAGGTAAAAGCCTGGCGCAATCAAGATCTAGCGATCGCCGACTTACATAGATATCAATTTCCCAGCGCTGAAACTAATTCTTGGGATGCAGTCAAAGCCCTAGCCACAGGAGAACCACAAAGCCCACCAGTTTACTATTTGCTCTCCAGATGGTGGACACAGTTATGGGGATCTACGATCACAGTGCAAAGAAGTTTATCGGCACTGGTTAGCTTGCTGGCATTTCCTAGTATGTACTGGCTATGTCGAGAATTATTTGAATCCCCTGTTGCTGCTTGGGTGGGTGTGATGGTGTTAGCGGTTTCGCCTTTTCATTTGCTGTTTGCTCAAGAAGTGCGAATGTATAGCACTTGGACAGTGACTATTTTGGTTGCTACTGCGGCTTTGTTGCGAGCAATCAGGCTCAAGAGAAAAAGAGATTGGGGTCTTTACTCGGCTAGTTTGGCTTTTAGTTTTTATACCTTTCCCTTGTCTGCGCTAGTTGCGATCGCTCATGGTATCTATATGGAGATCGTCGAATTATTTAATTTTTGGCAGAGCAATAATCGAGTTGAACAATCTCAAGCCAACTCTCGGTTAAAAGGCTTCAAGTTTAAAATTAGTCGCATTTTTGCTAACTATCTACTCGCCTCAACTGCTAGCGTAATTGCCTTTGCCCCTTGGTTATATTTCATAACCCAAGTCAATCAGCAGAAAATGGCAGACTGGAGACAGGCGACTTTACCCTTTCTCGATTTAGTTAAATCTTGGTTACTGCAAACAGCTCTAATCTTTGCTGACTTGAATCCTAATTACCGAGGTGGAAGTGGAGGGGGAGATAGTAGTTTGGCTAGTTTTAGCGATCCTCGCTCTTTTGTACCGACAATTTTTGTTTGGTTGATTCTTATTTATGGGTTCTATTTTTTAATTCGCCGTTCATCTCCCCAGATTTGGTTATTGATTTTAGCTTTGGTTCTGGTTCCTGTTCTAGCTCTAGGTTTGCCCGATTTACTCTTTGGGGGAATTCGCTCTACTGTTACTCGCTATTTAATTCCCTGTTATCTGGGTATTCAGCTAGCTGTTGTCAATCTGATTGCTCAAAAGATTTCTTTTCCTGCAACCAAGAAAGTCTGGCAGTTTGTTCTGGTAGTTTTGTTATCGGTAGGGATAGTCTCTTGTTCTCTAATTATTAACGCTCCCTCTTGGTGGCTTAAATCAATTAATTCTCAGAATATTGCGATCGCCGAGCTTATTAACCATTCTCCAAAACCCCTAATCATCACCCCAGAAAATTCCTCAGTTCACTTGGTATCGATTAGTCACAATTTGCATGAGCAAGTTAGAGTTCGCTTTGTGGATGCACCCGAGATTGAGGAAACCGAGAAAGAATTCAGCGATCGCTTTTTGCTTAACTATCCCCAAAAGTGGTTGGATAAGATTGAAAAAGAGAATAAATTAGCCATAAAAAAAATCTATCAAGGCAAGGTCGTTGAAGATTCTACGTCTAACTTGAATTTTAGACTGGTTAAGATTTTAGAAAAAGATTGAGTCGTTTCCAATTATCAAAATAGAAATTGTTGATGGAAAATATGTTGGGCTTAGTTTGGCTAAAGAGTTGATTGCAACGATAAAAAGTGGATACAAATCAGATAATTAAAATCAGATCACTTATGAAACTTCATTTTGAGATTAGAAATGTAAGTAATATTTACAATAGATTTCACTTAATGAAATGAGCAGCAATGATAAGGTTCAAAAAATTCTTCACTGGATTCTCGATGCTGGAATAAACGGATTGGGCATAATCA